>NZ_VIUG01000002.1:0-362301 GCF_007828255.1 Pseudomonas sp. SJZ078 | reverse complement strand
GCTGAATGGGCATAAAAAATCCGATACCAGAGGACTGGTATCGGATTTTCTAGAAAGCCCGGCTTGGACTCAAATGCTTAAGTGAACAGCATTACGAACCGGTCGGGGCTTTTCCTGCTGCATTTGCCGGCTTGTCTATTGGAACAGCGACTCGCTCGACAGGCCATTCTTCTCCAGGATCTCGCGCAAACGCTTGAGGCCCTCCACCTGAATCTGTCTCACCCGCTCACGGGTCAAACCAATCTCCAGGCCTACGTCTTCCAGGGTGCTGCTCTCATGGCCACGCAGGCCAAAGCGGCGGATTACCACCTCCCGCTGCTTGTCGGTCAGTTCCGAAAGCCATTGGTCGATGCTCTGGGACAAGTCGTCGTCCTGAAGCAATTCACAAGGGTCCGTAGGGCGCTCGTCAGTGAGGGTGTCCAGGAGGGTCTTGTCCGAGTCCGGGCCCAGCGAGACGTCCACCGAGGAAACCCGCTCATTGAGCCCAAGCATACGCTTGACCTCGCCCACCGGTTTTTCCAGCAGGTTGGCGATCTCTTCGGGTGAAGGCTCATGATCGAGCTTCTGGGTCAGCTCACGGGCGGCTCGCAGGTAGACGTTAAGCTCCTTGACCACATGAATCGGCAACCGGATGGTGCGCGTCTGATTCATGATCGCCCGTTCGATGGTCTGGCGGATCCACCAGGTGGCGTAGGTCGAGAAGCGGAAGCCTCGCTCGGGATCGAATTTCTCCACGGCGCGAATCAACCCCAGGTTGCCCTCTTCGATCAGGTCCAACAGCGAAAGCCCACGATTGACGTAGCGTCGGGCGATTTTCACCACCAGGCGCAGGTTGCTTTCAATCATGCGTTTGCGACCCGCTGGGTCACCGCTTTGCGACAGGCGCGCAAAATGAACTTCTTCCTCGGGGGAGAGCAGCGGCGAGAAACCGATTTCGTTGAGGTACAGCTGAGTGGCGTCCAGCGCCCGGGTGTAATCGATGTACTTATGTTGTTTAAGTGAAGCGGAGTGTCTGGATTTGGCACGAACGGAAGGAGGAGACGCTCCCTCATCATTCGACATCGAATCCATAGCGATGCCGGTCTCCATCAGGAGAACCTCATCGTCGATGTCAAACTCCGGCACTTCTTTACTGAGAGCCATTGTTATAGTCCTTTGGTGAGTTCGACCTCAAGCTCAAGCGACGCCTTTATCCTTGGCAACGCTGGAGCCTGTTCCCTCTACGTGACGGAACAGGCTGACAACCAAATCAACGACGTGGCAGGAATTGCAGTGGATCTACCGGTTTACCTTGTCGGCGAATCTCAAAGTGCAGTTTCACCCGGTCTGTACCCGTTGACCCCATTTCGGCAATTGTCTGTCCGACCTTGACCTGCTGCCCCTCCCGAACCAACAGCCTGCGGTTGTGACCGTAGGCACTGACGTAGGTATCGCTGTGTTTGATGATCACGAGTTCGCCGTAGCCCCTCAAACCACTCCCGGCGTACACAACCGTGCCATCAGACGCGGCTAAAACAGGCTGTCCCAAATCCCCGGCGATATCAATTCCTTTATTCAAACTACCGTTTGAAGAGAATTTTCCAATGAGAACGCCATTAGAAGGCCATCCCCAGCCAGTCGGGGCGGGGCCTGCAGGCGGCAGTGGAGCAGGCGCCGGCTTGCTCGCGACGGACGGTACTGGCGGCGTCGCAGCCCCGACCGGCCGGCGAATGACCGTGGTTTTGCTCGAAGATGAAGGGGTCGAATCCGACTGCGTGACGACCGCGGTAGGCGTTGAGCCGCTGCGACCATCGAAGCGAATCGTCTGACCTGGATGAATCGTATAAGGCGCAGGAATATTGTTCCGCGCCGCAAGGGACTTGTAGTCCCAACCGTAGCGAAAAGCGATGGAAAACAGTGTATCGCCACGACGGACTACATACTGACCGGTCGTTACTGTAGGACGCTGCGGTGCAGCATTGTTGCGATCGACAACCCGGACATTACCGGACGGTGTACTGGAACAACCGACCAGCAACGTACTCAAGACAAGGCCAGTCACCAGGCGCTGAAAGCTCGTGATACCCATACGCTGCGCAATGACTGTGAGACTCACCCGCTGCTCCCTTTGTGGTGGCTGAAAAAATGGAAACTGCCTGCCCAGGCAGACACGATGCAACTATAACGAGGCATGATCATGCCTCTATTAATGAAGCGCCAAGCACTGTCGCACACGTTTGCTCGACGCCATTGGGTCTTGTTCGGCACTGGGGTGCCGCTGTAAGACACAACCCACGCCGTGGAATTCAGCGTCCGTTTATCAATGCTCAGGCCAATGGCCCGTTGAGCAGCGGCACGAACCGTACGGCTCCCAGGACATGGCGTGAAAAACCGTATTCTTCACGCACGATCAACATCAACTGCTGAACCTCACCGGAACCCACCGGAATGACCATCCGCCCGCCGGGGGCGAGTTGATCCAGCAAGGCTTGGGGCACATCGGTGGCCACCGCGGTAACGATGATGCCGTTATAAGGCGCCAGCGCCGGCCAGCCCTCCCAGCCATCGCCCCAGCGAAACACCACGTTGCGCAGGTTCAGTTCAACCAGGCGTTCCTTGGCGCGATCCTGCAGCACCTTGATCCGCTCCACGGAAAACACCCGCTCCACCAGTTGCGACAGCACTGCCGTCTGGTAGCCCGAGCCAGTGCCGATTTCCAGCACCTTGTCCAACGGTCCCGCCTCCAGCAGCAACTCGCTCATGCGGGCCACCATATAAGGCTGGGAAATGGTCTGGTTGTGGCCGATCGGCAACGCCGTGTCTTCATAGGCGCGATGGGCCAGGGCTTCATCGACGAACAGATGCCGAGGCGTACGGCGAATCACTTCCAGCACCTGGGCGTTGGACAGGCCTTCTTCGTAGAGCCGCTGAATCAGTCGCTCTCGGGTACGCTGGGAGGTCATGCCGATACCCCGGCGCAGCATATCGTCTTGCTCGCGCATCAACGCAGTCCCTCCAGCCAGCCATCGAGGTGTCGAAAGGCATCGTTGAAGGTACGGTCGAGCTGCAACGGGGTGATCGAGACGTATCCCTGCATCACCGCATGGAAATCGGTGCCCGGCCCACCGTCCTCCGCATCGCCGGCGGCGGCGATCCAGTAACCGGCCTTGCCTCGCGGGTCGACCACGTGCATGGGCTTGGCGGCGCGGGCACGATGGCCCAGGCGCGTAAGCTGGATGCCACGGATGTGATCCAGGGGCAGGTTCGGGATATTCACGTTCAGCACCGTGCGCGGCGGCAGATCCAGTTCGCCATGGGCCTCTACCAGCTTGCGGGCGAAGTAGGCGGCGGTGGGCAAGTTATCGACCTGCCGGGAAACAAACGAAAAGGCAAACGACGGGTGCTCCAGGAAGCGACCTTCCAGGGCGGCGGCGACCGTACCGGAATACAGCACGTCATCCCCCAGGTTCGCGCCCAGGTTGATGCCCGAGACCACCATGTCCGGCTCGCGCTCCAGCAACCCATGGATGCCCAGATGCACGCAATCGGTCGGGGTGCCATTGAGGCTGATGAAACCGTTATCCAGATAGCAGGGGTGCAACGGACGGTCGAGCGTCAGCGAGCTGCTGGCGCCGCTTTTGTCCTGGTCCGGGGCGATCACCACGCACTCGGCAAAATCCGCCAGCGCAGCATAAAGCGCGGCAAGACCGGGGGCTGTCACCCCGTCGTCGTTAGAAATCAGAATACGCATGGGCTGTCCGTCTGCCCTACCGGCACCAGATCGACGAGTTCGCGCACCAAGACAGTGGCGAAACATCCGGCCGGCAGGACGAATTCCAGTTGCAGAATGTCAGGCGAGGGATAATGCCACGACAGCCCGCTAATGGGCAGTCGCAGGATGCGACGTTCGTGATTCATTCCCGCGTTGACTAACCAATCACGCAAGTCCGCTTCGCCCTCGGCGACGGCCTGTTCCAGATCGTGGATCACACCCGAGGCCGGTGAAGGGCCTTCGCCCCATTGTGGCCCGGTCGGGTGCAGATCGAGGATCGCCAGGCGCGGATCGTTGCATTCGGCCTCACCGGCCGGGAAAAAACTGCGGCTGTCGGTGAAGGCCAGCAAGTCACCCACTTGGGCTTGTTGCCAGGTACCGTCGGCCACCCGCGCCGCCAATAGACGGTTGAACAGGAAACTGCGGGCCGCGGACAACAGCCGCGAACGCACGTTGCGTTGCTCCGGCAAAGCCTTGCGTGCCGCCCAGCCACGGGCGTCGACGACGTTGCCGCCATCATGACCAAAACGCTGGGCACCGTAATAATTGGGAATACCCTGGCGGACGATCTGTTGCAGGCGCGCGTCGATGGCCGCCGGATCGCCCTTGAATTGGGTCAGGCGCAAGGTGAAACCATTGGCCGAGTGCGCGCCGCGTTGCAGCTTGCGCCTATGACGCACGGTCTTGAGGATCTTCAGCGTGTCGTTCACTGCCGCCGATAGGTCCGGGTCCGCCTTGCCCGGCAATTGAACACTGAACCATTGCCGGGTCAGGGCCTGACGGTCCTTGAGCCCGGCGTAGCTGACGGTGCGCAGCGGCACGCCGGCAGCCTTGGCAATTCGCCGGGCAGCCTCCTCGGTGTTCAAGCCGCGCTTTTCGACCCAGATCCACAAATGCTCGCCATCGCCGGTCAACGGAATGTCGAGCACTTCATCGACCTGGAAATCTTCGGCAGTGGCCTTGAGCACCGCGCTGCCCAGCGACTCGCCATAGGCACGCGGCCCCAACAGTTCCAGTTCGGTCATGGGCGCAGCAACAAGGCAACGGAATGGACGGCAATGCCTTCTTCGCGACCGACAAAACCGAGCCTCTCGGTGGTGGTGGCTTTCACGTTCACCTGGTCCAGCTCAACTTGGAGATCCTCGGCAATCAATTGACGCATGGCCTCGATGTGCGGCGCCATTTTCGGCGCCTGTGCGACGATGGTGTTATCGACATTGCCGACCTTCCAGCCCTTAGCGTGGACCAGCGAGACCACATGACGCAGCAGCACACGACTGTCGACGCCCTTGAATCGAGGATCGGTGTCGGGGAAATGCTTGCCGATATCGCCCAGGGCCGCCGCGCCGAGCAATGCGTCACTCAGGGCGTGCAGCAGGACATCACCATCAGAATGCGCGAGTAGCCCGAAGCCGTGCGCGATACGCACGCCACCCAGGGTAATAAAGTCGCCTTCAGTGAAACGGTGAACATCGTAGCCGTGGCCAATACGCATAAAAAAACGCCCTGATTTCTGTCAGGGCGTGATTCTACCTGCATTAGACGTTTAGAGCGCGCGCATGATGTTGCAGATGATCATCAATGAAACTGGCGATGAAGAAGTAGCTGTGGTCGTAGCCCGGTTGCAGGCGCAACTCCAAGGGATGACCCGCCGCCTTCGCCGCCTGCTGCAAGGCTTCGGGCTTGAGCTGGTTGGCCAGGAAATCATCGCGATCGCCCTGGTCCACCAACAACGGCAGCTTCTCATCAGCCTCGGCAATCAGCGCGCAGGCATCCCATTCACGCCATTTCGAGCGGTCTTCCCCGAGGTAACGGGAGAAGGCTTTCTGACCCCATGGGCAATCCATCGGATTGTTGATCGGTGAAAAGGCCGACACCGAACGATAACGTCCCGGGTTGCGCAAGGCGCAGACCAGCGCGCCGTGGCCGCCCATGGAGTGACCGCTGATGCTGCGCTTGTCCGACGCCGGAAAATGCGCTTCGACCAACGCCGGCAATTCCTGCACCACGTAGTCATACATCCGATAGTGCCGCGCCCAGGGTTCCTGGGTGGCGTTCAGGTAGAACCCCGCGCCCAGGCCGAAGTCCCAGGCGTTGTCCGGATCGCCCGGCACGTCGGCGCCACGCGGGCTGGTGTCCGGCGCGACGATGATCAGCCCCAGCTCGGCAGCCATGCGCTGGGCGCCGGCCTTCTGCATGAAGTTCTCGTCGGTGCAGGTCAGCCCGGACAACCAATACAGCACGGGCAACTTGCCGCCTTGTTCGGCTTGCGGTGGTAGGTACACGGCAAACACCATGTCACAGCCAAGCACTTCGGAGCGGTGTCGGTAACGCTTGTGCCAGCCGCCGAAGCTTTTCTGACAGGAAATATTTTCGAGGTTCATAACTTCACCTCAGCCGTAAGCCGCGAGCCACAAGCGGCAAGAAAAAGCACCGCGCTTCACTTGCCGCTTGTAGCTTGTAGCTTGCAGCTGCTCTTAAAAATGAATGACGGTACGGATGCTCTTGCCTTCATGCATCAGGTCGAATGCCTTGTTGATATCTTCCAAGCCCATGGTGTGGGTGATGAAGGTATCCAGCGGGATTTCGCCCTTCTCGGCCATTTCCACATAGCTGGGCAGCTCGCTGCGACCGCGCACGCCGCCGAACGCCGAACCGCGCCAGACGCGCCCTGTCACCAGTTGGAACGGACGGGTGGCGATTTCCTGGCCGGCACCGGCCACGCCGATGATCACCGACTCGCCCCAACCCTTGTGGCAGCACTCCAGTGCGGCACGCATCAGCTGGACGTTGCCGATGCATTCGAAGGAAAAGTCCACGCCGCCGTCGGTCATGTCGACGATGACTTCCTGGATCGGACGGTCGAAGTCTTTCGGGTTCACGCAATCGGTGGCGCCCAACTGCTTGGCAATCTCGAACTTGGCCGGGTTGATGTCGATGGCGATGATGCGCGATGCCTTGGCCTTCACGGCACCGATCACCGCCGACAGGCCGATGCCGCCCAGGCCGAAGATGGCCACGGTGTCACCCGGCTTGACCTTGGCGGTGTTGATCACCGCGCCGATACCGGTGGTGACGCCGCAACCCAGCAGGCAGACCTTTTCCAAGGGTGCTTCCTTCGGGATTTTCGCAACGGAGATTTCCGGCAACACAGTGTATTCGGAGAACGTCGAGGTCCCCATGTAGTGGAAAATGGTTTCGCCCTTGTAGGAAAAGCGCGAGGTGCCGTCTGGCATCAGACCTTTGCCCTGCGTGGCGCGAATGGCCTGGCAGAGGTTGGTCTTGCCCGACTTGCAGAATTTGCACTGGCCGCATTCCGGCGTGTAGAGCGGGATCACGTGATCACCCACCGCGACCGAGGTCACGCCCTCACCGATGGCTTCGACGATTGCACCGCCCTCGTGCCCGAGGATCGACGGAAAGATGCCTTCCGGGTCGGCGCCCGACAGGGTGTATGCGTCGGTATGGCAAACACCGGAAGCCACCACACGCAACAGCACTTCACCCGCCTTGGGCATGGCGACGTCGACTTCAACGATTTCCAGGGGTTTCTTGGCCTCGAAGGCAACGGCAGCGCGCGACTTGATCATCCGGTCTCTCCATCAAATAAAAACAAGACCGGGAGTGTAATCCGCCGCTGGACGATGAATAATCCAGCCAAAAGCAAAACATTATTGCCATACAGGGATAATCCTTCATGTCCGATAACCGCTGGGAAGGGATCGACGAATTCGTCGCCGTGGCCGAGTGCAGCCAATTCACTGCCGCCGCCGAACGCCTCGGGGTTTCCTCCTCTCACATCAGTCGACAAATCGTACGGCTTGAAGAGCGGCTACAGACACGGCTGCTGTATCGCAGCACCCGTCGGGTGACCCTGACCGAGGCTGGGCAGACTTTTTTGCAACATTGCCAACGGTTGCAGGATGGCCGTGAGGAAGCACTCCGGGCGGTGGGCGATCTCACCAGCGAACCCAAGGGCATGTTGCGAATGACCTGTGCGGTAGCCTATGGCGAGCGGTTCATCGTGCCGTTGGTGACACGGTTCATGGGGCTTTATCCACAATTGCGGGTAGACATCGAACTGAGCAATCGCCCCCTCGACCTGGTCCACGAAGGGCTGGACCTGGCGATTCGCCTGGGTCGTTTGCAGGACTCACGCCTGATTGCCACGCGCCTCGCACCGCGTCGCATGTACCTGTGCGCCTCACCGTCTTACCTGGAACGCTATGGCCGCCCCCATAGCCTGTCGGAATTGAGCCGTCATAACTGTCTGATCGGCAGTTCCGACCTCTGGCAACTGGAACAGAACGGGCGGGAATTTTCCCAACGCGTGCAGGGAAACTGGCGTTGCAACAGCGGCCAGGCGGTGCTGGAGGCGACCCTGCAAGGGGTCGGGTTGTGTCAGTTGCCGGATTACTACGTGTTGGAGCATTTGCACAGCGGCGCGCTGATCTCGCTGTTGGAGGCGCATCAGCCACCGAATACGGCGGTGTGGGCGCTGTATCCACAGCAACGGCATCTGTCGCCGAAGGTGCGCAAGCTGGTGGACTACTTGAAGGAAGGGTTGGCGCAGCGACCGGAGTATCGGGGGTAGCTGTCAGCAGCATTTTTGGTGATTGGACGATCGCCTTCGAGAGCAAGCCCCACAGGGATTTCAGTGAAACCAATCTTTCATACCACCAAGATTCCCTGTGGGAGCGGGCTTGCTCGCGAAGGGCGCAACACGGTATCCGGTCGAACAATAAATCCCTTAGAGACGATGCGCCCAACGCTGGCGCAACCACTCCAGGTCTTCTGGCCGGGTGACCTTGATGTTGTCCGACCGCCCTTCGATCAACCGAGGCGCCTGGCCCGCCCACTCCATGGCCGAAGCTTCATCGGTAATCACCGCATCCGCCACCAGGCTGTCGGCCAATGCCCGATGCAGGGCCCCAAGGCGAAACATCTGCGGGGTATAGGCTTGCCAGATCACGCTGCGATCAACGGTTTCCAGCACACGACCGTGCTTGTCGACGCGTTTGAGGGTGTCGCGCGCCGGAACGGCCAGCAAGCCGCCAACCGGATCGTTCGCCAGCTCGCTGAGCAAGGTGTCCAGATCGTCCCTGGACAGGTTGGGCCGGGCGGCATCATGCACCAGTACCCAATCGTGATCGTCGGCGCCCTGGGCATGCAGGTGCAGCAAGGCATTGAGCACCGAATCCGAACGCTGCGCGCCACCGTCCACCCGCTGGATGCGAGTGTCGCTGGCACAGGCCAGGGTCGACCAGTACGGATCATCGTGTGCAATGCAGACCACCACGCCCTTGACGGTCGGATGGTCGAGGAAACAGCCGAGGCTGTGTTCAAGAATTGTGCGTCCGCCCAGTTGCAGGTATTGCTTGGGACGGTCCGCGGCCATACGGGCTCCGACGCCCGCGGCAGGAATCACGGCCCAGAAGGCCGGCAAGCGGATACTCATTGGGCCAACTGGTAGAGGGTTTCGCCCTCCTTGACCATACCCAATTCATGGCGAGCCCGCTCTTCAACGGTCTCCATGCCTTTTTTCAATTCCATCACTTCGGCGTCCATTACCCGGTTACGCTCCAGCAATGCCTCGTTCTCGGCGTGCTGGTCGGCAATCTGCTGTGTCAGGTCGGCCACTTGCGCCAGGCTGCCATTACCCACCCACAGGCGGTACTGCAGGCCGGCCAGCAACAGGAGCAAGACAAGAAACAACCAATTGGGACTGCGCATCGAATATCAGGTATCCAGTGAAAAAAGACCGCCATGCCAAACTTTGCAGCGTCTGATAGCACGAAGCCTGGAAAACCCAGGCTTGTGCTTGATAAGGCATCAGATTAGAGGGAAAACCGCCACCGAGGCGAGTTTTCCGTCCTAACCCGCTGTCTTTTTACCATTTACCGCTTAACCGCGAAACTCGCCGCGACCGTTGTACTTGGCCTTGCCATTCAACTGCTCTTCGATCCGCAGCAGTTGGTTGTACTTGGAAACGCGGTCGGAACGGCACAGCGAACCGGTCTTGATCTGTCCTGCCGCGGTGCCCACGGCCAGGTCCGCGATGGTCGAATCCTCGGTTTCACCGGAGCGGTGGGAGATCACCGCGGTGTAGCCGGCGGCCTTGGCCATCTGGATGGCTTCCAGGGTCTCGGTCAGGGTGCCGATCTGGTTGAACTTGATCAGGATCGAGTTGGCGATCTTCTTATCGATGCCTTCTTTCAGGATCTTGGTGTTGGTCACGAACAGATCGTCGCCCACCAGCTGGGTTTTCTCGCCGATCTTGTCGGTGAGGATTTTCCAGCCAGCCCAGTCGGACTCGTCCAGACCGTCTTCAATGGAGATGATCGGGTAGCGCTCGGTCAGGCCCTTGAGGTAGTCGGCAAAACCTTCGGCCGTGAATACCTGGCCTTCACCGGACAGGTTGTACTTGCCGTCTTCGAAGAACTCGCTGGCGGCGCAGTCCAAGGCCAGGGTCACGTCGGTGCCCAGCTTGTAGCCAGCATTGGCCACGGCTTCGGAGATCACTTTCAGCGCATCTTCGTTGGACGCCAGGTTCGGTGCGAAACCGCCTTCGTCGCCCACCGCGGTGCTCAGGCCACGGGCCTTCAGCACAGCCTTGAGGTGATGGAAAATCTCGGTGCCCATGCGCAGGCCTTCGGAGAAGGACTTGGCGCCAACCGGCTGCACCATGAACTCCTGGATGTCGACGTTGTTGTCGGCATGCTCGCCGCCGTTGATGATGTTCATCATCGGCACCGGCATCGAGTAGACGCCCGGGGTACCGTTGAGGTTGGCGATGTGCGCGTACAGCGGCAGGTCCTGGTCCTGGGCGGCAGCCTTGGCGGCGGCCAGGGAGACGGCGAGGATCGCGTTGGCGCCCAGGGAGGCTTTGTTCTCGGTACCGTCGAGCTTGATCATGGCCAGGTCGAGGGCCTTCTGGTCGGCAGGATCCTTGCCCAGCAACAGGTCACGGATCGGACCGTTGATGTTGGCAACGGCCTTCAGTACGCCCTTGCCCAGGTAACGGCTCTTGTCGCCATCACGCAGCTCCAGCGCTTCGCGCGAGCCAGTGGAAGCACCGGACGGCGCGCAGGCGCTGCCGATGATGCCGTTGTCGAGAAGCACGTCCGCTTCAACAGTGGGGTTGCCACGGGAGTCGAGAAC
This sequence comes from Pseudomonas sp. SJZ078, assembly GCF_007828255.1. NCBI lineage: Bacteria > Pseudomonadati > Pseudomonadota > Gammaproteobacteria > Pseudomonadales > Pseudomonadaceae > Pseudomonas > Pseudomonas sp. SJZ078. Next base: position 351,389 of record NZ_VIUG01000002.1, on the reverse strand, counting down.
TTCACGACCTTTGATGTCGACGATTTTTGCCATTGTTGTAAACACTCCAAAGTTGACGAAACGCTGTAGGGGTACTGCCGGATGACGATGGAAGTTCAAGGGCGCCATCGCGGGCAAGCCTTGCTGCCACCCGAGCCAGAGCGATAATCGAGCGGTACTTTACCGGAGAAAACCGCGTTACGCGGTTTCTATCGTCGGAAAACCCTTGACCAGCTCGTCCAGCGCCTTGAGCTGAGACAGGAAAGGTTCCAGCTTGTTCAGGCGCAGGGCGCAAGGGCCGTCGCACTTGGCGTTGTCCGGATCGGGGTGGGCTTCCAGGAACAGGCCGGCCAGGGACTGGCTCATGCCCGCCTTGGCCAGGTCGGTGACCTGGGCGCGACGACCGCCGGCGGAGTCGGAACGTCCGCCAGGCATCTGCAGCGCGTGGGTCACGTCGAAGAACACCGGGTATTCGAACTGCTTCATGATGCCGAAGCCGAGCATGTCCACCACCAGGTTGTTGTAGCCGAAGCTCGAACCGCGCTCGCAGAGGATCAACTGGTCGTTCCCGGCCTCTTCGCACTTGCTCAGGATGTGTTTCATTTCCTGGGGCGCAAGGAACTGGGCTTTCTTGATGTTGATCACCGCGCCGGTCTTGGCCATCGCCACCACCAGGTCGGTCTGGCGCGACAGGAAGGCCGGCAGCTGGATGATGTCGCAGACCTCGGCGACGACCGCGGCCTGGGCAGGCTCGTGGACGTCGGTGATGATCGGCACGCCGAAGGCTTGCTTGATGTCCTGGAAAATCCGCATGCCTTCTTCCAGGCCCGGACCACGGTAGGAGGTCACGGACGAGCGGTTGGCCTTGTCGAAGCTGGCCTTGAACACGTAGGGGATACCCAGTTTCTGGGTGACCTTGACGTATTCTTCGCAGACCTGCATCGCCATGTCGCGGCTTTCCAGCACGTTCATGCCGCCGAACAGCACCATGGGCTTGTCGTTGGCGATCTCGATGTCGCCGACGCGGATGATCTTCTGGGCCATCGTCTTATGCCTTTTTCTGGTGTTGGGCCAAAGCGGCTTTCACAAAACCACTGAACAGCGGATGACCGTCGCGCGGCGTCGAGGTGAACTCGGGGTGGAACTGGCAGGCGACGAACCATGGATGGTCCTGGGCCTCGACCACTTCCACCAACGCGCCATCACCGGAGCGACCGGAGATCTTCAGGCCAGCCTCGATCAGTTGCGGCAGCAGGTTGTTGTTCACTTCGTAGCGGTGACGGTGACGCTCGACGATCACGTCCTTGGCGTAGCACTGGTGCACCAGGGAGCCGGCTTCGAGCAGGCATTCCTGGGCGCCCAGGCGCATGGTGCCGCCCAGATCGGAGGCTTCGGTACGGATTTCCACCGCGCCGGTGGCGTCTGCCCACTCGGTGATCAAGCCCACGACCGGGTGGCCGCTGGCGCGATCGAACTCGGTGGAGTTGGCGTCTTTCCAGCCCATGACGTTACGGGCGAATTCGATGACCGCCACTTGCATACCCAGGCAGATACCCAGGTAAGGCACCTTGTTTTCGCGAGCGTATTGCACGGCGGTGATCTTGCCTTCCACGCCGCGCAAGCCGAAGCCGCCCGGTACGAGGATCGCATCGGCGCCTTCGAGCAGGCCGGTGCCCTGGTTCTCGATGTCTTCGGAGTCGATGTAGCGCAGGTTGACCTTGGTGCGGTTGCTGATGCCGGCGTGACTCATCGCCTCGATCAGCGACTTGTAGGCATCCAGCAGTTCCATGTACTTGCCGACCATGGCGATGGTGACTTCGTGCTCAGGGTTGAGCTTGGCATCGACCACGGCGTCCCATTCGGACAGGTCGGCGCCAGCGCATTGCAGGCCGAAACGCTCGACGACGAAATCGTCCAGACCCTGGGAGTGCAGGATGCCCGGAATCTTGTAGATGGTGTCGGCGTCTTCCAGGCCGATGACCGCGCGCTCTTCAACGTTGGTGAACTGGGCGATCTTGCGGCGCGACGAGATGTCGATCGGGTGATCGGAGCGGCAGATCAGCACGTCCGGCTGCAGGCCGATGGAACGCAGTTCCTTGACCGAATGCTGGGTCGGCTTGGTCTTGGTTTCGCCAGCGGTGGCGATGTACGGGACCAGGGTCAGGTGCATCAGCATCGCGCGCTTGGCGCCGATTTCGAAACGCAACTGGCGGATGGCTTCGAGGAATGGCTGGGACTCGATATCGCCCACGGTCCCGCCGATTTCGACCATCGCCACGTCGGCGTCGCCGGCACCCTTGATGATGCGGCGCTTGATTTCGTCGGTGATGTGCGGGATGACCTGGATGGTCGCGCCCAGGTAGTCACCACGACGCTCCTTGCGCAGCACGTGTTCGTAGACACGACCGGTGGTGAAGTTGTTGTTCTGGGTCATGGTCGTGCGGATGAACCGCTCGTAGTGGCCCAGGTCCAGGTCGGTCTCGGCGCCGTCGTGGGTGACGAACACTTCACCGTGCTGGAACGGGCTCATGGTGCCCGGGTCGACGTTGATGTACGGGTCCAGCTTGAGCATGGTGACCTTAAGCCCCCGCGCCTCCAGGATGGCCGCCAATGAAGCCGAGGCAATGCCTTTCCCCAATGAAGAAACAACACCGCCCGTGACGAATATGTAGCGCGTCATGAAAAACCCTAGAAGTCTGCGTTAAAGCGGTCCGAGCCGCCGGGGAAAGCGAAGGAAGGCCGAAGCCCCCGATCACCTGCATTAATCACAGTGCACCTTTCAAAAAAACCGCCGCGTTGGGACAGACCGGAAGACAAATCACCGGTACGTTGCTCGCTACACATTTTTTGGAATCGCCCAGCAAAGACTGCTTGGTAATCGGCAACTCCTGCAATTCAGGCGAATCCACAGAAGTTGTATCAAGAAGGGAGCGTAGTCTACCGGAAAGCCCCTTTCAGCTCAAACCCAGATCTTGGTTTCCTGGCGTCCAGATCAATCGCCAACTGCCATCCGCTTGTGCATCAAGCCCGGCCAGGTTGGCCACCGCCAGCAATTGCTCGCCTTGATAGAGCAGCGGCAATCGGCCGCGAACGAACGCCGGCACGCCCTTTTCATTGAGCAAACGCTTGAGATCACGATGGCCACGACCCGCTAACGCCAGCACCTCGCCGCCTTGACGATAGCGCACGCTAAACGCCCCCGCAGGCGGCTGGCCGATAAGCGCCAACCGACCGTTGCCCGGCAAGCGCAGCGGCAGCGCCGGATCCGCCCAGTCGACGGGGCCTGGCGGCGAACATAGCCAGTGGTCGGATAACCACCAGACCCGCCCGGCGGCCCGGTGCAACTCGCCGCCGGCCAGGCGCCAGATTGGCCGGGCACCGTCCGCGGCATCGCGCAACGAGTCCCAGCCCACCCAGTGATCGCTGTCGGGCAGCAGGGTCAGCGGTGCCAGCCAGTGGCTCAACGCGTTGCGCTGACGGGCCGGTGACAACGCCCGCAACGGCGCCAGCACCAGCGATTGCAGCCCAAGCCAGTCGAACGCATCCGGCGTCACGGCCTGGGCCAAGTCGATCCGCGCCAAATCGTCCAGCAAGCCTTGGGCTTCGCCCATATGCGCAGCACTTCGGGCCAGGGTTGCCGAGGCTTGCGGCCAGTGCCCGGCCAGCGCAGGAAAAACCCGCTGGCGCAGGTAGTTGCGCGCGTACCGGTGATCATCGTTGGACGGGTCGTCGATCCAGCTCAAGCCCTGTTGCGTCGCATAAGTTTCCAGCTCGGTACGGGATACCTCGAGCAAGGGCCGCAGCAGATGCCCCAGTCCCAAAGGCCGCTGCCGTGGCATCGCCGCCAAGCCCCTCACCCCTGCCCCCCGCAGCAGGCGAAACAACAAGGTTTCGGCCTGATCATCACGGTGCTGGGCGGTGAGCAGCACTTCATTGCCATGGGTGGCCGCCACGAACGCGCCATAACGCGCCTCCCGAGCGGCACGCTCGATGCTGGCGCCAGGACGCACTTGTACATTCACCACGTCCAGCGGTACGCCAAGGGTCGCGCAGACCGAACGGCAATGATCCGGCCACGCCTCGGCCGCTGCCTGAAGGCCGTGATGCACATGGATCGCACTCAGCGCGGGCAAGGCGTGGTGTTGCGAAAGGGTCGCGAGCAGGTGCAACAGGACGGTGGAGTCGAGGCCGCCGGAGAAGGCGATGCGCCAGGTGATGGCGTTGCGCCAGGGAGATAGCTGTGTGAGGAGCCGGGTTGGCAGGTCGATGCTTGTGTTCATGGGTTTCAGCCTTGGCACAAATCAAATGTGGGAGCGGGCTTGCTCGCGAAGGCGGTGAATCAGTCAACACATGGGTTGAATGTTAAACCGCTTTCGCGAGCAAGCCCGCTCCCACACTGGCTCCCCACACAACTGCTGGAAGCTTGGTCAGATCAGAGACCGTAGCTCATCAACCGCTCGTAGCGACGGGCCAGCAGCGCGTCGTTGTCGAACTTCTTCAGCATCGACAATTGCGAACTCAGCTCTGCTCGGATCAGCGCGGCAGCCGCGACCGGATCACGGTGGGCACCGCCCACGGGTTCGTTGATCACTTTGTCCACGATCCCCAGGCCTTTGAGACGCTCGGCGGTGATACCCATGGCTTCCGCGGCGTCCGGCGCCTTCTCGGCGGTTTTCCACAGGATCGAGGCGCAGCCTTCCGGCGAGATCACCGCGTAGGTGGAATACTGCAGCATGTTCAACTGGTCGCAGACGCCGATGGCCAACGCACCACCGGAACCGCCTTCACCGATGACGGTGGCGATGATCGGGGTTTTCAGCCGTGCCATGACCCGCAGGTTCCAGGCAATCGCTTCGCTCTGGTTGCGCTCTTCGGCGTCGATGCCCGGGTAGGCGCCCGGGGTGTCGATGAAGGTCAGGATCGGCATCTTGAAGCGCTCGGCCATCTCCATCAGGCGGCACGCCTTGCGGTAGCCTTCCGGACGCGGCATACCGAAGTTGCGGCGGACTTTCTCGCGCACTTCGCGGCCCTTCTGGTGACCGATGACCATCACCGGCTGGTCGTCCAGGCGGGCGACACCGCCGACGATCGCGGCATCATCGGAGAAGTGACGGTCGCCGTGCAGCTCGTCGAACTCGGTGAAGATGTGATCGATGTAGTCCAGGGTGTATGGACGACGCGGATGACGCGCCAGGCGCGCGATCTGCCAGCTGGTCAGCTTGCCGAAGATGTCTTCGGTCAGCGTACGGCTCTTGTCCTGCAGACGAGAGATCTCATCGCCGATATTCAGCGAATTGTCATTACCGACCAAGCGCAACTCTTCGATCTTGGCTTGCAGGTCGGCGATCGGCTGTTCGAAATCTAGAAAATTCGGGTTCATAGGCGTCCGTCTTGGGTCGACGTCCAAGAAAGCTTGGGCCGGCCGGTTGTCTATTCGCGCCCTACCTTAAGGGAGAGGCGCGTTCAGGTCGAGATTAAAAATTCGGGTCGCGGTCAGGGACACTCCAAGTCCAGGAGTGGCCCCTGGCCGTCAACGGTATTGGAGGAAGACGTTGTCTTTGCCGAACTGGTCACGCAAGGCTTGAATCAACGCATCCGCCGGATCGATCCGCCAGCCCTCGCCGAACTGCAGCACGGCCTTGGCGTCGGGGCGCACGTACTCCATGGTGATCGGACAAGCACCGCGATGGCGCTTGAACAACTCGCCCAGCCAGCGTAGCTGGTCGCCCTTGAGGTCCTGGGTCTGCAACTTCAGGCGCAGGCTCTCGGCGAGGTTGGTCCGGGCATCTTCCATGCTCATCACCCGCTTGACCCGCAGCCTGAGGCCACCGGAGAAGTCATCGTTGCTGACCTCGCCTTCCACCACCACCATCGCGTCGGTCTGCAACAGCGACTGCGCCGAGTGGAACGCATCGGCAAACAACGACGCCTCGATGCGCCCGGAACGGTCGTCGAGGGTGATGAAGCCCATCTTGTCGCCCTTTTTGTTTTTCATCACCCGCAGGGCGATGATCATCCCGGCGACGGTTTGCGTATCCCGAGCCGGCTTCAGGTCGATGATGCGCTGGCGGGCGAAGCGGCGGATTTCACCTTCGTATTCATCGATCGGGTGGCCGGTGAGGTACAGCCCCAGGGTGTCTTTCTCGCCTTTGAGGCGCTCCTTGAGGGTCAGCTCCTTGGCCTTGCGATGGTTGCCGTAGACATCAGCGTCTTCTTCGACGAACAGGCCGCCAAACAGGTCGGCGTGGCCGCTGTCATGGGTGCGGGCGGTCTGTTCGGCGGCCTTGATCGCTTCTTCCATGGCCGCCAGCAACACCGCGCGGTTGCGGTCGATGTTGGCCTGGTAGGCCTTGGGTTCGTCATGGAAGTAAGGACCCAGTCGGTCCAGTGCGCCGCTGCGGATCAAGCCATCGAGGGTGCGCTTGTTGATACGCTTGAGGTCGACCCGGGCACAGAAATCGAACAAGTCCTTGAACGGTCCATCCTGGCGTGCCTCGGTGATGGCTTCTACCGGCCCCTCACCCACGCCCTTGATCGCGCCCAGGCCATAAATGATGCGGCCCTCGTCGTTCACCGTGAACTTGAACTCCGAAGCGTTCACGTCCGGTGCGTCGAGGCGCAGCTTCATGGTCCGCACTTCTTCGATCAGGGTCACGACCTTGTCGGTGTTGTGCATATCCGCCGACAGTACGGCGGCCATGAACGGCGCTGGATAATGAGCCTTCAACCACGCGGTCTGGTACGACACCAGGCCATAGGCGGCAGAGTGGGATTTGTTGAAGCCGTAGCCGGCGAATTTTTCCACCAGGTCGAAGATGTTACCGGCCAGGTCCGCATCGATGCCGTTGTTCGCACAGCCCTCGATGAAACCGCCGCGCTGCTTGGCCATCTCCTCGGGCTTTTTCTTACCCATGGCTCGACGCAGCATGTCCGCGCCGCCGAGGGTGTAGCCGGCCATCACCTGGGCAATCTGCATCACCTGTTCCTGATACAGGATGATGCCGTAGGTTGGCGCCAGCACTGGCTTGAGGCCGTCGTACTGATAATCCGGGTGCGGATACGCCAGTTCGGCGCGACCGTGCTTACGGTTGATGAAGTCATCCACCATGCCCGATTGCAGCGGCCCCGGACGGAACAGGGCCACCAGTGCGATCAGGTCTTCCAGGCAGTCGGGCTTGAGCTTCTTGATCAGCTCCTTCATGCCCCGGGATTCAAGCTGGAACACTGCCGTGGTTTCGGCCTTCTGCAACAGGCTGTAGGTCGGCTTGTCGTCCAGCGGGATGAAGGCAATGTCCAGCGGCTCTTCGCCCAGCTTGGCGCGGTCGCGGTTGATGGTTTTCAGCGCCCAGTCGATGATGGTCAGGGTCCGCAGGCCGAGGAAGTCGAACTTCACCAGGCCCGCCGCCTCGACGTCATCCTTGTCGAACTGGGTGACCAGGCCGTCGCCCTCTTCATCGCAATAGATCGGCGAGAAGTCGGTCAGCTTGGTCGGCGCGATGACCACGCCACCGGCGTGCTTGCCGACGTTACGCACCACGCCTTCAAGCTTGCGGGCCATTTCCCAGATTTCCGCGGCCTCTTCGTCGACCTTGATGAAGTCCCGCAGGATCTCTTCCTGCTCGTAGGCTTTTTCCAGGGTCATGCCGACTTCGAACGGAATCATCTTCGACAGACGATCCGCCAGGCCGTAGGACTTGCCCTGCACCCGCGCCACGTCACGCACCACCGCCTTGGCGGCCATGGAACCGAAGGTGATGATCTGGCTCACCGCGTTGCGGCCGTATTTCTCCGCCACGTAGTCAATGACCCGGTCGCGGCCGTCCATGCAGAAGTCGACGTCGAAGTCGGGCATGGATACCCGTTCCGGGTTGAGGAAACGTTCGAACAGCAGGTCATATTCCAACGGGTCGAGGTCGGTGATCTTCTGCACGTAGGCCACCAGCGACCCGGCACCCGATCCACGGCCAGGGCCCACCGGCACGCCGTTGTTCTTGGCCCACTGGATGAAGTCCATCACGATCAGGAAGTAACCGGGAAAACCCATCTGGATGATGATATCCAGTTCGAAATTCAACCGGTCGACATACACCTGGCGCCTGGCTTCGTAATCTGGGGTGGTGTCCTTGGGCAACAGGACGCTCAGGCGCTCTTCGAGGCCGTCGAACGACACCTTGCGGAAATATTCGTCGATGGTCATGCCATCGGGAATCGGGAAGTTAGGCAGGAAGTGCTTGCCCAGCTTCACTTCGATATTGCAACGCTTGGCGATCTCGACGGTGTTTTCCAGCGCCTCGGGCAGGTCGCTGAACAACTCGGCCATTTCCTCGGCGCTCTTGAGGTATTGCTGGTCGCTGTAGTTCTTTGGCCGGCGCGGGTCATCGAGGGCCCGGCCCTCGCCGATGCAGACGCGGGTTTCGTGGGCTTCGAAGTCTTCCTGTTTGATGAAGCGCACATCGTTGGTCGCTACCAGTGGCGCGCCGATCTTGTCGGCCAGCGCCACGGCGGCATGCAGGTGTTCTTCGTCATTGGGGCGATTGGTACGCTGCACCTCGATGTAGAAGCGGTCCGGAAATACCGTCATCCAGTCACGGGCCAGCGTCTCGGCTTCCTCGGTGTTGCCGCTGAGCAGGGCCAGGCCGATTTCACCCTCCTTGGCCGCCGACAGCATGATCAGGCCTTCGCTGGCCTCGACCACCCATTCGCGCTCGATGATGATCGAGCCGTTGCGCTGGCCATCGATGAAGCCGCGGGAGATCAACTCGGTCAGGTTGCGGTAACCCACGGCGTTCATCACCAGCAGGCTGATACGGCTCAACGGTGCGTCCGGATCCTTGCTGGACAACCACAGGTCGGCACCGCAGATCGGTTTGATCCCGCCACCCATGGCGGTCTTGTAGAACTTGACCAGCGAACACATGTTGTTCTGGTCGGTGACCGCCACGGCAGGCATGTTCATGCCCACCAGGGTCTTGACCAGTGGCTTGATCCGCACCAGACCGTCGACCAGGGAATATTCAGTGTGCAGGCGTAGATGAACGAATGAAGCCGGCATAGTGATCCTGCGTTAAGTCATGAAAACAACTAGGCCCGGATTGTACCGGGCCTTGGGCAAAACATCAGCCAAGAGTGTCGGACCTTGAAAATCCGAACACGGCTTTTGTGGTGAGGGGATTTATCCCCGCTGGGGCGCGAAGCGGCCCTGAAACCTGATAACCCGTTATGTCTGACAGACTTCGGGACTGCTTCGCAGTCCAGCGGGGATAAATCCCCTCGCCACAAAAGCAGCGTTCGTCTTAAGAAACAGGGTACTGACTGTTTATGATCATCCCTTCACGGGCTTCATAAGCCAGCCGCACCGGCGCGAACGAGCGCCGATGGATCGGTGTTGGCCCCAGTCGCGCCAAGGCTTCCAGATGCACCGGCGTCGGGTAGCCCTTATGGCCACCAATGCCATAGCCTGGGTAAATCAGTTCAAAGGCGCTCATCTCCCGGTCACGGCTGACCTTGGCCAGGATCGATGCCGCCGCGATAGCCGGCACCTTCGCATCGCCCTGGATCACCGCCTCGGCGCGCATCGACAGTTTCGGGCAACGATTGCCATCGATCATCGCCAGCTTCGGCATGATGTGCAGGCCTTGTACCGCACGCTGCATGGCGAGCATGGTGGCGTGCAGGATATTCAGCTCGTCGATTTCTTCGACCTCGGCCCGGGCGATGCACCAGCTCAGGGCCTTCTCGCAGATTTCGTCGTAGAGCTTCTCGCGACGGGCTTCGGTGAGCTTCTTGGAATCGTTGAGGCCCAGGATCGGCCGCTTCGGGTCGAGAATCACCGCTGCCGTCACCACTGCGCCGCACAATGGACCGCGGCCCACTTCATCGACGCCCGCTACCAGCTCTTCGACTTCGGCGACCAGGTTGAAGTCCAGGCCCATCTGCTGCTTCGAATGCTTCATGGCTTGGCACCGATCAAGGTCAGTACCGCGTCTGCCGCCTGGTTGGAGGCATCGCGACGCAACGTGCGGTGAATTTCATCAAAGCCCCGGGTCTGTTCCTGGCCACCGTCGATCAACGGCGCCAGCGTGTTGGCCAATGCATCGGCGGTTGCATCGTCCTGCAGCAACTCGGGCACCAGCAAACGCTGGGCCAGCAGGTTCGGCAAGGAGATGTAAGGGCTCTTGACCATGCGCTTGAGGATCCAGAACGTCAGCGGTGCCAGACGATAGGCGACCACCATCGGGCGCTTGTACAGTAACGCTTCAAGGGTAGCAGTGCCGGAGGCAATCAACACTGCGTCGCACGCAGCCAACGCCTGGTGGGAGCGACCGTCGAGCAGCGTGACGGGCAAATCGCGGCCAGCCAGCAATGCTTCGAGCTGCTCACGCCGCTGCGCACTGGCACACGGCAACACAAAGCGCACGCCGGGACGCATCGCCCGGAGGCGTTCGGCGGCATCGAAAAACAAGCCGCCCAGGCGACTCACTTCGCCGCCCCGGCTGCCCGGCATCAAGGCCACTAATGGTCCGTCGGGCAAACCCAACGCCTGGCGGGCAGCCTCGCGGTCGGCTTCCAGGGGAATGGTGTCGGCCAGGGTATGCCCGACAAACCGCACCGGCACACCCTTCTCCTCATAGAACCTGGCTTCGAACGGCAGCAGCGTCAGCATCAGGTCGCAGCCTTCGCGAATCTTCAATACGCGCTTCTGCCGCCAGGCCCAGACCGAGGGACTGACGTAGTGCACGGTCTTGATCCCGGCCTGACGCAACTTGAGTTCGATGTTGAGGGTGAAATCCGGCGCATCGATGCCGATAAACACATCCGGTTTTTCGTCAATGAGGGTCGCAATCAGCTTCTTGCGCCGGGCCAGCAGCTCTCGCAGCCGACCGAGCACTTCCACCAACCCCATCACCGACAGGCGCTCCATCGGGAAATAGGAGGTCAGCCCCTCAGCCTGCATCAATGGCCCGCCGACGCCGATGAACTCGACCGCTGGATGCTGCACCTTGAGCGCTCGCATCAGGCCTGCACCCAGGATATCGCCGGAAGCTTCGCCCGCCACCAGCGCAACACGCAAATGGCCCATGGTCAGCGAGTGATGCCGCGGGTCGAAGACTGGATGGAATCGCGGAACACCGCGACTTCCGGGAACTGGGTCGATGCTTCGGCCAACTCGACAAGCGCCTGTTCGATGGTCAACCCCTGGCGATACACAACCTTATAGGCGCGACGCAATGCGGTGATCGCGTCTTCGCTGAAACCACGTCGACGCATGCCTTCGAAGTTCATGCTGCGGGCTTCGGCCGGATTACCGAACACGGTGACATACGCCGGGACGTCCTTGCCGATGGCGGTGCCCATGCCGGAAAAGCTGTGGGCACCGATATGGCAGTACTGGTGGACCAGGGTGAAGCCGGACAGGATCGCCCAATCATCCACGTGGACATGGCCCGCCAGCGCGGTGTTGTTGACCAGGATGCAATGGTTGCCAATGACGCTGTCGTGGCCGATGTGGGCATAGGCCATGATCAGGTTATGGTCGCCCAGGGTCGTTTCGGAACGATCCTGAACGGTGCCACGGTGAATCGTCACACCTTCGCGGATCACATTGTGATCGCCGATGACCAGGCGGGTTTCTTCACCCTTGTATTTGAGATCGGGCGTGTCCTCGCCTACCGTAGAAAACTGGTAGATACGATTATGCCGGCCGATCCGGGTCGGTCCCTTGAGCACCACATGCGGGCCGATCACCGTACCCTCGCCGATTTCCACACCTGCGCCGATAATCGACCAAGGGCCGACCTCGACGTCGTCGGCCAGGACGGCCGTCGGATCGATGATTGCGCGAGGGTCAATCAAACTCATAGCTTGCGTTCCGCGCAAATGATTTCAGCAGAGCAGACAGGCTTGCCGTCGACCGAAGCCTGGCATTCAAACTTCCAGATCTGGCGCTTGCAACTGATGAACGTGGCTTCGAGGATCAACTGATCGCCCGGGGTCACCGGCTGGCGGAAACGCAACTTGTCGGACCCGACGAAGTAGTAGAGCGTGCCGTCCGCGGGCTTCACGTCCATGATCTTGAATCCAAGGATCCCGGCAGCCTGAGCCATGGCCTCGATGATCAGCACGCCGGGCATGATGGGGTGCGCAGGGAAATGACCATTGAAGAATGGTTCGTTGATGCTGACATTCTTGTAGGCGCGAATGCGCTTGCCCTCAACATCCAGCTCCACTACCCGATCCACAAGCAGGAACGGGTAACGGTGAGGCAGGTATTCGCGAATCTCGTTGATGTCCATCATTTCGGGGGGAAGCCTATGTAAAGATTGGGAGGTGCGCGATAGACGCGCGCTCCGCTAGCAAATCAAGGAAGCCTGGCGGCCGTGCACACTTGATATGGAAATGGTATCAGCCATCTGATGAAGCATTACCGTCAGGGGTCACTTCCCCTACACGCTTTTCCAGCTGTCGCAGGCGTCGCGCGATATCATCGAGCTGACGAATACGGGCCGCGCTCTTGCGCCATTCAGCCGCCGGCTGCATAGCCGTACCGGAAGAATAGGCACCCGGCTCGGTAATCGAGTGGGTCACCATGGTCATTCCGGTCAGGAAAACGTTGTCACAGATCTCGATGTGCCCCACCAGCCCCACGCCACCGGCGAGCATGCAGTGCTTGCCGATCCTGGTGCTGCCGGAGATACCCACGCAGGCCGCCATGGCGGTGTGGTCACCGACCTGGACGTTGTGGGCGATCTGGATCTGGTTGTCCAATTTCACGCCATTGCCGATGACAGTGTCAGCCAGCGCGCCACGGTCGATGGCGGTATTGACGCCGATCTCCACGTCATCGCCGACGGTGACGCCACCAATCTGGGCAATCTTCTGCCAGACGCCCTTCTCGTTGGCGAAACCGAATCCTTCACCGCCCAGCACCGCGCCGGACTGGATCACCACCCGTTTGCCGATGCGCACATCGTGATACAGCGTGACCCGGGGAGCCAGCCAGCCACCTTCGCCGATCTCACTACGGGCACCGACGAAACAATGGGCACCCAGCGTGACCCCGGCACCGATCCGCGCCGCACTCTCGATGACCACGAAAGGACCGATGCTGGCCGTCGGATCGACCACCGCATCCGTCGCAATCACCGCACTGGGATGAATGCCGGCAGCCGCCTTGGGCTTGGGGTCGAACAGATGGGAAATCCGCGCATACGCCAGATAGGGATCGGGCACGATCAGGGCGTCACCGGCAAAACCTTCGGCATCGGCAGCCTTGAGCAACAAAGCGGCGGCCCGGCTATCAGCCAGGTACTTGCGATATTGAGGATTTGCCAGGAAGCTCAACTGAGCTGGGCCAGCCTCTTGTAAAGTGGCTAGCCCAGTGATTGCCTTCTCCGGGTCGCCACGCAAGGTGGCTCCGAGGAACTCGGCCAGCTGACCGAGTTTTATAGTCGCTGTCATGGATTACTTCAGCTGATTCATGCGCTCGATGACCTGGCGCGTGATGTCGTACTGAGGCTTGACGTCGATCACTGCACCACGCTCGAACACCAGGTCAAAACCACCTTTCTTGATGACTTCTTCGACGGCGCTGTCGAGCTTCGGCTTGAGCTGCTTGAGCATTTCACGGTCGGCAACGGCTTTCGCTTCGTTCAGCTCCTTGGACTGGAACTGAAAGTCACGGGCCTTTTGCTTGAACTCAAGCTCCAGGCGCTCACGCTCGCCCTGGGCCATCTTGTCGCCACCGGCGACCAGGCGATCCTGGATGCCTTTGGCACTGCTTTCCAGGCTCTTGAGCTTGGTCAGTTGCGGGCCGAACTTTTTCTCCGCGTCCACGGCGTATTTCTTTGCCGCGTCGGATTCCAGCAAGGCCATCTGATAGTTCAGTACGGCGATCTTCATGTCGGCAAAAGCCGGACCTGCGACCAGTACGGTCGCCAGGAGAACCAATTGAGTCAACTTACGCACGATGTACTCCTACAAAATTCATTGTCGTTATCTTGGGTCAGACGCTTAGAACGTCTGGCCGAGGGAGAATTGGAACACTTGGGTTTCAGCGTCGTCCGGTTTCTTGATCGGCATCGCCAGCGCGAAGCTCAAAGGACCGAGGGCGGTCACCCACGTCACGCCTACACCAACGGAACTGGCCATGTTGCTGAGGCTGATGTCGTTGCATTTGGCGTTCGAATTAGTACCGTTCGTGTTAGTGGTGTTATCGCAACTGGAATCAAACACGTTACCCACGTCCCAGAATACCGAGGTGCGCAGAGAGCGCTGATCCTTCACGAATGGCATCGGGAACAGGACTTCAACGCCACCCTGGATCAGTACGTTGCCACCAAATGGCAGAGGATCCTGATCCGGGTCCGCCAATGTACCTGTGTTACCGGTAACGGCCGCGCCACGGCTCGGCGTACTGCGCGGGCCAAGGGTACTGTCCTTGAAGCCACGTACCGAGTTGAAGCCGCCGGCATAATAGTTTTCATAGAACGGCAGGCCGTCGGTCGAACCATACCCATCGCCATAACCCAGCTCGGTATGCAGGCGCATGGTGTAGGTGTCGGTCAACGGCTGGAACAGTTGGCCGCGATAATCGAGCTTGAAGAACGACAGGTCGCTGCCAGGAATGGTGCTTTCCAGGACCAGGCTCTGGGAATGACCACGCGTCGCCAGCACGCCCTTGTTCAGGGTCGATTCGGACCAGCCGGCAGACGCCTTGAAGTTCAGGTAGCTGTCGCCTTCTTTCTTGACGAAGTCGAAGATCTCGTCGACGGTGTATTTACCGGTGTTGATCTTGTCCTGCTGGGCAGTCAGACCGAACGTCAGGCGCGAGGTCTCGCTGATCGGGTAACCGATGTTGGCGCCGACACCGTAGCTGTCCACCGCATAGCTGGAGATATCGGAGTCGAGCTCGTCATAGTCGGTGGTGCGATAGAAGGCGTTGTAGCCCAGGCTCACACCGTCGGCAGTCCAGTAGGGGTCCACGAAACCGAAGTTGTAGCGGGTCTGGTATTCGCTGCGGGTCAGGCCGACGCTGACTTTGTTACCGGTACCCAGGAAGTTGTTCTGGGTGATCGAGCCACCGAGAATCAGGCCGGCGCTCTGGGCAAAACCGACACTGGCGGTGATCGAGCCGGAAGCCTGCTCTTCGACGCTGTAGTTCACATCGACCTGGTCATCGACGCCCGGCACTGCCGGTGTCTCGACGTTGACTTCCTTGAAGAAGCCGAGGCGCTCCAGACGGGTCTTGGATTGGTCGATCAGGTAGGTCGAAGCCCAGCCACCTTCCATCTGGCGCATTTCACGGCGCAGCACCTCGTCCTCGGACTTGGTGTTGCCCCGGAAGTTGATACGGTTGACATAGGCGCGCTTGCCCGGGTCCACGGCGAAGGTGATGTCGACGGTGTGGTCTTCATCGTGTGGCTGCGGCACGCCGTTGACGTTGGCAAAAGTATAGCCTTCGTTACCCAGGCGACGGGTGATCAGCTCGGACGTGGTGGTCATCAACTTGCGCGAGAACACCTGGCCTTTCTGTACCAGCAGCAACGACTTGACCTGGTCTTCAGGCACCTTCAGGTCACCGCTGAGCTTGACGTCGCGAACCGTGTACTTCTCGCCTTCGTTGACGTTGACGGTGATGTAGACGTGCTTCTTGTCCGGGGTAATGGATACCTGGGTCGAAGCGATGTCCATGTTGATGTAGCCGCGGTCCAGGTAGTAGGAACGCAGGCGCTCCAGGTCACCGGAGAGTTTTTCACGGGCGTACTTGTCATCGTTCTTGAAGAACGACAGCCAGTTGGTGGTCTTGAGTTCGAACAGGTCGATCAGGTCTTCGTCGGGGAAAACCGTGTTGCCCACCACGTTGATGTGCTGGATGGCCGCCACGGTGCCTTCGTTGATGTTGACCTTCAGGCCGACACGGTTGCGCGGCTGCGGCACCACTTCGGTGTCGACGGTGGCCGAGTAGCGACCCTGGGCGACGTACTGGCGCTGCAGCTCGTTACGCACACCTTCGAGGGTCGCGCGCTGGAAGATCTCGCCTTCGGCCAGACCGGATTGCTTGAGGCCTTTCATCAGGTCTTCGGTTGAGATCGCCTTGTTGCCTTCGATCTCGATGCTGGCGACCGACGGCCGTTCGACGACCGTGATGACCAGGACGTTACCGTCACGGCCCAGCTGGATATCCTGAAAGAAACCGGTCTTGAACAGCGCACGAGTGGACTCCACCAGGCGCCGATCATCCGCCTGCTCGCCGACGTTCAACGGCAAGGCACCAAAGACGCTACCTGCGGAAACCCGCTGGAGGCCGTTGACACGAATATCAGAGATAGTGAAGGACTCGGCGTGAACTTCGGCGATCATCAACACGGTAAATACCGCGGTTAGCAGCAGACGTTTCATGAAGTCCTTTCTTATTCCAACTGGCAATAAACAAACTGCCGCAAAATGCGGCAGATTCGCAATTCAGCGAAGCGTTACAGACGACCCAGATCGTTGACCAAGGCAAGCAACATCACCCCGACCACCAAGCTGATACCGATCTGTATCCCCCAACCTTGAACCCGATCCGACAAGGGACGACCACGCGCCCACTCGATCAGATAGAACAGCAGATGCCCCCCATCCAATACCGGGATAGGCAGCAAATTCAGAACCCCCAGGCTAATGCTCAGATAAGCAAGGAAATTCAGGAAATCAGCAACGCCCGACTGGGCAGAAGCGCCCGCCACTTTAGCAATGGTTATCGGTCCACTCAAGTTTTTTACCGAGAGCTCGCCGAACAACATTTTCTTCAGTGAGTCGAGGGTCAGGACACTCATGGTCCAGGTACGACGTGCACCCTCGCCAATCGCCGCAACCGGACCGAAGCTGACCTCGCGGATCATCTCCGACGGCCAGTCGACAGCCTTGACACCCGCCCCCAGGTAGCCTGCCGGGGTCTTGCTCTCGCCACGGGAGGCCAAGGCCACCGGGACGTCGATTGGAGCACCGTCGCGCTCGACGCGCAGCACAATTTTGGTATCAGGACGTACACGAACCGCGTCGACCACCTGCTGCCAGTCAGTGACCGATTGACCATCAAGGGCCAACAGGCGATCGCCGGTCTTCAGCCCGGCAGCCTGGGCCGGCCCCTTCGGGTCGAGCTCGGCCAATACCGGCGGCAGTGCCGGACGCCAGGGGCGGATGCCCAGGGAACGGATCGGATCCGGCTCATCAGCCCCCTTGAGCCAGTTATCGAGAACCAGTTCCCGCGGAGAATCCGTCGTCGAGCCTTGCTCGCGCACCATCAACTGCAACGAACCACTCTCACCCAGGCGACGCACGAGTTGCAGGTTGACGGCGGCCCAGCCGGAAGTCGGCTCGCCATCGATGGCAACGATTTCCTCACCGGCGCTCAATCCGGCCCGGGCCGCGACGCTGCCGGCCTCGACCGCACCAATGACAGGACGTACCTGCTCGCTCCCCAGCATGGCCAGCGCCCAGAAGAACACCATGGCCAGCAGGAAATTGGCGATCGGCCCCGCCGCCACGATGGCGATGCGCTGCCGGACAGTCTTGCGGTTGAAGGATTGATCGAGCTGATCGACGGGCACCTCACCCTCACGCTCGTCGAGCATCTTTACGTAGCCGCCCAGCGGGATGGCGGCCACGACGAATTCGGTGCCCTGCTTGTCATGCCAGCGCAGCAAGGGCATGCCGAAGCCGACGGAAAACCGCAGGACTTTCACGCCGCAGCGACGGGCGACCCAGAAATGACCGAATTCGTGAAAAGTAACCAGCACACCCAATGCCACCAGGGTGCCGACAATCATATAGAGCGCGCTCATCTGTTTTCTCCGCAATCCTGTCCAGGGCAGTCCCGGCTAACGTACCGCAGCCTCAACGTCCATGGCGCCTCAGCCATTGCCCCGCCAACTCGCGGGCCCGGGCGTCCGCGGTGAACACCGCGTCGAGGTCATCGAGGGCAACCACAGCCTCGAGATTCAAGACTTCCTCGATGATACTCGCGATTTCGAGGTAACGGACACGCCCATCAAGAAACGCGGCGACCGCCACTTCATTGGCAGCGTTCAGCATGGCCGGAGCACTGTTGCCCGCCTCGGCCGCCTGCCGCGCCAGGCGCAGGCAAGGGAAGCGTTGCTCATCGGGTGCCTGGAAATCCAGGCGGGCGACGGCAAACAGGTCCAACGGGGCCACACCCGAATCGATTCGATCCGGCCAGGCCAGCGCGTTGGCGATGGGCGTGCGCATGTCCGGGTTGCCCAATTGGGCCAGCACCGAACCGTCTACATAATCCACCAGCGAGTGGATCACACTCTGCGGATGAATCACCACCTCGACCTGGGACGGCCTTGCATCGAAAAGCCAGCAAGCCTCGATCAGCTCAAGGCCCTTATTCATCATGCTGGCTGAATCCACGGAAATCTTGCGGCCCATGGACCAGTTCGGATGGGCACAGGCCTGCTCGGGTGAAACATGTTCCAATTCTGTCAGCGGCGTCTGCCGGAACGGACCGCCGGAAGCGGTCAGCAAGATCCGCCGGACACCCACGGCGCCCAGGCCACGGGAGAAATCCCGTGGCATGCATTGAAAAATCGCATTGTGTTCACTGTCGATCGGCAGCAGCACCGAACCACTTTTGCCCACTGCCTGCATGAACAACGCGCCGGACATGACCAGCGCTTCCTTGTTGGCCAACAGGATCTTCTTGCCGGCCTTCACCGCAGCCAGCGTCGGGCGCAGCCCCGCAGCACCGACGATCGCCGCCATCACTGCATCGACTTCAGGATCGGAGGCCACTTCGCACAGGCCCTCCTCACCTACCAGCACGCGGGTCTGCAAGCCGGCTGCACGCAAGTCATCCTGCAGCGCCCGTGCCACGCCGACCTCGGGCACCACGGCAAACCGTGGGGTGTGACGAATGCATAACGCCAGCAACTCGCTCAGGCGCGTGAAGCCGCTGAGGGCGAACACCTGGTAGCGCTCCGGGTGCCGGCCGATGACGTCCAGCGTACTCAGGCCGATCGAACCGGTAGCACCCAGGACAGTGATCTGCTGGGGGCGACTCACGACGCCGCCATCCACAGCAGCACAGCGAAGATCGGGACCGCTGCGGTCAGACTGTCGATACGATCCAGCACACCGCCGTGGCCAGGCAGCAGATTGCTACTATCCTTTATCCCGGACTGGCGCTTGAACATGCTTTCGGTCAGGTCCCCGACTACCGAAACGAAGACAATCAGGGCGGCGCCAAACAGACCGATCAGCAACTGGCCGGCCGTCCATTCCCGCATGACGCCAACGATCGTCGTAATCACCAGGCTCAAGGCCAGGCCACCGTAGACCCCTTCCCAACTCTTCCCGGGACTGACTTTGGGCGCGAGCTTGCGCTTGCCGAATGCCTTACCGGAGAAGTAGGCGCCGACGTCAGCCCCCCAGACCAGCACCATCACCGCCATGATCTGCCAGTTGCCCAGCGCACCTTGCTTGATCCAGATGAGCCCCTGCCAGGCCGGCAGCAGGATCAACAGGCCGATCATCAGTTTGGTCGCGGCGTTGGCCCAATGATGGGTCGTTTGCGGGTAGGTCAACACCAGGAAGGTTGCCGCTGTCCACCAAAGCACCGAAGCACCCAGCACCCAGGGCGCAATACCGGGCACCACGTACATGACAAAGAGCATCGCCGCCACGACGGCAGCGTAGGTCACACGGGCCGACTGCGCGGCAAAGCCGGCCAGCCGCGCCCACTCCCACGCCCCCAGTGTCACGACCAGCCCGATGAACAGGGCGAAGCCGGCACCATCAAGCAGGAAGAAGCCACACAGGGCGATGGGTAACAGGATCAGTGCAGTGATGATTCGTTGTTTGAGCATTAAACCCGGGCTCCAGCTTCGATCTGCTCGCTCGTTTTACCGAAACGACGCTGACGGGAAGCGAAATCAGCCAGCGCAACGCGCATGGCTTCGTGTTTGAAGTCCGGCCAGAACAGGTCGGAGAAGTACAGCTCGGCGTAAGCCAGCTGCCAAAGGAGGAAATTACTGATGCGATGTTCGCCACCGGTGCGGATGCACAGGTCCGGCAAGGGCAAGTCGCCCGTGGCCAGACAGGTCTGCAGCAGTTCAGGCGTGATGTCTTCCGGCCGCAAGTGCCCGGCCTGGACTTCCCGCGCCAGCCGCTGGGCTGCCTGGGCAATGTCCCACTGACCGCCGTAGTTGGCGGCGATCTGCAGGACAAACCGATCGGCGCCGGCCGTCGCGGCCTCGGCGTCGCGCATCGCAGCCTGCAACTCTGGATGGAAGCGCGCGCGATCACCGATGATGCGCAGGCTGATGCTGTTCTCGTTGAGGCGCTTGGCCTCACGACGCAAGGCTTTGAGGAACAACTCCATCAAGGCACTGACCTCGTCGGCCGGGCGCTGCCAGTTTTCGCTGGAAAACGCGAACAGGGTCAGCACCTCGACGCCAGCCTCGGCGCACACCTCGATGACCGCGCGAACCGCATCGACCCCCGCCTTGTGCCCGGCGACACCGGGCATGAAGCGTTTCTTGGCCCAGCGGTTGTTGCCGTCCATGATGATCGCTACGTGGCGCGGCACCGCGAACGACGCGGCCTGCTTGGTCTTATCCATGAAAACGAGACCCTTATACGGCCATCAGATCCGCTTCTTTCTGCTTGGTGGCCGCATCGATATCAGCCTCTGCCTTGTCGGTCAGTTTCTGGATATCGGCCGCCGCGCGACGTTCTTCGTCTTCGCTGATCTCCTTGTCCTTGGCCAACTTCTTCAGTTCGCCCAGGGCATCGCGTCGAATATTGCGCACGGCGACGCGCGCATCTTCGGCAGCGCTGCGCGCCTGCTTGGTGAAGCCCTTGCGGGTTTCCTCGGTCAGGGCAGGCATGGAGATGAGCAGCAACTCGCCCAGGTTGGTCGGGTTGAGATTCAAGCCGGCGCTCTGGATCGCCTTGTCGACCGCCGCGAGCATGTTGCGCTCAAAGGCCACGACCTGCAGGGTCCGCGAATCCTTTACGGTAATATTAGCGACGCTGGTGATAGGGGTGTCGGCGCCATAATAAGGGACCATCACGCTGCCCAGGATGTCCGGGTGAGCCTTGCCGGTACGAATCTGGCCAAATGCGTGACTCAGGGACTCCAGGGATTTCTGCATACGCGCTTGGGCGTCTTTCTTGATTTCATTGATCATTGTTGAACTTCCTCGATCAGGGTTCCTTCGGCGCCACCGTGCACGATATTCAGCAGGGCACCGGGCTTGTTCATGTTGAAGACACGCAACGGCATCTTGTGGTCGCGGCACAGACAGATAGCCGTCAGGTCCATGACACCCAGCTTGCGATCCAGCACTTCATCGTAGGTCAGATGATCGAACTTCTCGGCATGCGGGTCCTTGAACGGGTCGGCGGTGTAGACACCATCGACCTTGGTTGCCTTGAGCACGACATCGGCATCGATTTCGATCGCTCGCAGGCAAGCCGCCGAATCCGTGGTGAAGAACGGATTACCGGTACCAGCGGCAAAAATCACCACTTCCTTGGAGTTGAGGTGGCGCATGGCTTTGCGGCGATCGTAGTGATCGGTCACGCCAACCATGGAAATGGCCGACATCACGATGGCCGAGATATTGGCACGCTCCAAGGCGTCGCGCATAGCCAGGGCGTTCATCACAGTGGCCAGCATGCCCATATGGTCGCCCGTGACCCGATCCATGCCGGCCGCGCTCAGCGCTGCACCACGGAACAGGTTGCCGCCGCCGATAACCAGGCCGACCTGAACGCCGATCCCGACCAGTTGACCTACTTCGAGGGCCATGCGGTCCAGCACTTTCGGATCGATCCCGAACTCTTCCGAGCCCATCAGGGCCTCGCCGCTAAGCTTGAGTAGAATGCGTTTATAGCGAGCCTGATAACCACTGCCCTGCTGAGCCATTGCGAATCTCTCCTGCGGCGTATTTACGAAAATTCTGGGCAGACTATTTTGCAGCCTGCACTCACTCTAGCGTGACGCTGACACAGCGCCATCGGAACACGGCTTTGTAAGTCAGTTCCGACAGGAAACCAATAAAAATCGGCATCCTCATCCGAAAAGAGGCTGCGCGCGTGAGCGGGCAGCCTCTTCTGGGCGACAGTTGTAAAACCTGTCTTATTGCTTGTTGGCAGCAGCTAACTGGGCGGCAACTTCTTCGGCGAAGTTGTCGACCGGCTTCTCGATGCCCTCGCCTACTTTGAAGTAGGTGAAGGAGACGATTTCAGCACCGGCTTTCTTCGCCAGGTCACCGACCTTGACTTCAGGGTTCTTGACGAACGCCTGCTCGACCAGGCTGGCTTCAGCCAGGAACTTGGAGATACGACCGGCCACCATCTTCTCGGCGATGTCGGCAGGCTTGCCCTTGAGCTTCTCTTCGTTCAGTTGCAGGAAAACGGCTTTTTCGCGCTCGATCGCTTCAGCCGAAACGTCCGAAGGCAGCAGGAACTCAGGATTGGTCGCTGCTACGTGCATGGCGATGTCTTTCGCCAGCTCGGTGTCGCCGCCCTTCAGGACAACCGCAACGCCGATCTTGTTGCCGTGCAGGTAAGTACCGACCACGTCACCTTCAACGCGAACCAGACGACGGATATTGACGTTCTCGCCGGTCTTGCCAACCAACACCAGGCGCGCTTGTTCCTGAGCTTCGATCAGCGGAGCGGCATCGGTCATTTTCTCAGCAAAGGCTTTCTCGACGCTGGCAGCGACGAATGCCTTGAAGTCATCCTGCAGAGCCAGGAAGTCGGTCTGGGAGTTGACTTCCAGCAGAACGGCGGCCTTACCGTTGTCCTTGACGGCGATGGCGCCTTCAGCGGCAACGTTGCCAGCCTTCTTGGCAGCCTTGATGGCGCCCGAAGCACGCATGTCATCAATGGCTTTCTCGATGTCGCCGCCAGCCTTGGTCAAGGCTTTCTTGCAGTCCATCATGCCTTCGCCGGTACGCTCGCGCAGTTCTTTGACCAACGCTGCAGTAATCTCTGCCATTTCAAAATCCTCTTGGATAGGTTTTCAACCATTCCACCCGATCGAACGGGCGATCAATTCTTCCTGGAAAACCGTTGTTTATAGACCGCGACAGATGACAAACAGGTAGCTGCGCTGGCGACAAATGGTTTTCGAGGTGGCAAAAAGGGGGCCAAGCCCCCTTTTTGCTTACTGAGTCAACGCCAGGGGCGTCAATTACTCAGCGGCTGCTGCCGGAGCTTCTTCAGCGAAGACTTCGGTACCGCCTTGAACGTTGTTGCGACCACGGATAACAGCGTCAGCCATCGAACCCATGTACAGCTGGATGGCGCGGATGGCGTCATCGTTGCCTGGGATGATGTAGTCAACGCCTTCCGGGCTGCTGTTGGTATCGACAACGCCGATGACCGGGATACCCAGCTTGTTGGCTTCGGTGATCGCGATGCGCTCGTGGTCAACGTCGATCACGAACAGCGCGTCAGGCAGACCGCCCATGTCCTTGATACCGCCCAGGGAGCGGTCCAGCTTCTCAAG
This sequence comes from Pseudomonas sp. SJZ078, assembly GCF_007828255.1. NCBI lineage: Bacteria > Pseudomonadati > Pseudomonadota > Gammaproteobacteria > Pseudomonadales > Pseudomonadaceae > Pseudomonas > Pseudomonas sp. SJZ078. Next base: position 327,880 of record NZ_VIUG01000002.1, on the reverse strand, counting down.
ATCGCGAGTGCGCATCAGCGCTTCTTTCTTGGTCAGCTTGGCGAAAGTGCCGTCTTCGGACTGGACTTCAAGATCACGCAGACGCTTGATGGAAGCGCGGATTGTCTTGAAGTTGGTCAGCATGCCGCCCAACCAGCGGTGATCGACGTACGGCGAACCGCAACGTGCTGCTTCTTCAGCAACGATCTTGCCAGCGGAACGCTTGGTGCCGACGAACAGAATCTTGTTTTTGCCCTGGGCCAGGCGCTCTACGAAGGTCAGTGCTTCGTTGAACATCGGCAGGGTTTTTTCAAGGTTGATGATGTGGATCTTGTTACGCGCGCCGAAAATGTACTTGCCCATTTTCGGGTTCCAGTAACGGGTCTGGTGACCGAAGTGCACACCGGCCTTCAGCATATCGCGCATGTTGACTTGGGACATGATAGTTCCTTGATAAGTCGGGTTTGGCCTCCACGTATCCCAATGACCAACCAGCGGCTATATAAACCGAAGGCACCCAGGTCATCGTGTCGACACGTGTGTGGATTTAAGCTCACGGGGTCATCCCCGGAAAGCGGCGCATTTTATACCACAGCAAGGGCGAAAACGGAACCCGGATTCTGAAAACCTCTTGTGGCGAGGGGATTTATCCCCTCGCCACTGAGTTCGGGCTGGGGAGCTCTTTGTACGGTTCGTCTGTTAGAATCGCGTTTTCAGGGCCGTGCTGGTCATCATCCGCCGCCCATTTCGTTTCGAACAGCGCCGCCGGGCGCAGAGAGAGCCTGTATGACCGTCACCCTCAAGACCCCCGAGGACATCGCAAAAATGCGCGTCGCCGGCAAGCTTGCCGCCGAAGTCCTGGAAATGATCGCCGATTACGTCAAGCCGGGCGTGACCACCGAAGAGCTGGACCGCATCTGCCACGACTACATCGTCAACGAGCAGAAAGCCATTCCGGCGCCGCTCAACTACAAGGGCTTCCCGAAGTCGATCTGCACTTCGATCAACCACGTGGTCTGCCACGGCATTCCCAACGAGAAACCGTTGAAGGATGGCGACACGCTGAACATCGACGTCACCGTGATCAAGGACGGCTATCACGGCGACACCAGCCGCATGTTCCATGTCGGCAACGTGCCGGAGTGGGCCCAGCGCCTGTCGAAAGTCACCCAGGAATGCATGTACATGGCCATTGAACTGGTGAAGCCGGGTTGCCGCCTGGGGGACATCGGTGAAGTGATCCAGAAGCATGCGCAGAAGAACGGTTTTTCGGTGGTGCGTGAGTTCTGCGGCCACGGCATTGGCAAGGTCTTCCACGAAGAGCCGCAGATCCTGCACTACGGTCGTGCCGGCACCGGCATGGAACTCCAGGCGGGCATGACCTTCACCATCGAGCCGATGATCAACCAGGGTCGCGCCGACACCAAGGTCCTGGGCGACGGTTGGACCGCCATCACCAAGGACCGCAAGCTGTCGGCCCAATGGGAACACACCCTGCTGGTGACCGAGACCGGATACGAGATCTTCACCCTGCGCAGCGACGACACCATCCCTCGCGTTTCCGCCTGAGCGAAACCAGCGTACCGCTATAGATAGATAGATAGATAGATAGAAAGGAAAGCCATTCGATGCCGCAGGTGGATCCCGAACTCTTCGACCGTGGCCAGTTCCAGGCTGAACTGGCCCTGAAGGCAAGCCCCATCCCGGCCTTCAAGAAGGCGATCCGCCAGGCCCACGAAGTACTCGACCAGCGCTTTCGCAATGGCCGGGATATCCGCCGGCTGATCGAGGACCGCGCCTGGTTCGTCGACAATATCCTGCAGAAGGCCTGGGAGCAGTTCGACTGGAGCCTGGATGCCGACATCGCCCTGGTGGCAGTGGGAGGCTACGGGCGTGGCGAATTGCACCCTTACTCCGATATCGACCTGCTGATCCTGCTCGACAGCGCCGATCATGAGATCTTTCGCGACTCCATCGAACGTTTCCTGACGCTGCTGTGGGATATCGGCCTGGAGGTTGGCCAGAGCGTGCGCTCGGTGCAGGAATGCGCCGATGAGGCCCGCGCCGACCTGACGGTGGTGACCAACCTGATGGAAAGTCGCACCATTGCCGGCCCCGAGCAGCTGCGCCAGCGCATGCTCGAGGTGACCAGCACGGCGCACATGTGGCCGAGCAAGGATTTCTTCCTGGCCAAGCGCGCCGAGCAGAAGGCCCGCCATCACAAATACAACGACACCGAGTACAACCTGGAACCCAACGTCAAGGGCTCGCCCGGGGGGCTGCGGGACATCCAGACGATCCTCTGGGTCGCCCGCCGCCAGTACGGCACGCTGAACCTGCGTAACCTGGCCGGCGAGGGTTTCCTGGTGGAAAGCGAGAACGCCTTGCTGGCTTCATCACAGGAATTCTTGTGGAAGGTCCGCTACGCATTGCACATGCTCGCCGGGCGCTCTGAAGACCGCTTGCTGTTCGATCACCAGCGCTCCATCGCGAGCCTGCTGGGCTTCGAGGGCCAGGATGCCAAGCAGGCCATCGAAAACTTCATGCAGCAGTATTACCGGGTGGTGATGAGCATCGCCCAGCTCAGCGAACTGATCATCCAGCATTTCGAGGAAGTCATCCTCGCTCCGGAAGACAGTGCGCCACCGCAGCCGATCAACTCCCGGCTCCAGTTGCATGACGGGTACATCGAAGCACGCAACGCCAACGTGTTCCGTCGCACCCCCTTCGCCATGCTCGAAATCTTCGTGCTGATGGCCCAGCAGCCGGAAATCAAGGGTGTACGCGCCGATACCATTCGCCTGCTGCGGGAAAACCGTCACCTGATCGATGAAGACTTCCGCCACGACATCCGCAATACCAGCCTGTTCATCGAGCTGTTCAAGTGCAAGATCGGCGTGCACCGCAACCTGCGACGCATGAACCGTTACGGGATCCTCGGGCGCTACCTGCCGGAGTTCGGCTTTATCGTCGGGCAGATGCAGCATGACCTGTTCCACATCTATACGGTCGATGCCCATACCCTGAACCTGATCAAGCACCTGCGTAAGTTGCAGTACACCCAGGTGTCGGAGAAATTCCCGCTGGCCAGCAAGCTCATGGGCAAGCTGCCCAAGCCCGAGCTGATCTACATGGCTGGGCTGTACCACGACATTGGCAAGGGCCGCCACGGTGACCACTCCGAAATCGGCGCGGTGGATGCCGAGGCGTTCTGTCAGCGCCATCAATTGCCCCTGTGGGACAGCCGGCTGATCGTCTGGCTGGTGCAGAACCACCTGGTGATGTCGACCACCGCCCAGCGCAAGGACCTGTCCGACCCGCAGGTGATCCACGATTTCGCCCAGATCGTCGGCGATGAAACGCGCCTGGATTACCTCTATGTGCTGACGGTGGCCGACATCAACGCCACCAATCCGACCTTGTGGAACTCCTGGCGGGCCAGCCTGTTGCGCCAGCTTTACACCGAGACCAAGCGGGCCTTGCGCCGGGGCCTGGAAAACCCGGTGGACCGCGAAGAGCAGATCCGTCGCACCCAAAGCGCTGCCCTGGATATCCTGGTGCGCGGTGGCACCGACCCGGACGACGTCGAGCAGCTCTGGTCGCAACTGGGCGACGATTATTTCCTGCGCCACACCGCTGGCGACGTGGCCTGGCACAGCGACGCGATCCTGCAGCAACCGGCCGATGGTGGGCCGCTGGTGTTGATCAAGGAAACCACGCAGCGCGAGTTCGAAGGCGGCACGCAGATCTTCATCTACGCGCCGGACCAACATGACTTCTTCGCCGTGACCGTGGCCGCGATGGACCAGCTCAACCTCAACATCCACGATGCGCGGATCATCACGTCCAGCAGCCAGTTCACCCTCGACACCTATATCGTGCTCGACACCGACGGCGATTCGATTGGCGATAACCCTGCACGGATCAAGCAGATTCGCGACGGCCTCACCGAAGCCTTGCGCAACCCGGCGGACTACCCGACCATCATCCAGCGGCGGGTGCCACGCCAGCTCAAGCACTTCGCGTTCGCCCCGCAGGTGACGATCCACAACGATGCCCAGCGCCAGATCACGGTGCTGGAACTCAGCGCCCCGGACCGCCCCGGCTTGCTGGCACGGGTCGGTCATATTTTCCTGGAGTTCGACTTGTCGTTGCAGAACGCCAAGATCGCTACCCTTGGCGAGCGGGTGGAAGACGTCTTCTTTATCACCGACGCCCATAACCAGCCGTTGTCCGATCCCCTGCTGTGCAGTCGCCTGCAGGACGCGATCGTCCAGCATTTGAGCGTCAACCAGGAACCCGATGCCAGCCTGACACGCATCAACATCTGAACCCACAAACTTCCTTTTGTGGGAGCGGGCTTGCTCGCGAAAGCGGAGTGTCAGTCGACCTCTCTATAGCTGATACACCGCTTTCGCGAGCAAGCCCGCTCCCACAGGACAGTGCCCCATATTGAAGAGGCCCCAATGAACAACGCCCTGAACCAGTTGCAGCCCTACCCGTTCGAAAAGCTTCGCGCCCTGCTGGGCAGCGTCACGCCCAACCCGGACAAGCTGCCGATTGCGTTGTCCATCGGCGAACCCAAGCACCGCTCACCCAGCTTCGTCGCCGAGGCTCTGGCCGCCAACCTGGATCAGATGGCCGTTTATCCAACCACCCTGGGCATTCCAACCTTGCGCGAAGCCATTACTGGCTGGTGCGAACGTCGTTTCAATGTACCGAACGGCTGGCTCGACCCGGCGCGCCATGTGCTACCGGTCAACGGCACCCGTGAAGCGCTGTTCGCCTTCACCCAGACCGTGGTCAACCGTGGCGACGATGCCTTGGTAGTCAGCCCGAATCCGTTCTACCAGATCTACGAAGGCGCCGCGTTCCTGGCCGGGGCCAAGCCGCACTACCTGCCGTGCCTGGACGAAAACGGCTTCAACCCGGACTTCGACGCCGTTTCACCGGACATCTGGAAACGCTGTCAGATCCTGTTCCTGTGCTCCCCTGGCAACCCGACCGGCGCATTGATTCCGGTGGACGTGCTGAAGAAACTCATCGCCCTGGCCGACGAGTACGATTTCGTGATCGCCGCCGACGAGTGCTACAGCGAACTGTACTTCGACGAACAGACCCCGCCCCCGGGCCTGCTCAGCGCTTGCGTCGAACTCGGCCGCCAGGATTTCAAGCGCTGCGTGGTGTTCCACAGCCTGTCCAAGCGCTCCAACCTGCCAGGCCTGCGCTCCGGTTTCGTGGCCGGCGACGCGGACATCCTCAAAGGTTTCCTGCTGTACCGCACTTACCACGGCTGCGCGATGCCGGTGCAGACCCAACTGGCGAGCATCGCCGCATGGAACGACGAGGAACATGTACGGGCCAACCGGACGCTGTACCGAGAGAAGTTCGACGCCGTGCTGGACATCCTCAGCCCGGTGCTGGACGTTCAACGCCCCGACGGCAGCTTCTACCTGTGGCCGAACGTGGCGGGCGACGACGCAGCCTTCTGCCGGGACCTGTTCGAACAGGAACACGTGACCGTGGTGCCGGGTTCCTACCTGTCCCGAGAAGTGGATGGCGTCAACCCTGGCGCCGGGCGCGTACGCATGGCCCTGGTCGCACCGCTGGCGGAATGTGTGGAAGCGGCGGAGCGGATTCGGGCGTTCATTCAGCGGCGCGGGTGATGGACCGTTTCGGTTGAACACTGAAGTTCTGTGGCGAGAGAGCTTGCTCTAACGGGATTGATCGTTCCCACGCTCCGCGTGGGCATGCATCCCGTGACGCTCTGCGTCACTTTCCAGAAGCGGAACGCGGAGCGTCCCTGGCGGCATTCCCACGCGGAGCGTGGGAACGATCAGTGTGGGCCGGGTGGTCGGTATCTATTGCATCAAGTCCGAAGCTCTACCCGGTCCAGGCACTTGTTCGCCAACAACATGCCCAACTCAATCATCTGGGCCACTCCCAATGCTACATGTCGTCGCGAGCCGTCCTGATCGAAGGCAAGGTCATTGAGCATTGCATTGGCAGACGCCAGGGTTTCGCTGAGATTGGCCAGTAACACTTCGGTGTCGACACCGTCAGCCACAGTGAATAACTGTACTGAGGGCTTGGGGGCAGACTCGCAGTCGTCAGGCTTGAGGTAAAGATCCAACGCGCGATCAGCGGCTTCTTGCAGCTTTTCAGGGGCGTAGTCGCCGTAGGGGAACGTGGAGGCTGGTTTTGGGGGATTCGGCGTTTCTTTGATCATGTTATTGCTCCTAGAGAATTGGGAGCCGCCACCGAGTCTTCTCACGGACCGGAGGGTGGCAGCCATACGCGGGGTGAGAATCCGAGTCTCTAGGAACCCGGCCATGCCGAAGCATGCCCGCGCACAGCCGCCATAACAATGCGCAGACGAAAAGCGCCTGCACTTTATATGGTCGGCGCCTGCACGCCTAGAGGAGATCGGATTCTCACGTCCGGTCGCTGAATTGGCAGCGACCCCCAGAGGCTAGAGCCCTCGCTTCCGACGGACAACCTTAAAAACTTGTCGGAAACTTCGGTGCGTCTGTCAGACCGCACTTCCTGTGGCGAGGGGATTTAGCTCTGCAACACCTCCACCAAACCTTAAATGGCATTTGGAAGGCCGCAGCCGAAACCGTCCGGTCATGGCATAATCCTTCACCTTTTATTTCCGGCACCTGCAAAGGGGGCAGTTCCTTGACCGATTCAAGCAAAACGTTGCACCTTTTCGGCATCAAAGCCTGTGACACCATGAAAAAGGCGCGTACCTGGCTCGATGAACACGCTGTGCACTACGATTTTCACGACTATAAAATTGCCGGCATCGACCGTGAGCACCTGACCCAATGGTGCAACGAGCATGGCTGGCAAGTGGTGTTGAATAGGGCCGGTACGACCTTTCGCAAGCTCGACGACGAACGCAAAGCCGATCTCGACCAGTCGAAAGCCATCGAACTGATGCTCGCCCAACCCTCGATGATCAAGCGCCCGGTGCTCGATCTCGGTGACCGAACCCTGATTGGCTTCAAGCCAGATATCTATGCGGCAGAAATCAAGTAAGCCTGCCCAGTCCATTTTGTTGAGGTAATGTTCATGTCCACTACCCTGTTCAGCCTGGCCTTCGGTGTCGGCACTCAAAACCGTCAAGGCGTCTGGCTGGAAGTGTTCTACGCACAGCCACTGCTCAACCCGTCGGCCGATATCGTCAAGGCCATCGTGCCGATCCTGGGCTACAGCGAAGGCAACCAGGCCATCACCTTCACCACCGCCCAGGCTTCGCAACTGGCTGAAGCCCTCAAGGGTGTCGATGCCGCACAAGCCGCGTTGCTGACCCGCCTGGCCGAAAGCCACAAGCCGCTGGTCGCCACCCTGCTGGCTGAAGATGCGCAACTGAGCTCCACCCCCGAGGCCTACCTCAAGCTGCACCTGCTGTCCCATCGCCTGGTCAAGCCCCATGGCCTGAACCTGGCCGGCATTTTCCCGTTGCTGCCGAACGTGGCCTGGACCAGCCAGGGCGCGATCGACCTCAGCGAACTGGCCGAGCACCAGCTCGAAGCCCGCCTGCGTGGCGAGTTGCTGGAAGTGTTCTCGGTGGACAAGTTCCCGAAAATGACTGACTACGTGGTTCCGGCCGGCGTGCGTATCGCCGATGCCGCACGGATCCGCCTGGGCGCCTACGTGGGCGAAGGCACCACCGTGATGCACGAAGGTTTCGTCAACTTCAACGCCGGCACCGAAGGCCCGGGCATGATCGAAGGGCGTGTCTCGGCGGGCGTGTTCGTCGGCAAGGGTTCGGACCTGGGCGGCGGTTGCTCCACCATGGGCACCCTGTCGGGTGGTGGCAACATCGTGATCAAGGTCGGCGAAGGCTGCCTGATCGGTGCCAACGCCGGTATCGGTATTCCATTGGGCGACCGCAACACCGTGGAATCGGGCCTGTACGTGACCGCCGGTACCAAGGTGGCGTTGCTGGATGAAAACAACCAGCTGGTCAAAGTGGTCAAGGCCCGCGACCTGGCCGGCCAGCCTGACCTGCTGTTCCGTCGCAACTCCGAAACCGGCGCGGTGGAATGCAAGACCCACAAGTCGGCCATCGAGCTGAACGAAGCACTGCACGCGCATAACTAAGCCGCTTCACCGTCACCTGTGGGAGCAAGCCCGCTCCCACAGCGTCCGGCGTAACCCGGCAGGGCCCGAAAGCATGTTGATCCAATCCCCCTGGCGTGCCGATTTCCCGGCCATCGCCGCCCTGCAACGGCAAGGCCAGACCTACCTGGACAACGCCGCTACCACGCAAAAACCCCAGGCCCTGCTGGATGCCCTGGCGCATTACTACACCAACGGCGCGGCCAACGTGCACCGCGCGCAACACCTGCCGGGCGCCCATGCCACCCAGGCGTTCGAAGACAGTCGCCTCAAGGTGTCGCAATGGCTCAATGCGGGGGAATGCGGGCAGATCGTGTTTACCCACGGCGCCACTTCGGCGCTGAACCTCCTGGCCTACGGGCTGGAACATTTATTCAATCCAGGCGATGAAATCGTCATCAGCGCCCTGGAGCACCACGCCAACCTGCTGCCCTGGCAGCAACTAGCCGAGCGCCGCTCGTTGACGCTGGTGGTGTTGCCGCTCGACACCCACGGCGTCATCAACCTCGACGCCGCCGCCGACCTGATTGGCCCGCGTACACGCTTGCTGGCGGTGAGCCAGCTGTCCAACGTGCTGGGCACCTGGCAACCCTTGCCGCCGCTCTTGGCCCTGGCCAAGGCCCAAGGCGCCCTGACGGTCATCGACGGTGCCCAGGGTGTGGTCCACGGACGTCACGATGTGCAGGCCCTGGGCTGTGATTTCTACGTATTTTCTAGCCACAAGCTCTATGGGCCCGAAGGGCTGGGTGCGCTGTTCGGCCGCAACGAAGCCCTTGGCGAGCTGCGTCATTGGCAGTTCGGCGGCGAAATGGTGCAACAGGCCGACTACCACCGCGCCACGTTCCGCCCCGCCCCCCTGGGTTTCGAAGCCGGCACACCGCCCATCGCCAGCGTGATCGGCCTGGGGGCGACCCTGGATTATCTGTCCGGCCTCGACGCACAAGATGTCATTGACCATGAGCGCGCGTTGCACGACTACCTGCTCCACGGCCTGCTGGCGCGCAACGGCGTGCGCCTGGTGGGCAATCCACGGCTGGCATTGGTCAGTTTCGTAGTGGACGGCGTGCACAACGCCGACCTCGCTCATCTATTGACCGAACAAGGCATTGCCGTACGCGCCGGGCATCACTGCGCCATGCCACTGTTCAAGCATCTGCAGTTGTCGGGCGCGATCCGGGTGTCGCTGGCGCTGTACAACGACTCAGCCGATATCGAGCGTTTCTTCGAAGCCCTCGACCAGGCCCTGGAGATGCTGCGATGAACCTGCCCGCCGATGCCGCCACGGCGCTGCAAATCTTCCAGGACGCCTCGGGCTGGGAACAACGCGCCCGGCTGTTGATGCAATGGGGCGAGCGTCTGCCGCCCTTGGGCGAGACGGAAAAGTGCGATGCCAACCTGGTCAGCGGTTGTGAAAGCCAGGTGTGGCTGGTGGGCCAGTTACAGGATGGGCACTGGCAATTCTCTGCGGCCAGCGATGCGCGGTTGATTCGTGGGCTGGTGGCGCTGCTGCTGGCGCGGGTCAACGGGTTGACCGCCGCCGAGTTGCAGCAGGTGGATTTGCCGGGGTGGTTCAGTGAGTTGGGATTATCGCGCCAGCTTTCGCCGTCGCGCAGCAATGGGTTGAATGCGGTGTTACAGCGGATGCACCAACTGGCACAATGATTGTGGCGAGGGATTTATCCCCTCGCCACAAAAGCCGTTACTGCCCGCTCTTTAGCCTGTCAGCCGGCCGCCGCACACCCGCCACGATCTTATCCACAGCCTTGGTCGCCGCGACCATGCCAAACGTCGCCGTTACCATCATCACCGCGCCAAACCCGCCGGCGCAGTCGAGCTTCACGCCGTCGCCGACGAAACTCTTCTGCAAGCAAATGCTGCCGTCCGGTTTCGGGTAGCGCAGTTGTTCGGTGGAGAACACACAGGGCACGCTGTAGTGACGGGTCACGGTACGGGAAAAACCGTAGTCGCGGCGCAGGGTAGAACGGACTTTCGAAGCCAGCGGGTCATTGAAGGTACGGTTCAGATCGCAGACCTGGATCAGCGTCGGGTCGATCTGCCCGCCCGCGCCGCCGGTGGTGATGATCTGGATCTTGCGGCGCTTGCACCAGGCGATCAGCGCCGCCTTGGCGTTGACACTGTCAATACAGTCGATCACGCAGTCGATGTTCGGCGTGATGTACTCGGCCATGGTGTCGCGGGTGACGAAGTCCGCCACGGCGTGCACCGTGCAATCGGGATTGATCCCGCGCAGGCGCTCGGCCATCACCTCGACCTTGGGTTTGCCGACGGTGCTGTCCAGGGCGTGCAACTGGCGGTTGGCGTTGCTGACACAGACATCGTCCAGGTCGAACAGCGAAATCTCGCCCACGCCACACCGGGCAATGGCTTCCGCCGCCCAGGAACCGACGCCACCCACCCCGACAATCGCCACATGGGCCGCCCGCAGGCGCTCCAGGCCTTCGAGGCCATACAAACGGGCGATGCCGGCAAACCGTGGATCTTCTGTACTCATGAACATTACCCTGAAAACCGGCGCGCATTATAGGGCACCGGAAACCAATCGGTCGTCGTTTTGCTATAAGATAACCGCCATTTTGTGAGTGCTGGCCGAACATTAACCGATGGCCAGACTCAGATCCTGTGGGAGCGGGCTTGCTCGCGAAAGCGGTGTGTCAGGCAATACATGTGTGACTGATACACCGCTTTCGCGAGCAAGCCCGCTCCCACATGGGATCTATGTCTCTATTCCCTGATCCGGAGCTTTCCATGACGGCCCACGCCGACCTCTCGCCGACCCTGCAACTCGCCTGCGACCTGATCCGCCGTCCGTCCGTGACGCCGGTGGATGCCGATTGCCAGAAACTGATGATGCAGCGCCTGGGCGATGCAGGTTTCAAGCTCGAGCCGATGCGCATCGAGGATGTGGATAACTTCTGGGCCAGCCATGGCAAGCACGACGGTCCGGTACTGTGCTTCGCCGGGCACACCGACGTAGTGCCGACCGGTCCGGTGCAGGCCTGGCAGCTCGACCCGTTCGATGCGGTCATCGACGACCAAGGCATGCTCTGTGGCCGTGGCGCGGCCGACATGAAGGGCAGCCTCGCGGCGATGGTAGTGGCGGCTGAGCGGTTCGTCGCCGACTACCCGGACCACAAGGGCTCGATCACGTTCCTGATCACCAGTGATGAAGAAGGTCCGGCCCACCACGGCACCAAGGCCGTGGTCGAGCGCCTCAAGGCCCGCCAGGAGCGCCTGGACTGGTGCATCGTCGGCGAGCCGTCGAGCACCACCCTGGTGGGCGACGTGGTCAAGAACGGCCGTCGCGGCTCCCTCGGTGCGAAGCTGACCGTGCGCGGCAAGCAAGGCCACGTGGCCTACCCGCACCTGGCGAAGAACCCGATCCACCTGGCGGCTCCGGCGTTGGCGGAACTGGCCGCCGAGCATTGGGACCATGGCAACGATTTCTTCCCGCCCACCAGTTTCCAGATCTCCAACCTCAACGCTGGCACCGGCGCGACCAACGTGATCCCGGGTGACCTGGTGGCGGTGTTCAACTTCCGCTTCTCCACCGAGTCCACTGTCGAAGGCCTGCAACAGCGCGTCGCTGACATTCTCGACAAGCATCAGCTGGACTGGCACATCGACTGGGCCCTGTCCGGCCTGCCGTTCCTCACCGAGCCGGGCGCGCTGCTGGACGCCGTATCGTCGAGCATCAAGGACGTGACCGGTCGCGAAACCCAGGCCTCCACCAGCGGCGGCACATCCGACGGTCGTTTCATCGCCACCATGGGCACCCAAGTGGTGGAACTGGGGCCGGTCAACGCGACCATCCACCAGGTCAACGAACGCGTGCTGGCGGCCGATCTCGATGTACTGACCGAGATCTATTACAAAACGCTGGTCAAGTTGCTCGCCTGATGCTCGCGTGTCCGATCTGCAGTGAACCGCTGAACGCGGTGGATAATGGCGTGGCCTGCGCGGCCGGGCATCGGTTCGACCGCGCCCGCCAGGGCTACTTGAACCTGTTGCCGGTGCAACACAAGAACAGCCGCGACCCTGGCGACAACCAGGCCATGGTCGAAGCCCGTCGCGACTTCCTCAATGCCGGGCACTACGCCCCCGTCGCCCGCCGCCTGGCCGAACTGGCGGCTGAGCGTAACCCCGGCCGCTGGCTGGACATCGGCTGTGGCGAGGGCTATTACACCGCGCAGATCGCCGACGCGCTGCCTGATGCCGATGGTTATGCCCTGGACATTTCCCGCGAGGCAGTCAAGCGCGCCTGTAAACGCGACCCACAGCTGACCTGGTTGATCGCCAGCATGGCGCGGGTGCCGCTGGCTGACGGCTGCTGCCAATTCCTGGCGAGCGTGTTCAGCCCGCTGGACTGGCAGGAGGCCAAGCGCCTGCTCAGCCCCGGTGGTGGCCTGATGAAAGTCGGTCCCACCCGCGGTCACCTGATGGAGTTGCGCGAACGCCTGTACGACGAAGTGCGCGAGTACACCGATGACAAGCATCTGGCCCTGGTCCCTTCGGGCATGGCGCTGGCGCACAGCGAAACCCTGGAATTCAAGCTGGTCCTGAAACACGGCCAGGACCGTGCCAACCTGTTGGCGATGACGCCCCACGGCTGGCGCGCCAGTGCCGAGCGCCGCGCCAGCGTGATCGAGCAGGCCGAGCCGTTCGAAGTCACGGTGTCGATGCGCTACGATTATTTCGTTCTTCAATAACCGATCAAATCCGCGAATGGATTTTTCAAGACCGCAGTGAGGATATCCATGCGCCAACCCGATATCGAGATCTACCTCAAAGACGCTGACGTCGACCACAAGGCCATCGCCGCCTGGCTGACCCAGGCGCTGGGCCCGTGCAGCGAATGGACCCAGAAAGGCCAGACCTACAAGTGCAAGGCCGGCGACATCTCGGTGACCTGGCTGCCCAAGGCCGTGGGCAAATGGAACAGCCTGTACCTGGAAAGCGACCGGACCCCATGGGATGACGACATCGCCTGCGCCCGTGCCGCATTTGCCGCACTGAATGTCGAAGTGCGTTGCGCGCCTGGTTCGTGGGTTGAAGAGGAAGGGGAAGAGTCGGCTGATCGCTGGATTCGCATCAGTGCCGATGGGGAAGAAGAGATTACCTGGCGGACTGCCTGACGCAGCCTTTGAGGATGTAAAGCAAATCCCCTGTGGGAGCGAGCAGGCTCGCTCCCACAGGGATCCCTGGTATGGCTGAAAAAGGTTACAACCCCACCACATCCTCAGCCTGCAAACCCTTCTGCCCTTGCACCACCGCATATTCGACCTGTTGGCCTTCGGTCAACGAACGGTGGCCCTCACCGCGGATCGCGCGGTAATGCACGAATACATCCGCTCCACCTTCGCGCTGGATGAAGCCGTATCCCTTGGCGTCATTGAACCATTTCACATTGCCGGTCTCGCGCGCTGCCATCTGCTCATACCCCATTGTTATTATTGAACGGCTTTTCATGGGAAAGCCTCGGGAATGTCGGCCGTGCCCGAGGGCGTCGGTGACAGACTGCCGAGTATATTACAGCGCCCAAAACTCTCAACTGGCGTGCGGGTCGCCATTTTTGCCGATTTGCAATGTGATCGCTGCGTTTTCACGACCTAGAAGACACCTTGATCCTCCATGATATAACTGAAGTTATCCCCCGCCGGGCCGTCGAGGGTAAGCCGGACCACCGGAACACGCCGTCCTGTCGTGTTGAAAAAATCCCGCTGCATATTCTTGGCCTCTTCGACACCCTGCTCATTCGTGCCGAAATGGAAGAACGCCTTGATCGGAAGGTTGGGTGTATCTTGTGGCCAAGTCTTGATGACTACTTCGTTGTGTTGCCAATCCGGATGTTCCGCATCCGGGTGTTCCCGAGCGGCAAGACTCAAGGCAAACCCCGCCTGATCGACGCCAAAACTACACTGATGACGGTACCGGTCAGGGGCACTCGGATACTGTTGAAAGTGCGCGCGCCAAGCGTCCAGCGTCGTGATGTTTTGAGTGATACAGGGCCCGCTGTCCTGGGGAAACTCGTAACCGACCCCGCAACCATTGGATGCCCTGCGCACGGATTCGCCATCGTAGGGGTACGCACAAAGTACCTGCAGTGGATAACTGCCATTGGCAAAGGACCGGGCTGGCTCAAGGATCAGGCCCTGGACACGATTGCCCGGTAGATGGTTCATACCCAGCCCGGCTCGCAGGTAACTGAACGAAACACCCCCCAGGTTGATAGCACTAAAACTCGGATTCCAAACATGATAGGCCGTGGAGTAGCCCGCTGTGCGCATCAAGATCCCGCTGCAATAGAACGCCGCCCTGTTATTCAGACAACTGGTGTTCGTGCTTGCAAACAGCACATTGAGTTCTTTGGCAACCCGATCCCCCTCACTCGTCCACGTTGCCACATGGAACGGTATATTCGGCCCCCAATTCGAAGCGATGCCATTGAGACGTTGGTAGGCGCTTATCGAGTAAGGGCCCGTCGGGAGTTGGCCCTCGCTGCGAATTTGCCAACGGCCATCGGCACCGACTGTCGTACTGGCTAACAGGGTGCCTAAATGGCTCCTTGCCACTTGAATGGTCGCCCCCGCAATGCCTGTGCCGGAGAACAATAACCATGGCTCACCCAGACTGTTTTCCATCGGCGAGGTGATCACGGGGGGATCCGGTGTATCGGTCACGGTAAAGGCCACATTTTCCCCCCAATCGGACGTTTCCCCATTTAAGGTCTGGTGGCTTGCTATCGAATAGGGCCCGACCGGGAGCGCCACCGTACTGCGAACCTGCCAGCGGCCTTCGGCGTCAACTGTCGTACTGGCTATCCATGTGCCGGTATGGCTCGTTGCTATTTGCACCGTCGCTCCCGGGATTCCTGTACCGGACAGCCATGGCAGACGGTAACTTGAACCGTTTAATCCGGGCGTCTCAATCGTCGGGCGGGACAGTGCCAACGCGAGTGCCGTAAGCGGAGTACACACTGAACACACCCATGCGCTAAACAACAATATCTTCCAGTAATCTTTCATGATCGGCCCTCTCCATTCGAAGCTACGACGAATGTATGACGCTGATCCAACGACGCGTCTACTGGCAGACCTGACAGGTACATGCACCGCAATACCGGAAACCACAAAAGCCTCGAATAAAGAACCCAGCAACATCGCCGCTTTTTTGCCGATCCCAGGCGAATCCGGCACACTAACGACCCGAGCAGTTGCTCGGTTCCATCCACTCACGCAGAAGCCGTATGACCCGCTCCCCGTTCCGCCGTCTTGTGTTTGGCACCTTGCGCCGACTGTTGTACCTCTGGGTTCGCTCAGAGACGATCAACCAGTCGTCCTTCACCCTCAACCTCGACCGCAGTCGTCCGGTGTTCTACGTCCTGCAAGATCCCTCGCTCACCGACCTGGCGGTACTCGACGCCGAGTGCACCAAGGCCGGCCTGCCCCGCCCGGTGTTGCCGGTGTCGGTGGGCAACCTGCTGGAACCGGCGGCATTCTTCTACCTGACGCCGGCGCCGGATTGGCTCGGACGCCAGGACAAGCGCGGCGCGCCACCGACCCTGACGCGACTGGTCAACGTGTTGACCCACGACGCCGCCGAAGATGCGCAGATCATCCCGGTCAGTGTGTTCTGGGGTCAGTCGCCCGACAGCGAATCCAGCCCGTGGAAACTGTTGTTCGCCGACAGCTGGGCCGTCACCGGACGCCTGCGTCGCCTGTTGAGCATCATGATCCTGGGACGCAAGACCCGCGTGCAGTTCTCTGCGCCGATTCATCTGCGCAACCTGATCGAGCACGACAAAGGCCACGAACGTACCGTGCGCATGGCCCAGCGGATCCTGCGAGTGCATTTCCGCAACCTGAAGGCGGCGGTCATCGGCCCCGACCTTTCTCATCGGCGCAACCTGGTCAAGGGCCTGGTGAACCAGCCATTGGTCAAGCAAGCGATTGCCGACGAGGCCGAGCGGGAAAAAATCTCGGCGGAAAAAGCCAAGGCACTGGCCCTGCGCTACGGCAACGAAATCGCCTCGGACTACACCTACACCGCCATTCGTTTCCTGGAAGTGGTGCTGAGCTGGTTCTGGAACAAGATCTACGATGGCATCAAGGTCAACAATATCGAAGGCGTGCAAAACATCGCCCCAGGCCATGAAGTCATTTATGTGCCGTGCCACCGCAGCCACATCGACTACCTGCTGCTGTCATACCTGCTGTTCCGCAATGGCCTGACCCCACCGCATATCGCCGCCGGCATCAACCTCAACATGCCGGTGGTCGGCAGCCTGCTGCGCCGTGGCGGGGCGTTCTTCATGCGCCGCACCTTCAAGGGCAACCCGCTCTACACCGCGGTGTTCAATGAATACCTGCACACGCTGTTCACCAAGGGTTTTCCGGTGGAGTACTTCGTCGAAGGCGGTCGTTCGCGCACCGGACGCATGCTGCAACCCAAGACCGGCATGCTCGCCATCACCTTACGCAGCTTCCTGCGTTCATCGCGCACACCCATTGTGTTCGTGCCGGTGTACATCGGCTATGAGCGGGTGCTGGAAGGTCGTACGTACCTGGGTGAGTTACGCGGGGCCAGCAAGAAGAAGGAATCGATCTTCGACATCTTCAAGGTCATCGGAGCCCTCAAGCAACGCTTCGGCCAGGTGGCGGTGAACTTCGGCGAACCGATTAAACTGGCTGAGTTCCTCGATGGCGAACAGCCGGATTGGCGCCAGCAGGAATTGGGGCCGCAGTTCAAACCGGCCTGGCTCAACGCGACCACCCATCGCCTGGGTGAACGCGTGGCCCGGCACCTGAACGAAGCCGCCGCCATCAATCCGGTCAATCTCGTGGCCCTGGCGCTGTTGTCCACCAGCCGCCTGGCACTCGACGATCAGGCCATGGCCCGGGTGTTGGACCTGTACCTGGCGTTGCTGCGCAAAGTACCGTACTCCCCCCACACCACATTGCCCGAAGGGGATGGCCGGGCGCTGATCGAACACGTGAAAGGCATGGACTTGCTGTCGGAACAGAACGATGCCCTGGGCAAGATCCTGTACCTGGATGAGCAGAATGCGGTGCTGATGACTTACTACCGCAACAATGTGCTGCACATCTTCGCCCTGCCGGCGTTGCTGGCGAGCTTCTTCCAGAGTGCTTCGCGCATGAGCCGCGAGCAGATCCTGCGCTACACCCACGCCTTGTACCCGTACCTGCAATCGGAGTTGTTCATTCGCTGGTCACTGGAACAACTGGACGACGTGATCGACCAGTGGCTCGAAGCGTTCGTCGAACAGGGCCTGCTGCGTTTCGAAAATAACCTGTACCTGCGTCCGGCGCCGAGTTCGCGGCACTTCGTGTTGCTGACCCTGCTGTCCAAGAGCATCGCCCAGGCCCTGCAACGCTTCTACATGACCGTCTCGCTGTTGCTCAACAGCGGTCAGAACAGCATCAGTGCCGAAGAGCTGGAAGATCTCTGCACCGTCATGGCCCAGCGCCTGTCGATCTTGCATGGCCTGAACGCACCGGAATTCTTCGACAAGACCCTGTTCCGCCATTTCATCCAGACGATGCTGGACCTCGATGTTCTGCGCCGGGACGAAGCCGGCAAGCTAAGCTATCACGAACTGCTGGGCGAACTGGCCGAAGGCGCCGCCAAACGGGTGCTGCCGGCGGAGATTCGTTTGTCGATCCGCCAAGTGGCGTTGCATCGCAGTGAAGATGCGGCGGATCAGGTTGCTCCGGTGACCCAGGATTGATTCCCACCGGCGCCAGGCTGTTTCCTGGTGCCCTCGAACAAGGAATTGCGCCATGAAAAAAATGACCCTGCTGGCCATTGCCGCACTGCTCGGCGCCTGCTCCAGCGCGCCGCTGGCGAGCAAGAACTACCTCGACGGCGAAGTGTTCTATCTGCAACGCATCGCCCTGCCGCCCACCGCGACCCTGCGCGTGAGCCTGCAAGATGTTTCACTGGCCGACGCTCCTGCGGTGGTGCTCGATGAGCAGAGCGGCCTGATCAAAGGCCAGGTCCCGCTGCCGTTCCGCCTCAGTTATGATCCCGCCCAGGTCAAGCCCGGCCATCGTTATGCCGTGAGCGCCCGCATCGAAGTGGACGGCCAGTTGATGTTCATCACCACTGAACAACACGCCGTACAACTCGATGGTCAGGATCCGCAGCCGTTGAAGATTCGCGTCAACGCCGCACGCTGATTGCTTTTTTCCAACTTTTACAAGGACGCCATTATGCTCCGCTCTACCCTCCGTTTCACCGGCCTGTGCGCGGGTCTGTTGATCTGCGCCAATGCCATGGCTCTGTCCCTGGGTGATCTGTCGCAAAAAGATGCCACGGGAGGTCTCAAGGACGCCTTGACCCAGGGCGCGCAGGTGGCGGTCAAACAACTGGGTACACCCGGCGGCTTCAGCAACAACCCGGATGTGAAAATAGAATTGCCCGGCAAGCTGGGCAAAGTCGCCAGCAAAATGAAAGCCTTCGGCATGGGTGATCAGGTCGATCAACTGGAAGCCAGCATGAACCAGGCAGCCGAGACGGCCGTGGTCCAGGCCCAGCCGATTCTGGTCAATGCCGTGAAGAATATGAGCGTGGACGATGCCAAGGGCATCTTGAGCGGTGGCAACGACTCGGCGACGCAGTACCTGAACAAGAGCAGCCGCGAGCAGATCCGCGCCAAGTTCCTGCCCATCGTCAAACAAGCCACCGACAAGGTCGGCCTGGCCCAGAAATACAATGCCTTTGCCGGCCAGGCCGCGACGTTCGGTGTATTGGATGCCAAAAGCGCCAACGTCGAAAACTACGTGACCGAGCAGACACTGGACGGCTTGTTCGAAATGATCGGCAAGCAGGAAGCCGCGATTCGCCAGAACCCGGCGGCCGCGGCTACCAGCCTGGCGAAGAAGGTGTTTGGTAGCCTCTGAACGCGATAAGCAACTGTGGGAGCGAGCCTGCTCGCGATAGCGGCTTCAGCCATGACCTCGTCGTTGGCTGTTACACCGCTATCGCGAGCAGGCTCGCTCCCACATTGCTTTGCGGTGGACGGCAAATCTGCGATCACCTCGGCCCCTGTGGGAGCCGGGCTTGCCCGCGATGACGGTGGCACAAACAACATCGATGCAAGCTGATCCACCGCTTTCGCGAGCAAGCCCGCTCCCACAAAAAGACTTGGTGTTCATAGCCTCTCAGTCAGGTTTTCTTGACCCTGAACCAGGCCGCGTACAACGCCGGCAGGAACAGCAACGTCAACGCCGTCGCCACGATCAGCCCGCCCATGATCGCCACCGCCATTGGGCCGAAAAACAGACTGCGCGACAGGGGAATCATTGCCAGCACTGCCGCCAGTGCGGTGAGCACGATCGGACGGAAGCGTCGCACCGTGGCTTCGATGATCGCCTGCCACGGTGTCAGCCCCGCCTCAATGTCCTGTTCGATCTGGTCCACCAGGATCACCGAGTTGCGCATGATCATCCCCGACAAGGCGATGGTGCCCAGCATGGCGACGAAACCGAACGGCTGGCGGAACACCAGCAGGAACAGCGTGACGCCAATCAGCCCCAGGGGCGCCGTCAGAAACACCATGGCCGTGCGTGAGAAACTGCGCAGTTGGAGCATCAGCAAGGTCAGCACCACCACGATGAACAACGGTACCCCAGCGTTCACCGACTTCTGCCCTCGGGTCGAATCCTCGACGGTACCACCGACTTCCAACAGGTAACCGTCCGGCAACTCAGCGCGAATCGGGTCCAGGGTCGGGAAGATCTGCTGCACCAGGGACGCCGGTTGTTCCTTGCCGTAGATATCGGCCCGCACCGTCACGCTGGGCAGGCGATTGCGATGCCAGATCACCCCCTCTTCAAAGCCGTATTCCAGCGTCGCGATCTGTGACAGCGCGACACTCTGGCCATTCTCGGTAGGCACCGCCAGGCTCGGCAGTAGCGTCAGTTCGGTGCGCTCATGCACCGTGCCACGCAACAGGATCTCGATCAGTTCGTTGTCCTCCCGGTACTGGCTGACGCTGGAGCCGATCAGGGAACTCTGCAGGAACTTCGACAGGTCGGCGGTGCTCACGCCCAGGGCCCGGGCACGCTCCTGGTCGACGTTCAGGTACACGACTTTGCTCGGTTCTTCCCAATCCAGATGCACGTTCGTCACGTAGGGGTTTTCGCGAACTTTCGTCGCCACTTTCCGCGCCAGGGCGCGGACTTCTTCAATGTGCTCGCCGGTCACCCGGAACTGCACCGGGTACCCCACGGGCGGGCCGTTTTCCAGGCGCGTGACCCGGGAGCGCATGGTCGGGAACTGTTCGTTCAGGGTACTGATCAACCAGCTGCGCAGGGGCTCACGGTCTTCGATGGTCTTGGCCAGCACCACGAACTGGGCAAAGCTCGGTGCCGGAAGTTGTTGATCCAGTGGGAGGTAGAAACGTGGCGAACCGGTGCCGACATAGGCCACGTAATTGTCAATGCCCGGATGGTCCTTGAGCATCGCCTCCAGGCGCTTGACCTGTTCGGCGGTGTTGCTCAGGGAGGCGCCTTCCTCCAGCTTCAGATCGACCATCAATTCCAGTCGCCCCGACGCCGGGAAGAACTGCTGCGGGACAAAACGGAACAGCATCACCGAGCCGATGAACAACAGCACGGTCAAGGCGATGACGGTTTTGCGCCGACGCACGCACCACTCCACCAAGCGCCGGATCCGTTGGTAGAACGGCGTGCCGTAAGGGTCGGGCTGACCGTGACCAATGCCGTGCCTGGCCGCATGAATTTTTGCCAGGTCCGGCAGAAGTTTTTCCCCCAGGTAGGGCACGAACACCACGGCAGCCACCCAGGAGGCCAGCAGCGCGAGGGTCACCACCTGGAAGATCGAACGGGTATATTCGCCGGTGCCCGATTGCGCCGTGGCGATCGGCAGGAAGCCCGCCGCCGTGATCAGCGTACCGGTGAGCATCGGGAATGCCGTGCTCGTCCAGGCGTAGCTGGCCGCCTTGATCCGGTCGAAACCCTGCTCCATCTTGATCGCCATCATCTCCACCGCAATGATCGCGTCGTCCACCAGCAACCCGAGCGCCAGCACCAGCGCGCCCAGGGAAATCTTGTGCAGGCCGATCCCCAGGTAATACATCGCCGCGAAGGTCATCGCCAGCACCAGCGGAATCGCCAGGGCGACCACCATCCCGGTGCGTAGCCCCAGGGAAAAGAAGCTCACCAGCAAGACGATGGTCAGGGCTTCCACCAGCACCTGGACGAACTCACCTACGCCGGTCTTCACCGCCGCCGGCTGGTCTGACACCTTGCGCAACTGCATGCCGGCCGGCAGATTGTTCTGGATCCGGGCAAATTCGGTTTCCAGCGCCTTGCCCAGGATCAGGATGTCGCCACCCTCCTTCATCGCCACGGCCAGACCAATGGCATCTTCGCCCATGAAGCGCATGCGTGGCGCCGGTGGCTCGTTGAAACCGCGACGCACGTCCGCCACGTCGTCAATACGGAATGTGCGGTCGGCGACCCGGATCGGAAAGTTGCGGATCTCTTCCACGGTCTGGAAATTGCCCGATACCCGTAGCTGCAAACGCTCGCTACCGGTTTCGAAAAAGCCCGCGGTGGAGACCGCGTTCTGCTTTTCCAGGGCCTGCTGGACCGCCGACAAAGGCAGGCCGAGGGTTGCCAGCTTGACGTTCGACAGCTCAATCCAGATTTTCTCGTCCTGCAGACCGAGCAACTCGACCTTGCCCACATCCTTGACCCGTTGCAGCTGGATCTGGACACGGTCGGCGTAGTCCTTGAGCACGCCGTAGTCGAAACCATCGCCGGTCAGGGCGTAGATGTTGCCAAAGGTGGTGCCGAATTCATCGTTGAAGAACGGCCCCTGAACACCTTGCGGCAAGGTGTGGCGGATATCGTTGACCTTCTTGCGGATCTGGTACCACAACTCAGGGATCTGCGCAGAATGCATGGAGTCCCGGGCCATGAAGGTCACCTGGGACTCACCCGGACGGGAAAACGAGACGATCTTCTCGTAGTCACCGGTCTCCATCAGCTTCTTTTCGATCCGCTCGGTGACCTGGCGCGACACTTCTTCAGCCGTGGCCCCTGGCCAGTTGGTACTGATGACCATGGCCTTGAAGGTGAACGGAGGGTCTTCGCTCTGACCCAGCTTGGTGTAGGAAAGCGCGCCGACAATGGCCAGCAACAGCATCAGGAATAGTACGATCTGGCGATTACGCAACGCCCATTCGGAAAGATTGAAACCCATCGGGGATTACTCCTTGGCCGCCAGGTTGACCACGCGGTTGGAGCGATCCACCGGCCGTACCTGCTGGCCGTCGAGGAGCACATGCACGCCAGCCGCCACCACCCAGTCGTTGGCACTGAGGCCCTCAAGCACCGGAACGGTCTTTTCACCGAAGGCGCCGACCCGCACCGGGACCTTCTTCAAGGTGTTGTTGGGGTTGACCACCCAGACGTACGTCGCGCCGTTTTCAGCCGTCAGGGCCGACAGCGGCACCGACAACGGCACCTTATCGACGGTCTGGATGAACACCCGGGCGCTCTGACCCAATTCGGCCGGAACGCTGCCCCCAGTGAACGCGACACGGGCGGCGAAGGTACGGGACTTCGGATCGGCGGCGGGCGAGAGTTCACGGATATGTCCATTGAAACGCTGGCCCGGCTGGCTCCACAGTTCGACCGAGACCGGTTGGCCGATCTTGAACCGACCAAAACTCTGTTCCGGCAGGCTGATGAGCACTTCACGCTCGCCATCGGTGGCGAGGGTGAAGACGGTCTGCCCGGCCTGCACCACTTGGCCGACTTCCACCGAACGCCGGGCGACCACACCATCCTGGGGCGCCCGCAATACCGAATAGCTGGCCTGGTTGCTGGAAACGTCGAACTCCGCCTGGATCTGCTTGAGACGCGCGGCGCCGGAGCGGTAGAGGTTCTCGGCGTTGTCGTACTGGGAACGGCTGACCATCTGCCGGTCCAGCAGTGTTTTGTAGCGATCACGCTCGGCACGCACCAGGTTCAGGTTGGCCTCGGCCGCAGCCACCTGGGCCCGGGTCGCTTCCAGTTGCAAGCGCACGTCCTGGGGGTCGAGTTCGGCCAGTGGTTGGTTAGCCTTGACCCGCTGCCCCTCTTCGACCAGTCGTCGGCTCACTTTACCGCCAATGCGAAAAGCCAGGTCCGGCTCGAAACGGGCCCGCACTTCGCCGGGATAACTGTCCGTCGCCTGGGCCGAAGGCTCTGGTTTCACGACCATGGCAGGGCGCACGGCGACCGGTACCGGTTCGTCATGACCACACGCAGACAATAAAAAAGCCAGGCTGACTGGCACGGCGAGGGGCAATGCATAGCGGAACATGGCGGCAGACCTTTCGCTAATGGTGCTTGGAATAATTATACTGGCGGGTATGTTATTAATAGCAAACTCACCAGTCCAGTATTAAAGCGAAGAATGTCGAACAATCTTTCACCCCCCAGCGGGCCTGGCCGTCCGAAGGATCTGGTCAAGCGCCAGGCCATTCTCGACGCTGCCAAACGGCTGTTCATAGAATTGGGTTATGCCAATACCAGCATGGATACCGTCGCCACTGAAGCGGGCGTGTCGAAGCTGACGGTCTACAGCCACTTCAACGATAAGGAAACGCTGTTTTCCGCCGCCGTGATTGCCAAGTGCGAAGAGCAGGTGCCACCACTGTTCTTCGAGTGGCCGGAGGGCGTGCCGATTGAACGCGTGCTGTTGAACATCGCCCGTGGCTTCCATCTGCTGGTCAACAGCGACGAATCGGTGAACCTGCATCGGGTAATCATGGCCCTGGGCAGCCAGGACTCCAGGCTTTCGACGATTTTCTACCAGGCCGGTCCCGAGCGGATGCTCTCGGGCATGGAGCGGCTGCTGACCAAGGTCAACCAGAGCGGCGCCCTGTGCATCGACAAACCCCGCCATGCGGCGGAGCATTTCTTCTGCCTGATCAAGGGCGCAGCGAATTTCCGCTTACTGTATGGCTGCGGCGCGCCGTTGGAGGCAGAAGCGGCCGAAGAGCATGTTCAGGAGGTGGTGGGGTTGTTCATGCGGGCTTATCGGCCTTAATTCCCGGTGTACTGAAGGGCCTCATCGCGAGCAGGCTCGCTCCCACAGGTGTTGGTGTGGGCCACAACATCGGTGAACGACGCCGAACCAGTGTGGGAGCGAGCCTGCTCGCGGTGAAGACACCCCGGTCTCAGGCCTTGAGCGCCTTTTTGGGGTAGATATCGTAGCGACTGGATTTGCCATCGAGCCCATGGCCCGGTTTCGGCCCTTCGATGCACGGCGCCTTGCGCGGGCGCTTGACCACCACCCGGTGCGTCGCCAGGGCCAGGGCCGCGGCCAGCAAGGCAGGGGCGTCGGGGTCGTCGCCGACCAAGGGCCGGAACAGGCGCATTTCCTTTTTCACCAGGGCGGTTTTCTCACGATGGGGAAACATCGGGTCCAGGTAGATCACCTGGGGCGGCTCGCCTTCCCAGTTTTGCATCACCTCGATGGAATTGCCCTTGAGCAAGTGCATGCGCGCCACGATGGGCGCCACGTCGAAATCCTCCGCGCCACGGGCTAGACCGTCCTCCAGTAATGCGCCGATCAGCGGCTGGCGCTCGATCAGGCTCATCTCGCAGCCCAGGCTGGCCAGCACGAAGGCGTCCTTGCCCAACCCGGCCGTGGCATCCAGAACACGGGGACGCACCCCCTGGGCAATCCCGACGGCCTTGGCGATCATCTGGCCGCTGCCGCCACCGTACAACCGGCGATGGGCCGCGCCGCCCTCGACAAAATCCACCCGCACCGGCCCCGGCGCGTCCGGCCCCAGCTGCTGCAATTGCAGCCCGTGTTCGCCGACCTGCAGGGCAAACTCGCCATCGTCCATCTGCAAGGGCAGGCCAAGGCGCTGGGCCCAGTCCTCGGCCTGAGGCTGGAAGGCCGCACCCAGGGCCTCGACGTGGATGCGGCAGGCCGCGGGTTGCTCACTCATGGAAGTTGTTCATTATGGAAACATGCTCAAAAAATTAAGGATCGGCAAAAACGGCCGATAACAACGGTGAACGGCATTTTGCCAGAGCTGAGCGTCGACCGAAAAAAATGTCAGACATTCATTCCACATCGATAGGCGTTATCTCCCGTTACGGTGATTACAGCCTGCGCAACACCCAGGCCCTGAGCCGCGTCAGTCACCTGTGGCAAGATTTTTTTGCCCGGGCCCTGGCCGATCAGTTGGGTGAAAACGCACCCGCGCCCGGCAGCTACCAGCCCGTCGCACTCGATGAGGCCGTTGAACCGACCCTCGGCGCCGAACTGCTGGACCACATCGTCAGCCAGCGCACCTGCGATGTGAAAGAGACCCAGGTCAAACCGCCTGAGCCGCTGTTCCTGCCCATCGCCGAATTCGAACTGGACCTGCTGGACAAGCCGTTCCCACCCTTCCCACCGGAAGAAATCAGCGCACAGCAAAAACAGCAGAACTTCGAGAGCAATTGGGTTCGTCCCATTGTCCTCGCTGCTGGCCAACCATTACCGGAACCCGGCCCGGCACCGCAGCCACGCCCATTGCACCTGCCGATTGCCGAATTCGAACTCGATCTGCTGGACAAGCCATTCCCGCCGTTCCCGGAAGAAGAAATCGTCGCCCAACAGAAAGCGCTGGACTTCGACACCCGCTGGGCACGCCCGATCGTGCTGCAGAACCTGCGCATCGCCGCCTGATCACCTACAGATCCACCAAGGCCCCACATCCAGGTGGAAGTGGTTTCGGTGGGCTGCGTTGTAGTCCGGGCTCAAGACCACACTGAACATGTCACAGGCACCGTCGCGCACCTGGTGCAGGAAACGCGCGTCGGCATTGTCCTTCGGCCAGTCCCGGAGGACGCTGACCGTGCGACCATCGGCCAGGCGAAACCCGGCGATGTCCAACGCACTAGCCGTGGCATGCTGGCTGCGCGCGCCGCTTTCACGGCCGTACATGTTGCGACAGGCGAAGCTTCCGAGGTGATCGACTCGGGTCACTTTCTGCCCATAGGCGGCCTGTGCGGCCGGTTGCAGCGCATGATGCTCGAACAAGGCGAATGCCACCGCCAGGGAGCAACTGGCGAGGAAACTGCTGCTCAGCGCCACCTCGCCACCCTGCACCCGCAGCACATTGGTCAACGGGCAACTGGCGGCCGGGTTGCTGTCGGCCTGGTGGGCGACCCGCAGCCCCGAGGTGGCCAAGGCCTGCTCACACAATTGCGGGTCATTGCGCAAGGCCATGAGTTTGTAGCGGGTCAGCAGGTTCGGTGGCGCCCGGACGTCCAGGGGTGCCCAGGGATTCCACTGCGGCGGCACCGACAACCAGCCCCGCCACACCCCCAACACCGCGACGCCAGCGAGCACCCCCAACAACGTCAAGCCTTTCGCAATCCTCACTGCAACGCCTCGCGCATCAACCCTTGAACAGCTGGTTGGCCTGCTTGAACGTCATCGAGCGGCGGGTAAAGGTGAACGTGCCCTGCTGGCGGATTTCCCCAGCGGCGCGCATGAACTCACCGTACGCCGCCAAGGCCAGGGCCGAGCCGACGCTGATGCGCCTGACACCCAGCTCGCTCAACTGCGCGAGTGTCAGGTCCAGCGCCCCGGACATCAGCACGTTCACCGGTTTCGGCGCCACGGCTTGCACCACCGCGAGCACTTGCTCGGCAGTACTCAACCCAGGGGCATAGAGCACGTCTGCACCGGCGTCGGCGAATGCTTTCAGGCGACGGATCGTGTCATTCAGATCGGGGTTGCCGTGCAGGAAGTTCTCCGCCCGGGCAGTCAGCAGGAACGGGTACGGCAGGCTGCGTACCGCTTCGGCCGCGGCCTTGACCCGCGCCACGGCATGCTCGAAGCAATAGATCGGGCTCTCTTCGCGTCCCGTGGCATCCTCGATGGACCCGCCGACCGCGCCGGCTTCTGCCGCGCGCAGCAGGTTGCGGGCGCAATCTTCGGGGGCGTCGGCGAAACCGTTCTCGAAATCGACCGCCACCGGCAGGTCAGTGGCGGCCACGATCGCGCGGACATTGGCCAAGGTGTCTTCCAGCCCCAGCGCGCCATCCGGGCGGCCCAGGGAAAAAGCGTGACCGGCGCTGGTGGTGGCCAAGGCCTCGAACCCCAGGCTGGCCAACATTTTCGCGGAACCGGCGTCCCACGGGTTGGGAATGACAAAAGCCTCTTCACGTTCGTGCAAAGCTTTGAACGCCTGGGCCCGACGGGTTTGCGCATCCATGGAGGTTACTCCTGAGCAGAGAAGGATTTCAGCCTCAGAGCAAACCCAGTTGCTCGGCGGCGGGCTCTCTATATAACTCAGGCAAGGCCGGCAAGCCAGGCAATCGCTGCATCAGCCGGCTATGAAAACGCAGCGCCAGTTTCGCCGCCAGCAGATTGTCGGCGGTGTGCAGGAAGATGTAGGGCGTGCGCCCTTCTTCGATCCAGCCGGCGATTTTTTCCACCCAGGGCGTCAGGAATGGCTCGTTGGCCTCCAGCACCGGATGACCGATGAAGCGCACCTGCGGATATTGGGTGAAGGCCGCCGGCCGGGGTGGTACCCGCGGCTTTTTCGATTGGGCATGGAGCACGGCAGGATCGGTGGAAGTGCAACTGAACAGGGCCCGGGGATCGAGGCAGATACGCTCGACACCACGATCGAGCAGCAGGCGATTGAGTTGCCGTTCGGCATCGCCTTTGGCAAAGAACTCATCGTGACGGACCTCCACCGCCAGCGGGCGCTGCAAGGCGTCGATAAACCCCGCCAGTTCCGCTAATCGATTTGGCGTGAACGCCTTGGACAGCTGCAGCCAGAGTGGCGAAACCCGTTCGCCCAAAGGGCTGAGCAACTGCAGGAAAGTGTCGACGGCCGTCTGGTGCTCGCGCAGATCGCCGTTGTGGCTGATCTCACCGGGAAACTTGGCGGTAAAGCGAAAGTGCGCGGGCATGGTTTCGGCCCAACGCTGCACGATGGCCGCGGACGGGCTCGCGTAGAAGGTCGTGTTGCCTTCCACGGCGTTGAACACTTGGGAATACAGATTCAGGAAGTCGGAGCTTCTGGCGTCCAGGGGATAGAGATAGTCACGCCAGGCGTTTTCGCTCCAGGAGGGGCAGCCGAGGTAGTAAGACAACGCCATCAGATGTAGAGGTCGAGCCCCAGCACTTCCATATCCCAATCGACGAAGCCGGCGGTGCTCAGGTAACTGGCGAGGGCCGTGGCGACACTGCGGCTCATGGAGCGGTGGTAGAGCATGTCTTGCTGGCGAGCGGGGAGATTGCTCAAGCGCTGTGCGGAAGCTTTGGCGGCGCGGGCGGCCAGTTGCTCTTCAGACGGAAACTCCAATTCGCCATCGACGTCGTCGAAGGATTCCTGATCAGCGACCTTGCCCGTCCTGGGCCGGCGCTTGATGGGATAAGACTGCGGTGAATATCCGTCTATACGCATAACAGAATGCTCAATATCAATGATGGCAATTTAGCGGCACTTTCCCAGCCGCGCAAACGCGCAAGTGATAACTAGAACACATAAAGTCGAAAAGGTTTAAAAACCGGGCAAAAAAATGACGACTGGTGATATCAGGTGTGACTTTTTGCGGTGCAAATGACTTTTGAGGATCCCGGGAGACCTTGGATCTGGAAGCCTTTGTGGCGCGGGAGCTCCCTCGCCACAACACTGTCCGCTTGAGAGTGGGATTATCGTTCCGACTTGGGGGTAGCGACTTTATCTCGCAGGTACACCGGCTGAGCATCGTCGGCCGGGATGGCTTCGCCGCGCTCCCAAGCGAAACGGGCCAGGGCCAACAGGTCTTCGGCGTGTGGCAGCAGGCTGGCGTCCTGACCACTGAGCTTGACGGCGATGCGCTCGCCATAGCCCCAACCGGTACCGGCGCCAAACCACTCACCCGCCGCATCTGCCGGCAAAGCCGCTACTTCGGGCGGCAGCACGGCTTCGGCACCCACCAGACGCATCTCGCCAGCGATCTCGCGGTAGCAGCCCCAGTACACCTCGTCCATGCGTGCATCGATGGCTGCCGCCACCTGATGGGCGCCGTTTTCACGCAAGGCACGCTGGGCCAGCACCGCCAGGTTCGACACCGGCAACACTGGACGCTGCAATGCGAACGCCAGCCCCTGTACGACGCCGATGGCGATGCGCACACCGGTGAAGGCCCCCGGGCCACGACCAAAGGCAATCGCATCCACAGCCTGCAAGGTAGTACCGGCATCGCTGAGCAACTGCTGGATCATCGGCAACAGTTTCTGAGCGTGCAGGCGTGGAATCACCTCGTAATGGCTCGTGACCTTGCCGTCGTGCAGCAGGGCAACGGAGCAAGCTTCAGTCGCGGTGTCCAGGGCCAGCAAGGTGCTCATCAATGTGTCCTTCAATCAGGGGAAAAAAGGGGCGCCAGTATAAACAACTACGGCCCGCAAGCGGGCCGTAGTTGGTGTAACCGAGCAGACTTTTCAGCTCAACGCTTCAAGCACCTTGCCGGTGATCGCATCGACCGTGCCAACGCCCGGGATGTGGCTGTACTTGGGCTTGCCGTCGGTCCTGGCGGACAGCTTCTGGTAGAAGTCCACCAGCGGCTTGGTCTGGGAATGGTAGACCGACAGGCGATGACGCACGGTTTCTTCGGTGTCGTCCTTGCGCTGCACCAGTTCTTCACCGGTGAGGTCGTCCTTGCCAGCCACTTTCGGCGGGTTATAGACGGTGTGGTAGACGCGGCCGGAAGGCTCGTGGACGCGGCGCCCGGCGATGCGCTGGACGATCTCTTCGTCGTCGACGGCGATTTCAACGACGTGATCCAGTTCCACGCCGGCTTCCACCAGGGCTTCGGCCTGGGGAATGGTGCGTGGGAAACCGTCGAAGAGGAAGCCCTTGGCGCAGTCGGATTGAGCGATGCGATCCTTGACCAGGGCAATGATCAGGTCATCCGACACCAGGCCGCCGGCATCCATGATGCTCTTGGCCTTGATGCCCAGCTCGGTGCCGGCCTTGACCGCTGCACGCAACATGTCGCCGGTGGAGATTTGCGGGATACCGAATTTTTCGGTGATGAACTTTGCCTGAGTACCTTTACCGGCCCCGGGAGCTCCCAGCAGAATGACGCGCATCGATGTGCTCCTCAATTTTTATATGTAAAACGCTCGGATTCGCCTCGTCGGGCCAATCTCGGAAAACTGGAATCGTGACCGCCCAAACGGCCAAAGGCTGATCAAGATACACAGCGGGCCCGACCCACACAAGCCGCCGAAAGTCGGAGGAACCGGCGTCCGGCGCGACCTTTGGAGGGGGTGGCGAGAGTCGCAACCGGGCAACAAAGTGTCGCCCGGCCGACCTGCCGCCATTTCTGCACGGCACCACCCGGCGACACCGGGCGAGCCGTTTCGAGGCGCCGCTTGAGCTTAGCCGGTGTTGCGCAATCCGGCGGCGATACCCGCCACAGACACCAGCAATGCTTGCTCCACGGGGCTGCCCTGGGCGACGTCCTGTTGCCGCGAGCGGGCCAGCAGTTCGGCCTGCAACAGGTGCAGGGGGTCGAGATAGGTGTTGCGCAGGCGAATGAATTCGAGCGTCTCTGGGCTATGTGCCAGTAGTTGAGACTGGCCGGTCAACCCCAGCACCACGGAGCAGGCCTGCGACAATAGGTCGCGTAAATGCGCACCCAAAGGTCGCAGTGCCGGCTCCACCAGACGCTCGTCGTAGGAGCGCGCAATATCGGCATCGGCCTTGGCCAGCACCATTTCCAGCATGTCGATGCGGGTACGGAAGAACGGCCACTGCTCGCGCATCTGCCCCAGCAATTGGCCCTCGCCCCGCTCCAGGGCCTTGCCCAGGGCGGTTTCCCAGCCGAGCCAGGCCGGCAGCATCAGGCGGGTCTGGGTCCAGCCGAAAATCCACGGAATCGCCCGCAGGCTTTCGATGCCACCGGCCCGGCGCTTGGCCGGCCGACTGCCCAGGGGCAAGCGTCCCAATTCCTGCTCCGGGGTGGACTGCCGGAAGTACTCGACGAACTGTGGGTTTTCCCGCACCACGGCACGGTAGGCATTGACGCCGTCGGCCGCCAGTTCGTCCATCAGGTGGCGCCATTCGGGCGTAGGTGGTGGCGGTGGGAGCAGGGTCGCTTCGAGCACGGCCGCGAGGTACAGATTGAGGTTCTGTTCGGCGATGTCCGGCAGGCCGAATTTGAAACGAATCATTTCGCCCTGCTCAGTGGTGCGGAAACGCCCCGCCACCGATCCCGGGGGCTGGGACAGAATCGCCGCGTGGGCCGGACCGCCGCCACGGCCGACCGTACCGCCACGGCCATGGAATAGCAGTAATTCGACCTGCTGCTCGCGACAGATCTCCACCAGACGTTCCTGGGCCCGATACTGTGCCCAGGCCGCCGCGGTGGTCCCCGCGTCCTTGGCCGAATCGGAATAGCCGATCATCACTTCCTGGGGCCCATGAAGGCGTGCGCGATAGCCCGGCAGCAGCAACAGCCGCTCGATCACCGGTCCAGCGTTGTCCAGGTCGGCCAGGGTTTCGAACAATGGCACCACCCGCATCGGCCGCAGCACCCCGGCCTCTTTCAGCAGCAGTTGCACCGCCAGCACATCGGAAGCCGCGCCAGCCATGGAAATCACATAGGAACCCAGGGACGCCGCCGGCGCCGCCGCGACCTCCCGGCAGGTGGCCAGGACTTCCGCCGTATCGGCCGACGGCTTGAAGTTCGTCGGCAGCAATGGCCGACGATTATTCAGTTCGTCCAACAAGAAGCCGATGCGCTGCTCCTCGCTCCACTCCTCATAGCGCCCCAGCCCCAGGTAGTCGGTGATTTCAGTCATGGCCGCCGTGTGCCGGGTCGAATCCTGGCGCACGTCGAGCCGTACCAGGAATAACCCGAAGGTCACCGCGCGGCGCAGGCAATCGAGCAGCGGACCGTCGGCGATCACGCCCATGCCGCAGTCGTGCAGCGACTGGTAGCACAGCTCCAGGGGATCCAGCAGCTCGCGGTTGTCCTGCAATACATCCGCGCTCGCCGGTGTGGTGGCTTTCAAGGATGCCTGGGCCCAATTGCGCGTGGCACGCAGGCGTTCACGCAGTTGCTTGAGCACGGCACGGTAGGGTTCGGCGCTGTCGCCGGCCTGGGCACGCAAGGCCTCGCTGGCCTTCTGCATGGACAGGTCGGCGGCCAGTTGATCGACGTCGCGCAGATACAAATCCGCCGCCATCCACCGCGCCAGCAACAGCACTTCACGGGTCACCGCGGCGGTGACATTCGGATTGCCGTCGCGGTCACCGCCCATCCACGAGGCAAAGCGCACCGGCGCCGCCTCCAACGGCAGGCGCAGCCCGGTGGCGGCATGCAGGGCCTGGTCGGCCTTGCGCAGGTAATTGGGGATGGCCTGCCACAGCGAGTGCTCGATCACCGCGAAGCCCCACTTGGCCTCGTCCACGGGGGTCGGCCGGGTGCGGCGGATTTCCTCGGTGTGCCAGGCTTCGGCGATCAGCCGTTGCAGGCGCTCGTGGATCTGCGCACGCTCGGCACTGGTCAGGTCACGGTGATCCTGGGCCGCCAGTTGCGCGGCGATGGCATCGTATTTCTGGATCAGGGTACGGCGGGCGACTTCGGTGGGGTGGGCCGTGAGCACCAGCTCGATCTCCAGGCGCCCCAGCTGCCGCGCCAGGGACTCGGCGGCATGGCCTTCGGTGCGCAACCGGGCGAGCAACTCAGGCAACACCCGCGCCTCGAATGGCGCTGGTTGCGACTCTTCGCGGCGGTGGATCAGCTGGTACTGCTCGGCAATGTTCGCCAGGTTGAGGAACTGGTTGAACGCCCGCGCCACCGGCAGCAGTTCGTCTTCGCTCAACTGATTGAGACTGGCACTGAGTTCGGCATCCACGGAGCCGCGTCGATCGGCCTTGGCGCCCTTGCGGATCTGCTCGATCTTGCCGAGAAACCTGTCCCCGTACTGTTCGCGGATGGTATTGCCCAGCAGCTCGCCGAGCAGGTGGACATCCTCGCGCAAGCGGGCATCGATATCGGTCATCAGCAGTTCTCCAGCAAAAAAGGTCCGGACAGCTCTTGGGTGAGACGTTCACAAGAGAGTGCCGATGCCAGTCGTTTATGACAAGCGAAGAAGGGTCTTTAAACCTTGTCGGACGAAGACAGCCACTCGTCAAAAAAAGAACGTCTTTGCGAAGCAGGACACTAGTCTCAACAGTAAGCCACACGACGGCTTGTCACTCACCGTGCCTGCCACGAGCAGGTCTAATGAGGCCATCATGAAAATCCGTGAGCTTGCCCAGCATTGGGAAGAGAACGCCAAGGGCCACCTGACCCAGACCGGCTACACCATTCACCTGGACATGGAAGCCGCCGCGCGCCTCGCCGCGATCTGCGACATGTACCCCAAGCGCCAGCCCGAGGAACTGCTGGGCGAACTGATCGGGGCTGCCCTGGAGGAATTGGAAGCGAGTTTCCCGTACATCAAGGGCTCCCAAGTGGTCGCCACCGATGAGGAAGGCGACCCGCTGTATGAAGAAAGCGAGCACGCAATAGGAAAAACTCAATATCTCATGAAAGCCGCGTAGAACATGGCTTAGCGATCATTTCAGAGAACCATGAGTGGTAAAGACAGTCCTAGATTTACGACACATGTAGCCACGCCGGAGATACCCCATGGACACCTTCAAAACGATGCTCAGCAACTGGGAAAACAAAGCTCACGAAACCTCGAAGCTTGTTGAAATCACCCTGACCATTCGCCAACAAGACCTAGTAAAAATCAAAGCCTTTGCGGAAGCCTACGAACTGGATGAAAGCGTCATCACTGAGGGGCTGATTCACAGTGCTATAAAAGAAGCAGAAATCGCCATGCCCTACGTGAAAGGGGATGAAGTGATCCGGGTAGAGGAAGGTGAAGAGATTTATGCAGATGTTGGTAAGACACCTGCATTTGTTGAGGCCGAGATAAGAATTTTTAAATCAATGAACAATCCGCCACAATTGGATTAGCTTCTATTATTCTAGTTTTGAGGCTGCTTCTGCTTCAGCAGCTTCCTCAGCTTCCTTCTCAATTTTTTTCATATCTCTGAGATATAGTTGCTCATAAGAAACAAACTTAACCATACGCAGCTTGTTTAACGCAGTCGCTTCTGACAGGTCTTTCAAAGACTTGAACGTCTTAATAAAAATATCTCTATATATCAATGAATCCGCTTGATTTGGGAATGAAGTATTTCCAAGCTTCAGCAACAAACGAGCATGATAAGTAAACGCATGGTCATTTAGCTTGGAAAAATAATCATAAAATTCGACTTCATCCTTTTCTGCCAACCCCTTGATAATCTCATAAGAGTTACTAGGATTTGCCAAAGCCGCCTGCATCAACTCTGAAAAACTTCCTTTGAACACCAAACCCTCAAAATACTTCTCCAAGGATTGACGAACGTAAGAATTCGACGGCCACTGAAAAATGTCGCCTTCATCTTTAACCCCATAAGCAGGATAAATATCAGTGAAATATTTATCAATAATAGGCTGAATCTCTTTCTCCTTACCAAGACCAAAATAAAGGAAAGCTACAGAATCCAAGTCCTCTAAAGAAAACTTATCAAGCCCTGCCTTAATAGCTCTATCGAAGGCAAGAAGAACCTCAGCTTCATTGTCTAAAAATGAGGAATTGTAAATCTTCCAAGCCTCACGAAGTATAGCTATGTCGTTATTGTGTCGAATCTCTCTTTCGATTTCCTCCACGATTTTCTTTATTAAATCTTCGTCAGCGTAACCTTTTTTCACCAGATTTATGACAGCCAATTCAAACTCGCCACATCTGATAAATCCGTACTCTTGAAGATAAGAAGTCTTTTCTGCGTCGATTCGTGTAGCTTCTAAATCTTCTTTTGTTGCGTTCGGGTCTGGCAAACGAAGACGATTCGATGTCCCATGAGTGATAACAAAGTCGAGATTTACCTTTGAATTTCGCTCGCCATAAATAGCCAAAACTGCCAATGGAAGAACTTTACAAGCTTGCTCAATAACGAGAGCCTGACTACCTTTCAACTTTTCACTCAGCAAATTAGCAAACAGCTCAATTTTCTTGAGCAATCGTATATTATTTATTTTAAGAAATTCGCAATTATCACCAATCATTTTAAACAATGGATTGTTTGCGTCAAAAATCAAGCTGACAGAATCTTTAGCTGTCGGGCTATACAAAACCTCGTAATCGAAAACCTTTTCGCTGTACGTAAAAAACTCATCATTCTTGTCTAGCGAACCGTCATTGAGTACAAGAATAACTGAGCAGTCTTTAGACTCAATCAGATTTGATACCAACCCTAAAACGTCTCTCGCTGATAGAGAATTTCCACGACGTTCAAAATCATCGATGCAGATAATAGTATCAGTCACCAAAGAATATTGAATGGAATCAATTAAACCGCCAAAGCTTCCAACGAATGGAATCTTTGCTTCCTTCCCAAAACTAAAAGCTCTTCTCAAACCACCAAAAGCATCACTAAAATCAAGTTTCTTTAAATTCTCAATTACAGAATCTTTGCTAGTAACTTCATTAGCCTTAGCAGATGGCACTGTATTTTCAAAAATAGAACGTTTCAAATCAGCTAGTGAGTTAACACCAAACAATGAGACATAAGAGTAATTTGCACGACCAAAATTTGACCTATGCTTTTTGATTATCGAGTTCCATAGGTATGTCTTACCCGTCCCCCACTCCCCTTTCAAGACAATAGCAGAACCCATTTTTTTAACAGCAAAATCATGTAGCGTGTTTTCAACCTGAATAACAGACATCAGTGTATTCCTTTAGCTTTATCATCACCCTTAATGAAATCTGGATACTGTTGAGGATGTTGAAGAAGAATGTATTTTACAAACTTCTGTTTCAATGCTTCATCTAAAGCACTTTGAAAATTAGCAATAGAATGAAGAGGCGATTCATCAACAAGTAAAGACCGCCAATGAATATTAGTATCAGCATCAGCCATCTTTAAAAGCTTCTCAATCGCTCTGTGTGCCATGTTCCCCATATCGGGACGCACAACGAAGCTTTGACTGATGTACTCATCGTCCACTTCAGTATTTTCTTCAATCTCGCATGTATTCAGGATAGAGAGGGTTTTAGGCGAAAACTTGTATTGCTTATCACCATTGAAATCACGAAGGTAAACGTCTTCTATTCTTGCTTTCCAAGTTTCTACGTTTTCATCGCATTCATGCATTTCGTCTTTTTTGAATTTCAGATAAAGACCTACACCGTCCCCTAGCTGATAATTCATATCGCCCGCTAGGAGACTCATCAAGCTATTTGATATAGCAGTGAAGAAGTCGATTCGATAATTTTTGTTAAATCGCTGAAACAACGAAATATCAAACAACATCCAAAGTCCGTGATATTTCCAAGCAAACAAGACAGGTAATCCAAGCATTTCACCATACTTTAACAATTTTTCCCTGTCCTTAGCTCTGAGAGTTAGGTTTTTTTCTTGCTTAGTTTTGACCTCAATGAGAACTCTATACTGGTTATTTTCTGTGTTGAAAACCGCCAGCAAATCGGGAACCTGATAGGTTTCTCTGGAAGATTTTGGGATTTGCTGCTGATCCAGTTTATGGACAAGCGAACACTTCCCAAGCCAGCTACAGATGACGGCGAATTCATCCTCGGCTGGTAGCCCTAGGTCGAGACGCTTCACACGTTGAATGACTTCTTCGGGATTCTCCCACCCACTCTGTTCAAGTGCTTCATGAAGAACGCGACTCCGATCCATCAGCATAAGCTCATCCATGTATAACGTCCTCATCACTGCAAAGCAGCGGAATTTCATCGGGTGCAATGGAAATCACCGAATCACTAAAATGGTTTGCTCTTCCAATACACCACAGAGACTGCCAGTCTTCTTTTCTAATGCTCGAGAAGAAAACCAGATCGAAACTTGATACTTTCTTTGACATTCTTGGCAGCCTTATAACATTACCAAAAAAATCAATTTCAGGAGATTTTGCGATAACAATTTCAGTCTGTTCTTCTGAACAGAAAACCTTAATTGCCCTGCTTTCTATTTCATCTATACGGGCAGTGAAAATACTCTCCCCATAGTCTAGCTTACGAATCACATCACCTTTGAATAGCTGGGCGTAGAGTTCGATGTATCGTTCATCCGGCAGCATCAGGTCTAAAGTTTTCAATCTCAGTTGTTCAAGGATTTTCGAGGCTATGACTTTTGAGCACTCAGCAACCTCAACAATCTTTTTCAATCTATTGAAAAGCTCAGTGTAGTCACCATACGTTCCATCCCAAAGCCGCATAGGTTCGCCGTTCAAAACGATTTCAATCGAAATTCTGGACTTTGGATTTTTTATAACAAAGTCATAGGCTCTCTTGATACGGTGATAATGCCTCAAATTGTTGATCGGCTGACCTAACCAACCAGCAACGTCGAACGTATAGGTTGCGTCTACCTTGTAGCGGTCATGAATAAAATACCGATAGGTAAAAAATCCATTTAACGCAGACCCCTCAATATCAAATTGCTTAGACCCCTTACCCATTAATGATTCAGTTTGAGCAAGCTCAAATTCAGCATCATCACTTACAAGATAGATACAGGTTTCAAGTCGTCGTTTACCGGGCGTGAGGGTAAGAGTTCCACCTACGATGACTTCATTAAGATGTTCAAATAGTTTTGACCCTACGAATTTGAAATCCTTGGTAGGTAAGTGAATTGGCTCGCCCAATTCAGTCATATTTTGCCATGCCCGATCAGCAGAAGCATTGGCTTCATCATCATTAAAAACTATCTGAATTGGCGGTGCAGGGCTGGTGACCGGGACCAATTCATGCACAACAGAACCGCTTGTGGCGGTAACGACAACCTTAAAGTCTGGATCGATACTATTTATTGTTTGTTCATAGCCTTCTACGACTGCAGAGACATCGAAATTTGCCGGACTGCCTGCCTTTGTAATCAGGAAGATGGTTGCTTCAAGAATCCCCGCACGAATTTCAGATTTGGCTTCGAATGGTGCCATTGGCACTACGCCGACCCATCCAGACGCATAGACTTGGTGGCGGGCCTTCATTTCTTTTAAATGAGCTACTGTGTGGAATGTCTCTTCGTTGTCGATCAGCTTGGAGCATGAATAGC
Organism: Pseudomonas sp. SJZ078; assembly: GCF_007828255.1. Taxonomy (NCBI): domain Bacteria; kingdom Pseudomonadati; phylum Pseudomonadota; class Gammaproteobacteria; order Pseudomonadales; family Pseudomonadaceae; genus Pseudomonas; species Pseudomonas sp. SJZ078. The sequence goes on along the minus strand of NZ_VIUG01000002.1, from coordinate 289,572 downwards.
AAAGCCAGATACCGTTATCGAAATGTCTTCTCTGGGCTCTCGTTTGGCTTGGGTCATACCGCTTGGCACCCGGCCCACTCGCGGCAGCACAGATGTGAGCAGCGACACCAATGCTATTTTTCTTATCACCAGCATCTGTTGAAGCAACCGTGAAGACATGGCAACGCGAACAGAGGTTCGCTGCTCTCACGAGCAGCTCAATCTTAGTCATATCAGAAAAGTCGTCACGGGTGCTCACGCTGGCCCCTTCTTCAACAACCTTCGGTGCTTTGTTCTTCCGTGGTGCCATCGTTCGTATCTCGCCATCGTGTGAGCGGAATCCTGTACAGGCGTTTTAACATCGAACGCTGGGCACACCAAGAAATGGTGCTGGAATCGACACCCGGAAACGACCACAACCCAAGACAGAATTGGTCTACGCTTGGCTTAAATGGATCACCTCGCCTACAAAATTCTCTATTGCTCTGCCCGCTGTACGAAGACGTCGGCCCGACGCCGCGTTTCCTCGCCCTGTCCCGGCGTCATTTGCATCAACTCAGTTCACAGAACGACGAGTCCAAGCACTGATCCCTCCTCCCCCTGTTCCAGCGCCATGAGCGGCGCTGGAATACCGCTGCGCGCCAGGAAAGTTCAGCCTTTTTGCGCCTGACCAATCAGTCAGCAATGCTTTTTGGCGATTGGCCATCTTTGCTGAACTTTTGAAAAACGCCTCGGGTCACACCGAGTAACCATACTGGAACGGTTGTTTAAATAAACGCGCCTGGCACCAGCATCTAAACGGACGTCAAGGCTTCGGTTCCGGCATGGATTTGTAGTTTCCCAGGAGTTTTCCAATGGAGTTGAAGCCTATGAATACCTGCACTGCCAAACCCTCATTCAATGGCCTGCGTGGTCTGAAGTTGGCTGCCCTGGCCATCGGAAGCAGCTTCATCCTCGCAGGATGCGCCGGCAATCCCCCTTCGGAGCAGTACGCAGTCACGCAATCGGCCGTCAACAGCGCGGTCAGCGCCGGCGGTACCGAATTCGCCGCGGTGGAAATGAAGTCGGCTCAGGACAAACTCAAGCAAGCCGAGCTGGCCATGCACGACAAGAAATACGACGAAGCCAAGCGTCTGGCCGAACAGGCCGAGTGGGACGCCCGCGTCGCCGAACGCAAGGCCCAGGCCGCCAAGGCCGAACAGGCACTCAAGGATTCCCAGAAAGGGGTTCAGGAACTGCGTCAGGAAGGCATGAACAAGGTTCAGTAAGCCGTTCACGCCACGACGTACTTCTCATCGATAAAAGGACGACAGACTATGATGCACAAACATTTGATGATGCCCGCCCTGCTCGCTGCCTGCGTAGCCCTGGCCGCTTGCTCCCACGATCCGAACGTCAACCTGGAACAGGCCCGCACCAACTACAACGGCCTGCAGGCCAACCCGGCAGCGACCAAGGTGGCCGCGCTGGAAACCAAGGACGCCGCCGATTTCCTGGCCAAGGCCGACAAGGCTTACCTGGACCGGGAAGACGAAGCCAAGGTCGATCAATTGGCCTACCTGACCAACCAGCGTGTCGAAGTGGCCAAGCAGACCATTGCCCTGCGTACCGCTGAGATGGAGTTGAAAAACGCCGGCGACGAACGCGCCCGTGCCTTGCTCGACGCCCGCAACGCGCAGATCAAGCAACTGCAGGACAGCCTCAACGCCAAGCAGACCGAACGCGGTACCCTGGTGACCTTCGGTGACGTGCTGTTTGCCACCAACAAGTCCGATCTGCGTTCCAGCGGCTTGGCCAACGTGAATAAGCTGGCGCAGTTCCTCCAGGAAAACCCTGACCGCAAGGTGATCGTCGAAGGCTACACCGACAGCACCGGTTCGGATTCCTACAACCAATCGCTGTCCGAACGCCGCGCCAGCTCCGTGCGCACCGCCCTGGTGAACATGGGTGTCGATCCGAGTCGCATCATGATCCAGGGTTATGGCAAGGAATTCCCGGTGGCCGACAACAACAGCGTTTCGGGTCGGGCCATGAACCGTCGGGTGGAAGTCACCATCTCCAACGACAACCAACCAGTAGCACCACGCTCGAGCATGAGCGCCAACTGATCGATCAGGCAATAGAAACAGCCCCGCTTGATTCGCTCAGGCGGGGCTCTTTATCGAACGAACACTTTCCCCTGTGGGGCGAGCCTGCTCGCGATGGCGTCAGTTCAGCCAGTCATGCATCGGCTGACACTCCGCCATCGCGAGCAGGCTCGCTCCCACAGGGATCATCGAAATTCATGGCATCACGGCTGAAGCTTCTGCGGCGTCTCCTGCCCCATGCACCGCACCGCGCGTTTCTTGTCATTGATCAGCACGCCCGTCAGGCCTTTCTGTTCGGTGTCGAACAGCACCAGCACGCCATCGATGCACTGGGCCACCTGGGACGCCGGCTCCAGGGAAACCTTGTAGTCTTCGCCCGGCATGGTCTTGAGCATGGTGAACTCATTGAGCAACAGCGCATCCTCGGGCTTGGCGAAGTGCAGGTAACCGTAGTACCACAGCACCGCGACGGTGCCGAGGATGCTGCAGATACCGGTGATGATCAGGGGGATGGCGTTGCGTTCTTCGCTCATTGCGGGCTCTCTGGAGATTCAGCGGGTGATTTCGGGTAATTCGGGACTTCGCCGAGGCGGCGCAGCCCGTCGAAGTGTTGCGGATCGTCGAGGTAGCGCAACATCACGGTGCGCCAGACCGGGTCGGCGAACGTCTGCACGTGCCCGCCACGGGTCAGTTGCAGGACCCGCGGCGGCGGCGCAGCTTGATACAGGCGGATACCGTTGGAAAGAGGCACGATGGGATCGTCGAGGCTGTGGTAGATCAATTTCGGCACGCCATTCAATTGCGCGATGGAGCCGATGGCGCTGTCACCGTCAGGCACCAGCCAGGACAAGGGCACCTGGAAGGCCCAGGTCAGCCACGACGTGCTCAGGGCAAAACGTCCAACGTCGCGATAACTGGCGGGCACGCCGTCGAGTATCAGGGCCTTGAGTTGCTGCTGGCGCTGCGGGTGATCGACCAGGTAATGCACCGCCAGCGCGCCACCCAGGCTTTGGCCGAGCAGCACCAACGGCTTGCCTTGAACCTCCGGCGCCTGGTCGAGCCATTTGAATGCCGCATCGAGGTCCTGGTAGATCGCCGGCAGGCTCGCTTCGCCTTCGGACAAGCCATAACCGCGATAGTCCACCATCAGCACCTGATAACCCTGCTCCGGCAGCCACCAGCTACCGCCCAAGTGCCAGGCGAGGTTGCCGCCGTTACCGTGAAGGTGCAGCACCGTACCCCTGACCTCGACACCCTGCTTGACCGGCAGCCACCAGCCGTGGAGCTTCAAGCCATCGGTGGTGAGCAGGGTGACGTCACGGTATTCGAGTCGCGCCCGCTCCGGGGTGAAGGGCTGGCCGCGCTCGGGGTAGAACAACAGCGAACTGCAGCCGCCAAGGGCCAGTAGCAGGCAAATGATGCCGAGGGTTCGCATCCGGTGAACCTCGCATAAATTTGAAGTTGAAGCACAGTCCCTGTGGGAGCGGGCTTGCTCGCGAAGGCGTCGGGTCAGCAACTTACCGGGTGACTGACATACCGCCTTCGCGAGCAAGCTCGCTCCCACGGGGGTCGGTGTTGGTCAAAGGATATTGGAATAATCCGCTTCGATCCGGTCCAGGCTCAGATGGTTCAGGAAGTTCGAGAAACACATCCAGGCCGACAGTGCGTTCATGTCACGGAACTGGTCGGGCAGATATTTGGGTGGCACCACCAGGCCTTCGTCCACCAGTTGCCGCAGGGTACGCATATCCTCCAGGGTGGTCTTGCCGCAGAACAGCAGCGGCACCTGCTCCAGTTTGCCTTTACGCACGGCCAACTGAATGTAGTTGTAAACCATGATGAAGCCCTTGAGGTAGGACAAGTCTTTGGTAAATGGCAGACCGTTCGGCACCGAGCCACGGAAAACCCGGCTGGCATTGCCGTAGCTTTCGGCCATTTCAAAGCCCTGCTCGCGGAAGAACTCGAAGACCTGCAGGAAGTCGGCCCCTTCCTCCACCATATGGATGGCGCGGGTGCGGTTGGTGAGCTTGCGCAGGCGACTCGGGTAGGAGGCAAATGTGATGATCTCCATCAGGATCGCCAGGCCTTCCTGGGTCACGGTGGACGAGGGCGGGCCCTTGGACAGGAACGTGCAGATCGGCTGATTCAAGCCGTTGAGGGTCGTACCGACGTGCACCAGCCCTTCATGGACCTCCAGGGCCCGCACGTCCCGTTCATTGAACATCGCATCGGCGCGAATCTTGATGTAGTCGGCACCCGCCGCCGCATCCGCGACGATCCCGTCGGACTCGAACACCCGAATGGTTTCCTCGGCTTCGCCAAAGACCCGGTTGAGGCGGTGCTGCAGCAGGCCGACCGCTTCCTTGGCGCTAAGGACTTTGGGCTCGTCCTTCAAATCGCCACGGCCATCGATGTTGTTCAGATAGTCGGACAGCATCAGGCCCAGGTCGGACAGGGTCGGGTCGCCGGCATGGAAGGCGTCGGAGGCGGCGCCGTAGAGCTCCTGGGAAATCAGCCCGAAGTCCTCGGTGCCGCGCGCTTCGAGCATGCGCACCACCATGCGGTATTCCTTGCACATGCGACGCATGATCTGGCCGACCGGGTTGAACTGCCCGAGCTGACGGGTAATGTCGCGCTCGATGTTCTGGAACTCCAGCTTGACCTTGCTGGAATCGAAAGACAGCGGTCGATTGAGGTAATAATCACGGTCTACGGCAGGCGGTTCCTTGCCCTTGGCCTTGAGAAACCCTTTGCGGATGTTCTCGTCCCATTTCACCGCGTCGAGAATGCGAATCGGCGTTTGCGCCAGCACTATGCGATCGGACAAGGTGCGTATCGTCTGCTGGTAATCGTCCACCCGGAACTCCTGTGAAAAACGTCCACTCGTTGCTGTTATCGATGCCTGAGTCTATTGGGCTTTGAGCCGCTGGTAACGCACGGCTTCCGAGAACACATCGGAATTGGCCGGATCGTCCAGGTAACTGAAGACCTTGCTCATGTCGCTGTCCACCAGGACGCCGTCGCCCTCCTCGCTCCGGCTCGGCTGGCCGCTGAGGATTTTCTGGCCGATGGCCTGGTTGATCTGTTCCATGTCCAGGTTGTAGACCACCAGTTCCTGCTTGTCGGTCAGTTCGAAACCAGCGATCACGAAATGCCCGCCGTACCGGGCCGGTACCTTGGCCGACAGGTACCAGCGGCTGCCGTGACGGGAAACGGTCAGAGGAATGGCTTCCCGCTCCTGAGGCCTGACCCTGAAATAACTGATGGCCTGGTAGCGGTGCTTGCCGACTTTCGTCAGTTCCAGGTTCAGCGGCTCGCCCCAGGCGTTGGTACTGGTCCAGTGGCCGAGCAAGCCCTTGGGCGCGACCTCGGCGTCGGGCAACGGCGCCTTGAAGGACACCAGGCAGCCGCTGAGCAGCAGCAACGACACGGCCATTACAACGGCACGCCAGGCTTTCATTGGAACTCCCTATGGCATATGGCAGCTTTGTCCTTTGTGGTGAGGGGATTTATCCCCGCTGGGCTGCGCAGCAGACCCAAACCCTTCAACGCGGTCTACCTGACGCACCGAGTTGTTGGGTTTCAGGGCCGCTACGCGCCCCAGCGGGGATGAATCCCCTCGCCACAGGGACTGTGGTGTCCCTTAACGGGTTACACCGACGCCAATACCAAGTGCATGTAGCGGGTCAAAATGCCGAGCATGTCTTCACCGCCGACAGGCTCGGTACCATTGAGCAAGCCCTGATATTCCATCCGTCCGATAATCGCCGTCAACACTTTGGCATCCTGTTGCGGCTCGCGGGAGCCCAACACCTGGAAAAACTGACAGGTGCCGTGCAGCAGGATCTGCTGGTGCGAGCGCACCAGTTCCGCCAGACGCGGGTTGAGCAGCGCTTCCTGGCGGAAGGCCTGCTCGGCCATCAGGTAGTCGCGGCGGCTGTCCAGTTGATGCTGCACGTAGTCAGCAGTCATCCGGGCAATGTCATCGGCCAGTTGCGAACGGGATTCGGGGCTGCCGTCGCCGTACGCGACCATTTCCCGCAGCAAGCCTTCGTTGTTGGTCCATAGCTTGGCCATGAACGCCGCGCTGCGTTCCACGTACTGGGCGAAGGTATCGGTGAGCAGGTCATCGATGTCCTTGAAATAATACGTGGTGGCCGACAACGGCACGCCCGCTTCGGCGGCCACAGCCCGGTGTCGCACGGCTCGCACACCATCGCGCACCACAATGCGCATGGCCGCATCGAGAATCTCCTGGCGACGCTGTTCACTGCCCTGTCGGCTCGCCTTGCGGCCCTGGTACTGAACACTTTCAGCGACTGCAGTGGCGACGCCCGCTGCACCTTCTGGAGACATTGCACGATTCACGACAGGTCTTTCCTCGCTATTTCAAAAGTAACCAATTGATACGTTTGTACCAGACAGGCAATAAAAAACCGCCCTTCCAGGCGGTTTTTTAATTGAAACACTTACGCTTGAGGCCGCATGTGCGGGAAGAGGATCACATCCCGGATCGACGGTGAGTTGGTCAGCAACATCACCAGGCGATCGATACCGATCCCTTCGCCGGCCGTGGGCGGCATGCCGTACTCCAGGGCGCGCACGAAATCGGCGTCGTAGTGCATGGCTTCGTCGTCGCCGGCGTCCTTGTCGGCCACCTGGGCCATGAAGCGCTCGGCCTGGTCCTCGGCGTCATTGAGCTCGGAGTAGGCGTTGGCGATTTCGCGGCCGCCGATGAACAACTCGAAGCGGTCGGTCACGTTCGGGTTATCGTCGTTGCGGCGAGCCAGCGGCGACACTTCGAACGGGTATTGGGTAATGAAGTGCGGCTGCTCCAGCTTGTGCTCCACCAGCTCTTCGAAAATCATCACCTGCAACTTGCCCAGGCCTTCGAAGCCGAGCACCTTGGCACCGGCCTTCTTGGCGATGGCGCGGGCCTTGTCGATGTCGTTGAGGTCATCGGCGGTGATTTCAGGGTTGTATTTGAGGATCGAATCGAACACCGACAGGCGAGCGAACGGCTCACCGAAGTGGAACACCTTGTCGCCGTACGGCACGTTGGTAGTCCCGAGAACAAGCTGCGCCAGCTCGCGGAACAGCTCCTCGGTCAGGTCCATGTTGTCTTCGTAGTCGGCGTAGGCCTGGTAGAACTCGAGCATGGTGAACTCGGGGTTGTGCCGGGTCGAAACGCCTTCGTTACGGAAGTTGCGGTTGATCTCGAAGACTTTTTCAAACCCGCCGACCACCAGCCGCTTGAGGTACAGCTCCGGCGCGATGCGCAGGAACATTTCCATGTCCAGGGCGTTGTGGTGGGTTTCGAACGGCTTGGCCGCCGCGCCGCCGGGAATGGTCTGCAGCATCGGCGTCTCGACTTCCAGGAAGTCACGCTTCATCAGGAAGCTGCGGATGTGGGCGATCACTTGGGAGCGCACGCGGAACGTCTGGCGCACGTCTTCGTTGACGATCAGGTCGACGTAGCGCTGGCGGTAGCGCTGCTCGGTGTCGGTCAGGCCGTGATGCTTGTCCGGCAACGGGCGCAGGGATTTGGTCAGCAGGCGCACGCTGGTCATTTCGACGTACAAGTCACCCTTGCCGGAACGGGCCAGGGTGCCTTCGGCGGCAATGATGTCGCCCAGGTCCCAGGTCTTGACGGCGGCCAGGGTTTCTTCCGGCAGGGTCTTGCGGTTGACGTAGACCTGGATGCGACCGGTCATGTCCTGGATCACCAGGAACGAACCACGGTCGAGCATGATACGACCGGCCACCTTGACTGGAATCGCCGCCTCGGCCAGCTCTTCCTTGGTCTTGTCCGCGTACTTCTTCTGCAGGGCGTCGCAGTAGGCGTCGCGGCGGAAGTCGTTGGGGAAGGCCTGGCCCTTGTTGCGCTCGGCAGCAAGCTTTTCCTTGCGCAGGGCGATCAGGGAGTTTTCTTCCTGTTGCAGGGCTTGCGGGTCGAGTTCTAGGTCGCTCATGTCTTTAAGGATTCCATCACAGGTTCGTTGCCCCTGGCTCCGGGGCCAGAGTTTGCCGACGGGCCGCGCTTTCGCAAAAGCGTGCCCGCCTGCCGCATGGGTGTCGCGTTACAGCCCTTGTTTGAGGCTCGCTTCCAGATATTCGTCGATGTCGCCGTCCAGCACCTTGTCGCAGTCACTGCGTTCGATGTTGGTGCGCAGGTCCTTGATGCGCGAGGCATCGAGCACATAGGAACGGATCTGGTGACCCCAACCGATGTCGGACTTGCTGTCTTCCAGGGCCTGGGACGCCGCGTTGCGCTTCTGGATCTCCTGCTCGTACAAGCGGGCCCGAAGCATTTTCATCGCGGTGTCTTTGTTGGCGTGCTGGGACCGTTCGTTCTGGCAACTGACCACGGTGTTGGTCGGTACGTGGGTGATCCGTACCGCCGAGTCGGTGGTGTTGACGTGCTGACCACCGGCGCCCGAGGAGCGGTAGGTGTCGATGCGCAGGTCTGCCGGGTTGATCTCGATTTCCACCTTGTCGTCGATCTCGGGGGAAACGAACACCGCCGAGAACGAGGTGTGGCGACGGTTGCCGGAGTCGAACGGGCTCTTGCGCACCAGACGATGCACACCGATCTCGGTACGCAGCCAGCCAAAGGCGTATTCACCCTTGATGTGCACGGTGGCGCCCTTGATCCCGGCGACTTCGCCGGCCGACAGCTCCATGATGGTCGCGTCGAAGCCACGTTTGTCGGCCCAGCGCAGGTACATGCGCAGCAGGATGTTGGCCCAGTCCTGGGCTTCGGTGCCACCAGAACCGGCCTGGATGTCCAGGTAGGCGTTGTTCATGTCCATCTCGCCGCTGAACATGCGGCGGAACTCCAGCTTGGCCAGGGCCTCGTCCAGGCGTGTCAGCTCGGCGACCACGTCACCGACCGCGCCTTCGTCGTTTTCTTCGACAGCCATGTCCAGCAGGTCGCGGCAATCGGCCAGGCCACTGGACAATTCGTCCAGGGTTTCGACGATCTGTGCCAGCGCAGAGCGCTCACGGCCCAGCTCCTGGGCGTACTCAGGTTTGTTCCAGACACTCGGATCTTCAAGCTCGCGGTTGACCTCGGTCAGACGCTCATGCTTTTGATCGTAGTCAAAGATACCCCCGAATAGTTTCGGAGCGCTCGGACAGGTCCTTGATGGTGTTCAGGATCGGGTTGATTTCCATGACGGGCAGCACTCATTGGCGAACTTTTGAAAGCCGGCGAGTATAACGTAATCAAGCGCCAGCGGCAGCCCGCCTGGCGGCTTGAGGGGGTAATGAGGTTCAGATTGAATCAACCACCGGGCTCAACACCGAACCTTGTTGCAAGGGGTGTGACGCCCCGTAGCACCGCCGGGCTGCGTAAGGGCTGCGATCTTCCCACTGACACTTTAATCTCAAGCGAAAGATCAAAAGATCGTCCGAACGCGGCCCGAGCCTTCGCCAGCTCCTACAACAAGGCCCGAGGTCTCGCTGCAACGTTCACGCCGACGCCTGCCGCACCTGATTCTCCAGCTCGACCTTCAATCCCGGCTCCAGCTTGAGTTGCCGCGCCAGTTCATCGAGGTAGGACTTTTCCATGAAGTTTTCCTCGTCCACCAGCATCACGCTGGCGATGTACATTTCCGCGGCCATTTCCGGGGTGCCAGCGGCGCGGGCGACATCGGTGGGGTCCAGGGGCTTGTTGAGCTCGGCATGCAGCCAGTGCCGCAGCTCCTGGTCGTTGTCGAGCCTGGTGAATTCGCCTTCGATCAATTGCCGCTCACGCTCATCCACATGACCGTCGGCCTTGGCCGCCGCGACCAACGCCTTGAGGATGGCCTGGCTGTGCTGCTCGACCTGCGCCGCAGGGACGCGGTCCAGGGTCTGGGGCTCCGTTTGCGGCGCGCGGCCCTGCTGGGCCTGCCAGTTGCCATAGGCCTTGTAGGCGATTACACCCAGCGCGGCGAGACCGCCGTAGAGCGCGACCTTGCCGCCGGTCTTGCGGATTCTCTTGTTGCCCAGCAGCAAGCCCATGGCGCCCGCCGCCAATGCTCCGCCGCCGGCACCGGAGAGCAGGCCGCCAAGCCCGCCCGCCCCGGCCTTGCCGCCCAGCAGGTCGCCAAGCCCACCGGCCGGCTTGTTCTGCGCGCCGCCCGCCTTGTTCTGCAAAAGGTCCTGGCCGGACTTGAGCAGCTGATCGAGCAATCCACGGGTATTCATTTTCGTTGCCTCCCTATGTTCGGGTAACCGGATGAGCAAGGCCATCAGCCTAAATCGAAAGTGCCCGGCGTCGTGGGCGAGATTGCTTCGAGATGTTGCTCGTCTCTTCGAGCGCTTCCACTCTCCTTCAGGAAAAACGATATAGACTGCAGAACATCGATAAAAACAGCCCACCGGGTATTCGCCCATGATGACCCTGCGTCAGATCCGTCATTTCATCGCTGTAGCCGAGACCGGCTCGATTTCCGCCGCCGCGCAAGCCGCGTTCATTTCCCAATCCACCCTGACCCTGGCCATCCAGCAACTGGAGCAGGAGATCGGTGTCAGTCTGTTCAACCGCCATGCCAAGGGCATGACCCTGACCCATCAAGGCCATCAGTTCCTGCGCCAGGCCCACCTGATCCTCGCCACCGTCGATAACGCCAAGCGCAGCCTGCAGCAAAGTACCGACCAGGTGGCCGGCCATCTGACCGTCGGGGTCACCAGCCTGGTCGCCGGCTACTACCTGGCGGACCTGCTGACCCGCTTCCAGCGCGCCTACCCGAATGTGGTGATTCGCGTGATGGAAGACGAGCGACCCTATATCGAACATCTGCTGGTCAGTGGTGAAATCGATGTCGGCGTGCTCATCCTTTCCAACCTCGAAGATCGCCATGCCTTGCAGACCGAAGTACTGACCCATTCCCCGCACCGCTTATGGCTGCCGGCCCAGCATCCACTGCTGGAACACGACAGTATCAGTCTGGCGGATGTCGCTTGCGAACCGTTGATCCAACTGAACGTCGATGAGATGGAGCGCAACGCCCAGCGCCTGTGGCGCGGTGCCGGCCTGCAACCGAAGATCACGCTACGCACCGCCTCTACCGAGGCGGTGCGTAGCCTGGTGGCGGCGGGACTGGGGATGTCGATCCAACCGGACATGACGTACCGCCCCTGGTCCCTGGAGGGCGACATCATCGAAGCGCGCCCGATCGCCGACCTCAACCAGACCCTCGACGTCGGGCTGGCCTGGCGCCGCGGCACGTCACGACCGGCGCTGGTCGATCCATTCCTGACCGTCGCCCGGGAACAACCCCACGGCGGGCGCAAGCCATCTATTTAATCGAATGCAGACTTGAGTATTTAGAATTTGTCGGCCCACCGGCTCCGCACTAGTCTTGCTGCATCCTCCGGGCCATTCAAAAAGAGAAAATCAAACATGGCTGGCACGCAAACTCCACTGTGCACCGCGTTGCTGATCGATGGGGAGCTCGTTTCCGGCGAGGGTTTTGTCGAGCCGATCCTCAACCCGGCCACCGGCGAGGTCCTGGTCTCTATCGCCGAGGCCAGCATCGAACAGGTCGAGGCAGCGATCCTGGCCGCCCACCACGCCTTCGACGGATGGTCGCGCACCACCCCGCAACAACGCTCGAACCTGCTTCTGGAGATCGCTGGCGCCATCGAAAAGCATGCCGATCACCTGGCCCGCCTCGAATCGCTGAACTGCGGCAAGCCACTGCACCTGGCGCGACAGGACGACCTCAGCGCCACAGTGGATGTGTTCCGTTTCTTCGCCGGCGCCGTACGCTGCCAGACCGGCCAGCTCTGCGGTGAGTACCTGCCCGGCTACACCAGCATGGTCCGCCGCGACCCCATCGGCGTGGTCGCGTCCATCGCCCCATGGAATTACCCGATCATGATGGCCGCCTGGAAAATCGCCCCAGCCCTGGCCGCCGGCAATACCCTGGTGTTCAAGCCCTCGGAACATACGCCGCTGTCCATCCTCGCCCTGGCGCCACTGCTGGCCGAGATCCTGCCCCGGGGTGTCATCAACGTCATCTGCGGAGGCGGCGAAGGGGTCGGCAGCCATCTGGTCAGCCATCCCAAGGTGCGCATGGTCTCGCTGACCGGCGATATCGTCACCGGCCAGAAAATCCTTCAGGCCGCGGCGAAAACCCTCAAGCGCACGCACCTGGAGCTGGGTGGCAAGGCCCCCGTGATCGTCTGCGACGATGCCGACATCCACGCGGTGGTCGATGGTGTGCGCACCTACGGGTATTACAACGCCGGGCAGGACTGCACCGCGGCCTGCCGGATCTACGCCCAGGGCGCCATTCACGACCGGCTGGTGACCGAACTCGGCGCGGCGGTCAGCAGCCTGCGCTTTGCCGGAAAACGCGACGCCGACAACGAAATCGGCCCGTTGATCAGCATTCGCCAACGCGACCGCGTCGCCAGTTTCGTCGAACGCGCCCTCGGCCAGCCGCACATCGAGCGCATCACCGGCGCGGCGGTGCATTCCGGTGCCGGCTTCTATTACCAACCGACTTTGCTGGCCGGCTGCAAGCAAAGCGATGAAATCGTCCAGAGAGAAGTGTTCGGCCCGGTGGTCACCGTGACCCGCTTCGACGAACTCAGCCAGGCGATGGATTGGGCCAACGATTCCGAATACGGCCTGGCGTCCTCGGTATGGACCCAGAACCTGGACAAGGCGATGCAGGTGGCGGCGCGCCTGCAATACGGCTGCACCTGGATCAACAGTCACTTCATGCTGGTCAGCGAAATGCCCCACGGCGGCCTCAAGCGCTCGGGTTATGGCAAAGACCTCTCCAGCGACTCGCTCCAGGACTACAGCGTGGTGCGTCACATCATGGCCCGCCACGGCCAGCATTTATAAACAGCACTACGCTGATAACAGGCCATCCATGGCGCTTCACCCGTTGAAAACACTGCCCCGACCATAATTAAAGCAAGAGGGATTCCCATGTACGCGCACAACACCGTATTGCTCAGTGCAATCACCCTGGCGCTGCTGACCAGCGTCAGCGTCCAGGCCGCCGAACCGCTAAAGACCGTCGGCGCGGGCGAAGGCCAGCTGGATATTGTCGCCTGGCCGGGTTACATCGAACGGGGCGAAAGCGACAAGGCCTACGATTGGGTGACCGGTTTCGAGAAGGAAACCGGCTGCAAGGTCAATGTGAAAACCGCCGCGACCTCCGACGAGATGGTCAGCCTGATGAGCAAGGGTGGCTACGACCTGGTCACCGCTTCAGGCGATGCTTCGTTGCGACTGATCGCCGGCAAGCGGGTGCAGCCGATCAATACCGCGTTGATCCCCAACTGGAAGAACCTCGATCCGCGCCTCAAGGACGCGCCGTGGTACGTGGTCAACCAGCAGACCTACGGCACGCCGTATCAGTGGGGGCCGAACGTGCTGATGTACAACACCGACGTGTTCAAGCAGGCGCCCACCAGTTGGAGCGTGTTGTTCAGCGCCCAGAGCCTGCCCGATGGCAAGCCGAACAAGGGACGCGTGCAGGCCTACGACGGGCCGATCTACATCGCCGATGCGGCGTTGTACCTCAAGACGGCCAGGCCCGAGCTGGGCATCAAGGATCCGTATCAACTCGACGAAACCCAGTACAAAGCCGTGCTGGAGCTGCTGCGGGCCCAGCAACCGTTGATACACCGCTACTGGCATGACACCACCGTGCAGATGAGTGATTTCAAGAACGAAGGCGTGGTGGCGTCCGGCGCCTGGCCGTACCAGGTCAACGGCCTGATCAACGAAAAACAACCGATCGCCTCGACCATTCCGAAGGAGGGCGCCACCGGCTGGGCCGACACCACCATGCTCCACGCCGAGGCCAAGCACCCCAACTGTGCCTACAAATGGATGGACTGGTCGCTGCAACCGAAGGTCCAGGGTGACGTGGCTGCCTGGTTCGGCTCCTTGCCGGCAGTGCCCGCGGCGTGCCAAGGCAGCGAGCTGCTGGGGGCCGAAGGGTGCAAGACCAACGGCTTCGACCAGTTCGACAAGATCGCCTTCTGGAAAACCCCACAGGCCGAGGGCGGCAAGTTCGTGCCGTACAGCCGCTGGACCCAGGATTACATCGCAATCATGGGCGGGCGGTAGGGTTATTCCGTCGCCACGAAAAGTGGCGACGAACACTGCCTTTGTGGCGAGGGGATTTGTCCCCTCGCCACAGGTTCGGTGCCCGTCATCATTAATGATTCAACAGCAGTTGCGCTTATGGAGCACCGCACCATGACACTCGCAGTCCAGTTCACCCAGGTTTCCCGTCAATTCGGCGAGGTGAAGGCCGTTGACCGGGTCTCCATCGACATCGAGGACGGCGAATTCTTTTCCATGCTGGGCCCCTCCGGGTCGGGCAAGACCACCTGCCTGCGGCTGATTGCCGGTTTCGAACAGCCGAGCGCCGGCTCCATCCGCATCCATGGCGAAGAGGCCGCCGGATTGCCGCCCTATCAACGGGACGTCAATACGGTGTTCCAGGATTACGCGCTCTTTCCCCACATGAACGTGCGCGACAATGTGGCCTACGGCCTGAAAGTCAAAGGCGTCGCCAAGGTGGAGCGAATCCAGCGCGCCGACGAAGCTCTGGAGATGGTGGCCCTGGGCGGCTATGGCGAGCGCAAACCGGTGCAACTCTCCGGTGGCCAACGTCAGCGCGTAGCCCTGGCGCGTGCACTGGTCAATCGCCCGCGGGTGTTGCTGTTGGACGAACCCTTGGGGGCCCTCGACCTGAAGCTGCGCGAACAGATGCAGGGCGAATTGAAGAAACTGCAACGCCAGTTGGGTATCACATTCGTTTTCGTCACCCATGACCAGACCGAGGCCCTGTCAATGTCCGACCGGGTGGCGGTGTTCAACAAGGGCCGCATCGAGCAGGTGGATACGCCGCGCAACCTGTACATGAAACCGGCGACCACCTTCGTCGCGGAGTTTGTCGGTACCTCGAACGTGATTCGCGGCGAGCTGGCGCGACAGCTGAGCGGTTATCCACAGCCGTTTTCGATCCGCCCGGAACATGTGCGTTTCGCCGAGGGCCCGTTGGGCGGCCATGAAATCGAAGTCCAGGGACTGCTTCACGACATTCAATACCAGGGCAGCGCCACCCGCTTCGAGTTGAAACTGGAAAACGGCCAGACCCTGAATCTCAGCCAGGCCAACACTCAGTGGACCGACAGCAGCGCCCTGCACCAGACCGGCCAGCAGCTCACGGTCCGCTGGGCCCGCGAGGCGATGATCGCTCTGCACGATACCGTCGGCGGCGAGGCCTGAGATGAACACACTAGCCCTGCCCCGGACACCCGCGCCAGGCTCGCTGCGACGGTTTTCCAACCTGCTCTACCGGCGACCCAACCTGTATCTGTCGATGCTGCTGGTGCCGCCGCTGATCTGGTTCGGCGCGATCTACCTGGGGTCACTGCTGACCTTGCTGTGGCAAGGTTTCTATACCTTCGACGATTTCACCATGGCAGTCACACCCGACCTGACCCTGGCGAATTTCGCGGCGTTGTTCCAACCGTCGAACTTCGACATCATCCTGCGCACCGTGAGCATGGCCATCGCGGTGTCCATCGCCAGCGCCGTCGTCGCGTTCCCCATCGCCTATTACATGGCGCGCTACACCAGCGGCAAGACCAAGGCGTTTTTCTACATCACGGTGATGTTGCCCATGTGGGCCAGCTACATCGTCAAGGCCTATGCCTGGACATTATTGCTGGCCAAGGGCGGCGTGGCGCAGTGGTTCATTCAGCACCTTGGCCTGGAGCCGGTGTTGCAGTTCGTGTTGAGCATCCCCGGCGTCGGCGGCAGCACGTTGTCCACGTCGCACCTGGGACGTTTCCTGGTTTTTGTCTATATCTGGCTGCCGTTCATGATCCTGCCGATCCAGGCGTCCCTGGAGCGCCTGCCGCCCTCGCTGCTGCAAGCCTCGGCGGACTTGGGCGCCAGGCCCCGCCAGACGTTCATGCAAGTGGTCCTGCCGCTGTCGGTCCCGGGCATCGCCGCCGGTTCGATTTTCACCTTTTCGCTGACCCTGGGGGATTTCATCGTGCCCCAACTGGTGGGCCCACCGGGCTATTTCGTCGGCAGCATGGTCTACGCCCAGCAAGGCGCCATCGGCAACATGCCCATGGCCGCAGCCTTCACGCTGGTGCCCATCGTGCTGATCGCCATTTACCTGTCTATCGTCAAGCGCCTGGGGGCTTTCGATGCACTCTGATTCTTCATCCCGGGCTTCATGGGGTTTGCGCATCGCAGCTTGGGGCGGGCTGGTGTTCCTGCACTTCCCGATCCTGATCATCTTCCTCTACGCCTTCAACACCGAGGACGCCGCGTTCAGCTTCCCGCCCAAGGGCCTGACCCTGAAATGGTTCAGCGTGGCTTTCGCCCGTGCGGATGTACTGGAGGCGATCAAGTTGTCGTTGCAGGTGGCGAGCATCGCCACTCTGATCGCCATGGTGCTCGGCACGTTGGCCTCGGCCGCGCTGTACCGCCGCGACTTCTTCGGCAAGCAGGGGATTTCGCTGATGCTGATCCTGCCCATTGCCCTGCCGGGGATCATCACCGGCATCGCGTTGCTGGCCACATTCAAGACCCTGGGGATCGAACCGGGCATATTCACCATCGTCGTCGGCCACGCGACCTTCTGTGTAGTGATCGTCTACAACAACGTCATCGCCCGGCTGCGCCGCACCTCCCACAACCTGATCGAGGCCTCGATGGACCTGGGGGCGGATGGCTGGCAGACCTTCCGCTACATCATCCTGCCCAATCTCGGCTCGGCCCTGCTGGCCGGCGGCATGCTGGCGTTCGCACTGTCGTTCGACGAAATCATCGTCACCACCTTCACCGCCGGCCACGAACGCACCCTGCCGCTCTGGCTGCTCAACCAGCTCAGCCGCCCCCGCGACGTGCCGGTAACCAACGTCGTCGCCATGCTGGTGATGCTGGTGACCATGCTGCCGATACTCGGCGCCTATTACTTGACCCGAGGGAGTGAGAGTGTGGCGGGTAGCGGGGGGAAATAACTCGCCAATGGATAACCAGATCGCCTGTGGGAGCGGGCTTGCTCGCGAAGCCGGTGTTTCAGGCATGGATAGGTTGGATGACACACCGCATTCGCGAGCAAGCCCGCTCCCACCAAGACCACAAACAAGACTCAAGAGGACATGGACATGCAAACCAAACTGCTGATCAACGGTCGCCTGGTGAACGGCGAAGGTCCCGGACAGGCCGTGTTCAACCCGGCGCTGGGTCGGGTGCTGGTGGAAATCAACGAAGCCAGCGAAGCCCAGGTCGATGCCGCCGTGCGCGCAGCCGATGACGCCTTCGACAGTTGGTCGCAGGTCCCGCCCAAGGACCGTTCCCTATTGCTGCTCAAACTGGCCGACGCCATTGAAGCCCATGGCGAAGAACTGGCGAAGCTGGAATCGGACAACTGCGGCAAACCCCTGGGCGCCGCCCTGAACGACGAGATCCCGGCCATCGCCGACGTGTTCCGTTTCTTTGCCGGCGCCAGTCGCTGCATGAACGGCTCGGCGGGAGGCGAATACCTGCCGGGGCATACCTCGATGATCCGTCGCGACCCGGTGGGCGTGATTGCTTCCATCGCGCCCTGGAACTATCCGCTGATGATGGTTGCCTGGAAAATCGCCCCGGCCCTGGCCGCCGGTAATACCGTGGTACTCAAGCCATCGGAACAGACGCCCCTGACGGCATTGCGCCTGGCGGAGCTGGCCTCGGAGATTTTCCCGGCGGGTGTACTCAACGTGGTGTTCGGTCGTGGGCAGACCGTCGGCCAGCCGCTGATCACTCATCCGAAAGTGCGCATGGTCTCGCTGACCGGCTCCATTGCCACTGGCTCGCACATCATTTCCAGCACCGCCGACAGCGTCAAGCGCACCCACATGGAACTGGGCGGCAAGGCCCCGGTCATCATCTTCGACGACGCCGACATCGACGCCGCCGTGGAAGGCATCCGCACCTTCGGTTTCTACAATGCCGGCCAGGATTGCACCGCTGCCTGTCGCATCTATGCCCAGCAAGGCGTCTATGACCAGTTCGTCGAAAAACTCGGCGCCGCGGTGGGCAGCATCAAGTACGGTCTGCAAACCGCACCGGACACTGAGATGGGCCCGCTGATCACCGCCCAGCATCGCGACCGCGTGGCCGGGCTCGTCGAGCGCGCCATCGCCCAGCCGCATATCCGTTTGATCACCGGTGGCAAGGCCGTGGACGGCAACGGATTCTTCTTCGAACCGACGGTACTGGCCGATGCCCAGCAGGACGACGAGATCGTGCGCCGGGAGGTCTTCGGCCCGGTGGTGTCCGTCACGCCGTTTCTCGATGAAGCCCAGGTGCTGGATTGGGCCAATGATTCGGACTACGGCCTGGCCTCATCGGTATGGACCCGCGACGTCGGCCGGGCCCATCGCCTCTCGGCACGCCTGCAATACGGCTGCACCTGGGTGAATACCCACTTCATGCTCGTCAGCGAAATGCCCCATGGTGGTCAGAAACATTCCGGGTATGGCAAGGACATGTCCATGTACGGGCTGGAGGACTACACAGTGGTACGGCATGTGATGTTCAAGCATTGAGCGCAATAAGTATCTGGAAACACATGCTCACAGCCTGCCCGCCTTGGTCTTGCTAAGGTTTCCGTCAACCGGTGCACCCTCGCTGGTTGACGGAAATCCTGGCAGGCCCTAGGGTTGTCTACAACGTATACACCCAAGGGTATCTCTCATGGCCTCGCCTGTTTTGTCGTTTCGTGTGGAAGAAGGTCTGGCCCAGCAGCTGGACTTGTTAGCCGCCGCCACCGAGCGCGACCGTCAGTATCACCTCAAGCGTGCACTGGTCCGATATGTGGAAGCCGAGTCCTGGCATCTGCAAGCCATCAGCGAAGGCATGGCAGATGCCGACGCTGGAAATCTGACCGATCTGGATGCCGTGAAGGCTAAGTGGGCAAAGCGTGCTGCGCATCGTACTGACAGATAAAGCACAAAGTGACCTCGATTCGATTCATGAACACTATCAGGGTGCCATCGGCACGCAAGACGCCACCGATGTCATCACCTTCATTCTGGAGGCGCTGCAACAGCTGCAGCGTTTCCCCGGCTGCGGCCGTCCTTCAGTCGTTCCGGATGTTCGAGAACTGGTGCTGACACGCTACCCATTCGTTGCACCTTACCGGGTCGTGCAAGATCAATTGCAGATCCTGCGCATATTGCACCAGCGCACAGAACGTCCCCGGGACTGGTCGATGGAATAAGCATTGACGCCGCCCGGACCGGCTCCAGTACGACAACCGGCTCAAAACCGCGAAACACTCCTCATCGCATCCACCAGGTAACGCATGGCGATCCGGTCGTTTTCCGACAGCTCGCGGTAGCGTTCCACCAGTCGCAGTTCCTCCAGGCTAAGGCGCCGCGTCCGGCGCGCGCTATGCAGGCATGGAAGAAGCCCCAGCATTTCGGCAATGCCCTGTAGTTTCGTCATGAACGGTGTCCTTGTGTACGTCGAATTGATTCCCGGAGCCTGCCGGGCCCGCGGACGGAACCCCTTGCCAAGCTAAGAATAGGGGCGATTCACACAGCGAGGAGGCAGTTTTAGAGTAATTAGTCAAAAAAATGCAGAGGCCTCCAAGAAAAAAGAAATATCTGTAAGGAAATTTAACCGAGCCACGCTTTCCTTTTCTCAGTCGTCGACGTATCCCCTATGATTTTGCGCCTCGGTGAACCGATCCGGTTCTCAGGCATCTGTTTTAACGTTCGTTTGGCCAAAGGCATGTCCGAACTCCTTTATCAGTTGTATCAGTCCCTGTTGCCAGGAACGGCTGGGGATTGTTTCGAGAAAGGTTGTATTTATGCATCGCAGGAACCTGCTCAAGGCCTCCATGGCTTTTGCCGCCTATACCGGACTCACGGCTTCAGGCCTCATGGCCGCACGAGCCTGGGCCGCCGATCAGACGGCAGACGGCGAAGCCCGTCCCTTCGACTTCAAGACCTTGAAAGACCAGGCCAAGCGGCTGGCCGGACAACGGTACGTCGATACCAAGCAAGTCTTGCCAGAAACACTGGCTATGATGTCGCCACTGCAGTTCAACGCTATCCGGTATGACGCCAACCATTCGCTGTGGAATGAGCTGGATGGCCAACTTGACGTACAGTTTTTTCACGTCGGCATGGGGTTCAAGCAGCCGGTGCGCATGCACAGTGTCGATCCGAAGAGCCGCCTGGCCCGTGAAGTACACTTCCGCCCGGAGTTGTTCAACTACGAGAAAACCACGGTCAACACCGCGCAACTGAAGGGTGACCTGGGGTTCTCCGGGTTCCGCGCCTTCAAGGCGCCGGAACTGGATCGCCACGACATCGTTTCGTTTCTGGGTGCCAGTTATTTCCGCGCCGTGGACGCCACTGGTCAGTACGGGCTCTCGGCCCGCGGACTGGCAATCGATACGTATGCCAAGCACCGCGAAGAATTTCCGGATTTCACTCAGTTCTGGTTCGAAACCCCGGACAAGAACAGCACCCGTTTCGTGGTCTATGCCCTGCTCGACTCCCCCAGCGCCACCGGCGCTTATCGTTTTGACATCGATTGCCAGCCCACACGGGTCGTGATGGAAGTCGACGCCCATATCAATGCGCGTACCGCCATCGAGCAATTGGGCATTGCGCCGATGACCAGCATGTTCAGTTGCGGCACCGTCGAGCGACGCATGTGCGACACCATTCACCCGCAGATCCACGACTCCGACCGACTGGCCATGTGGCGCGGCAACGGCGAATGGGTCTGCCGTCCGCTGAACAACCCCGCCACCCTGCAATTCAACGCCTTTGCCGACAAGAATCCGAAAGGCTTCGGCCTGGTGCAGACCGACCATAGCTTCGAGAGCTACCAGGACACGGTCGATTGGTACAGCAAGCGCCCAAGCCTGTGGGTCGAGCCGACAACGGCCTGGGGTGAAGGCTCTGTGGATCTGCTGGAAATTCCTACAACCGGCGAAACCCTGGATAACATCGTCGCGTTCTGGTCGCCGAAGAAACCGGTCGCGGCCGGCGATTCGCTGAACTACGGCTACAAACTCTACTGGAGCGCCCTGCCACCGGTAAGCACCGAGCTGGCCCAGGTCCACGCGAGCCGTTCCGGCATGGGGGGGTTCATCGAAGGTTGGGCACCGGGCGAGCATTACCCGACCGTCTGGGCCCGACGCTTTGCAGTGGACTTCAGTGGCGGCGGTCTCGACCAGCTACCTCCTGGAACCGGTATCGAACCAGTGGTGACCTGCTCCCATGGCGAGGTGAAAGACTTCAACGTGCTGGTAATGGATGCGATCAAGGGCTATCGCATCACCTTCGACTGGTACCCGACCGATGACCGCGTGGACCCGGTGCAGATGCGCCTGTTCATTCGCAGCAAGGACCGGACCCTGAGCGAGACCTGGCTGTACCAGTACTTCCCGCCCGCACCGGATAAGCGCAAGTATCCCGGACAGTGATCGGGTGCCTGGGCTTGCTCGCGAAGACGGCAGTACAGGCACCAATGATCGCAGAGATGAAAAAGCCCCGGCCAATGACGACCGGGGCTTTTTGCTTTACTGGGCACTCAGTCCCGCAGATCCGACTCATGGATCGGCTGGTCCCGATGGGTCGCCCGCTGATACTGCGCCGGCCAGACGGCCTTGCGCCCACCCAGGTCATCATCGGCATGCAACGCCCAGTAGGGGTCGCGCAACAACTCGCGGGCCAGGAAAATGATGTCGGCCTGGCAGGTGCGCAGGATGTGCTCGGCCTGGGCCGGTTCGGTAATCATGCCAACGGTGCCGGTGGCGATTTCCGACTCTTTGCGCACCCGTTCAGCAAAACGCGTCTGGTAACCCGGACCGGTCGGGATTTCCGCATTCGCCGCGGTACCGCCCGATGACACATCGATCAGATCCACCCCCAACACCCTGAATCGCCGCGCCAACTCGACAGTCTCGTCGGGATTCCAGCCGTCCTCGACCCAGTCGGTGGCAGAGACGCGCACGAACACCGGCAACTCCTGGGGCCATACGGCCCTGACCGCTTCGGTGACCTGCAGTACCAGCCGGATACGGTTCTCGAACGACCCACCATATTGATCGCGCCGCTGATTGCTCAGCGGAGACAGGAATTGATGCAGCAGGTAACCATGGGCCGCGTGGACCTCGACCACCTTGAACCCGGCCGTCAAGGCGCGTCTGGCCGCCTCCACGAACGCCTGGATGACGGCGTTGATCTGTCCTTCGTCCAGTTGAGACGGCTGCGTGTGCTGCGGGTCGAAGGCAATCGGCGAGGGACCGACCGGCACCCAGCCGCCATCCGCAGGCTTCACGCTGCCATGCTTGCCCAACCAGGGCCGCCAGGTACTGGCCTTGCGCCCGGCGTGGGCCAGTTGAATGCCCGGCACTGCGCCCTGGGCGGTGATAAAACGCGTGATGCGTTGCAGGGGCTCGATCTGTTCATCGTTCCACAGCCCCAGGTCCTGGGCGGTGATGCGGCCATCGGCGGTGACGGCGGTGGCTTCGGTGAACACCAGGCCGGCGCCGCCCACGGCACGGCTACCGAGGTGCACCAGATGCCAGTCGTTGGCCAGGCCATCGACACTCGAATACTGGCACATCGGTGATACCGCGATGCGATTGGGCAGGGTCAATTGGCGTACGGTATAGGGTTCAAGCAGCAGACTCATGGGGCACCTCTTCGAATCAGTGGGCAGGCTCCAGGTTCTGTTTGAAAAGTCGACGAGTGACAAAAGGTGCAGCACCCGCCCCCGCGGGCAAAGAAAATGGACAAGACGTCACAAGGGCTATCAACCAGTGTTTAGAGCCTAGTCGACAACGTGGGATAAGGCAGGGTTCCGCGTTTAAAACAAGCTCCTGTGGCGAGGGAAGATCATCGCCCCCGGAAATCCATGTGCCTACCGCGGCTCGATATGGGCAATCATCAACTGCACCGTTTCCTGACCACGAAACTCGTTGAGGTCGAGTTTGTAGGCCAGTTCAACCCAGCGTACGGTCGGGTTCGGCCAGACGTCGCGGTCGATGCCAAAGGCGATGCCGTCGAGCTTCACCGAACCGCATTCGCTCTTGAGGACCACCTTCAGGTGCCGCTCGCCCACCACTCGCTGCTCCACCAGCTGGAACACACCGTGGAACATCGGCTCTGGAAAATGCTGGCCCCAGGGTCCGGCATGACGCAGCGCCCGGGCCAGTTCCAGATGAAACTCTTCCACCGCCAGGGTGCCATCCGACAACAGCCGCCCGGTCAGGTCTTCCTCACGCAACTGCCTGCGCACTTCCGCATCGAAAGCCTCGGCGAACAACGGGAAATTCGCCTCTGGCAATGACAGTCCTGCCGCCATGGCATGCCCGCCGTACTTGGTGATCAGGGTCGGATGTTGCGCCGCCACGACGCTCAGGGCGTCGCGAATATGAAATCCCTGCACCGAGCGGCCAGAGCCCTTGAGCATGCCGTCTCCGGCATCGGCGAAAGCAATGGTCGGACGGAAGTAACGCTCTTTCATGCGGGAGGCAAGGATCCCGATGACGCCCTGGTGCCACTGCGGATCGAACAGGCACAGGCCGAACGGCATCGATTCCACCGGCAGCTCCTTGAGCTGGGCCAGCGCCTCACGCTGCATGCCCTGCTCGATGGATTTGCGATCCTGATTCATGCCATCCAGTTGCGCGGCCATCTCCCTGGCCAGCGCCTCGTCGTCGGTGAGCAGGCATTCGATGCCCAGGCTCATGTCGTCCAGGCGCCCCGCCGCATTCAGGCGCGGCCCCAGGATGAAGCCGAGATCGGTGGAGGTAATGCGCGAGTGATCACGCTTGGCCACTTCCAGAATGGCTTTGATGCCGGGGCGCGCGCGCCCGGCGCGAATGCGCTCCAGCCCCTGATGCACGAGGATCCGGTTGTTGGCGTCCAGGGGCACCACGTCGGCCACACTGCCCAGGGCCACCAGGTCCAGCAGTTCACCGATGTTCGGCTGCGGTTTGCTGGCGTACCAACCCAGGCTGCGCAGCCGCGCGCGCAGCGCCATCAACACGTAGAAAATCACCCCGACCCCGGCCAGCGCCTTGCTCGGGAATTCGCAGCCCGGCTGGTTCGGATTGACGATGGCATCGGCCGCCGGCAACTCGATGCCCGGCAAGTGGTGGTCGGTTACCAGTACCTTGAGCCCGGCCGCTTTCGCCGCCGCCACGCCTTCCACACTGGAAATGCCGTTGTCCACCGTGATCAACAATTGCGGCTCGCGGGTCAGGGCGACTTCGACGATTTCCGGGGTCAGCCCATAGCCGTATTCGAAGCGATTGGGCACCAGATAGTCGACATGGGCCGCGCCCAGCAGGCGCAGCCCCAGCAGGCCCACGGTACTGGCCGTCGCGCCGTCGGCATCGAAGTCGCCGACGATCAGGATCCGTTGGCGCTGCTCCAGGGCCACCACCAGCAGATCCACCGCCGCATCGATGCCCTTGAGTTGCTGGTAGGGAATCAGGCGCGCCAGACTCTTGTCCAGTTCGGCCTCGGACTGCACGCCGCGTGCCGCGTAAAGGCGGGTCAGCAGGGGCGGCAGGTCACCGAGGAACGGCAGGGTGTCGGGGAGCTGGCGGGGTTCTATGCGCATGGGGGGACAGACATTTCTCTATTAATTATGGAAGTTCTGGCGAAGAAGCTTATGTGGGAGCGGGCTTGCTCGCGAATGCGGTACGGCATGCAGCCGCGCATCGACTGATACACCGCATTCGCGAGCAAGCCCGCTTTCACAGTGGCCCGATCAACCGCGCTCGCCCAGCAACCACTGCAACTGGACTTCATGCTGGCCACGGTCGTCGGTCACGAATATTGTCCCTTCGCTGATCATGACATCCCACTTGATCACGCGGGGCATGTCCTGGGCCAGGGTTTCCAGCACGTCCTGGGGCACAGCCGCGATGTTGACGTTCTTCAGGCCCTTTACCGCCGGGATCACCTTGCCCTCCCAGACCCGCAAGCTGCCATAAGCCAGCAGGCTGGTGCGTTCGGTACGGCGCGAGCACCAGGTCAGGCGATCGACGTCGGGCTGACCGACTTCGATCCAGTGCAGCACGCGGTCATCCAGGCTTTTTTCCCACAGTGCTGGTTCATCGACATCTGACAGACCGCGACCAAACGACAGCAGCTCGTTGTACCAGAGCGCGTAGGCCAGCAACCGCACAGTCATGCGTTCCTCGGTTTCCGAAGGATGGCGGGCGATGGTCTGCTTCACATTCTCGTAGACGTTGCGGTCGAGGTCGGTGAGGTTCAGTTCAAACTTGTAGGTCGTGGACGGCTGGGCCATGAACGGGCTTCTTGATACGTGGAAAGGCGGCAAGTCTAACCGATGAAACGGCAAATCCACGAATTGCCGACCATCAACCCGCGGCGACGGATGCTGGCCTATGATAAAACGCTCCATTCGTTCCGTTTTGTCCTACAGGATCTTTCATGTCGCTCACAGCCAAACCCCTTGCCGGGGTCAAAGTCATCGAACTCGGCACCCTGATCGCCGGGCCTTTTGCCTCGCGGATCTGTGCGGAATTCGGTGCCGAAGTGGTCAAGGTCGAATCGCCTGACGGCGGTGACCCACTGCGCAAGTGGCGCAAATTGTATGAAGGCACCTCCCTGTGGTGGTTCGTCCAGGCGCGCAACAAGAAATCCTTGACCCTGAACCTGAAACACCCCAACGGCCTGGCGATTCTGAAACAGCTGATTGGCGAAGCCGACATCCTGATCGAGAACTTTCGCCCCGGCGTACTGGAAAAGCTCGGCCTGGGCTGGGAGGTGCTGCACGCACTGAATCCTAAGCTGGTGATGGTGCGCCTCTCCGGGTTCGGCCAGACCGGGCCGATGAAAGATCAGCCTGGGTTTGGCGCAGTGGGCGAATCCATGGGCGGCCTGCGCTACATCACTGGGTTCGAAGACCGTCCGCCGGTGCGCACCGGGATTTCCATCGGTGATTCTATCGCCGCCCTTTGGGGCGTGATTGGCGCACTGATGGCCTTGCGTCACCGCGAAGTCAACGGCGGCAGCGGACAAGTGGTGGACGTGGCGTTGTACGAGGCGATATTCGCCATGATGGAAAGCATGGTGCCGGAGTTCGACGTGTTCGGTTTTATCCGCGAGCGCACCGGCAACATCATGCCCGGCATCACCCCGTCATCGATTCACACCAGCGCCGATGGCAAGCATGTGCAGATCGGTGCCAATGGTGACGCGATCTTCAAGCGGTTCATGCAGCTCATCGGTCGTGACGACCTGGCCAATGATCCGCAACTGGCCGGCAACGACGGCCGTGACAGTCGCCGCGACGAGCTGTACGGCGTCATAGACCGCTGGGTCAATTCACTGCCGCTCGATACCGTCATCGAACAATTGAACCGTGCAGAAGTGCCGGCCAGCCGGATCTTCAGCGCCGAAGACATGTTCAACGACCCACAATTCCTGGCCCGTGAAATGTTCCTGCAAGCCAAGCTGCCAGACGGCAAGGCGTTCAAGATGCCGGGTATCGTACCGAAACTGTCCGACACGCCGGGCAGCGCCGAATGGGTCGGGCCCACGCTGGGGGAACATAATGCCCAGGTGCTTGGCGAACTTGGCTATGACGCGCAGCAAGTCGCTCGCCTGCGCGCGGAGGGGGCAATCTGAAGCTGTCGAACGTGGAACCGTCCGTTGAGGCATTTCCACGCCAGGCGGCAAACGATAGGCAAAAAGAAACCCCGAGAAGTGGGGAGACGACTCGGGGTTAAACGTGACCATTCGAGGTCCGTGCAACAAGCGACAAGCACCGGAGCACAATGCTCGATCTTGCTGGTAAAAGGTCTGACTCCTCAGGTGGTAGGAAGGTTCCCACAACCTGCCATTCAATTCGCTGCGGTCATGACCTTGTCGCGATCCAGATTACGCAGTGCCGCGATCACACAGGGCTCCAGGCGCCCCTCGGCGATCAATACATCCCGATGCAGACCATCGACCACATCCGTCAGTTGACGCTTGTCGGTCAACTGCGCCTGATTGAACACCCTCTCAACCATAATGGCTCCAGAAGCATTTTTCAGCGTCACAAGGCATTCGCCACCGGCGCCGGAGGGGGTCAGCGTGACCTGATACGGGCTCAAAGCCTCACCCAGCAATAGGCTGATACTTTCCATTCGATCACCCTTCAATAGTCCGAAAACAACTGCGTGTACACAGTAAATGACCGTGGGCCGCAGTAGAAAGTTCGTCAGCGCACCGAACCGGCGCTGTTCAACCGAGCATGCGCGTTCAATATGACAGGGAAAGAACAGCTTTCGCGGGTCGCCATTTTTCATCGCCTGCTTGCATCAGGCCAGGATCCTCTGCGAACGCCGCCATCGCCGCCCAGCATCGCTCCAGCCGCCCAGAAGACCGCGCAACTGTCCATCGGCGCCGTAGAATGGCACCGACCAATGGTGGATATCCCGTAATCCACTATTGAACATCAACTGGCGGTCGCTGAAGCGGGACTGTCCGGTTCGCAGTTGCTCCATCATTTCTCCATGCAACAATTCAGCCGTGGCCGCCGGAAACGCGGGGCAATCGGTCAGGCGTGTTCCTCGCAGCTTTTCGAAGCGAGTCGCGAACTGTTCCTCGTAGCTCTTGTTGCACATGAGCAAGCGCCCTTCCAGATCACGGATGAAAATCGGATCGGGGATGGCATCCATCAAGGCCCTCTGGAGCATCACCTGGTCGCTGAGGACGGCTTCGGCCTTGTGGCGTTGATCGATCTGTATCTGCAGGCGGCGATTCCACAGCAGCGACAGAAGGCCGGAGACGCCGAACACGACGACGCACCAGTAGCCCCATTGGGACACCCGCAACCAAAGCGACGGCGCCTTGCTGGGGATGACACCCGCCATCCACTTGGAACGCAGGGCACGCATTTCCTCGGCCGGAAATGCTTCCAGTGCCTTGTTCAGGATACTCAGCAGCGGCAGCAGATCCTGACGTACGGCCAGATAGTCCGGCTCCCATTTGCCATCGAGGTTTTTCCCTACCTTCAACTGTCCCGCCGGGTAGAGATGCACCCCGGTCTCGTTTTCGATGGTGGCATGGGCTTCCCCACTTTCGACCAGGGCCCTCGCCTCTGCGTAGGTCTTGACCGTGCGCAGCGCGACGGAAGGGTGATCACGGCGGATTTCCGTCTCCAAGGCATGCCGTGCTGGCAGCGCCAGGACCTTTCCCTCCAGCTGTTCCAGCGAACGGAGCGCCGGCTCTCCGTCGCGACCGACGAATACCCAGCCGGAACCGCCAAATGCGTGACTGAAGTTGAGAAAATCCCGGCGTTCGTCGTTCATCGCCAGGGTGGTCGTCATATCGGCCTCGCCCCGTTCCAGCATCGCCAGTAACTGGTCGGGGGAGAACGACTCCCGGTGCACGAACTCGAGGCCCGTCATGCGCGCAATACGCAGGAGGATGTCGTTGTTCAGGCCGTTCCATTGCCCACGTTCATTCTTGAACAGGTACACCGGAAACTGCATCGAGGCCACGACGACCCTGGGGTGTTCCTGGATCCACTGCAATTCCTGCGCATCCAGCACCAGCCGCTCGCCGGACTGAAACGGCGGCGCTTCAAAGGCTGCCAATTGTGCCGCCACGCTCCATTGCATCCAGCACATCAAGGCCAGCCCTGTCATCCAGCTCAGCGCTGGTTTGCATTTGATAAAAAACAACATCTGCATTTCCTTCGAGATGACTCGCCCGTCCCTCCCAGGGGCGAAAACCCGATCAGTTTGGCATGCAGAAACAAGAAAGCCCGTCAGGAGACGGGCTTCAAAATGTGACAGGTTTCAGCGGTCAGAGAGGCTTGCCACGGTTGCCATGCTGACTGACAAAGGCCTGCACGGCTTTCAGGTCATTAGGCAGCACTGTGCAGCGCTCTTCTCGCTCAAACAAATCCGAAAGATGTGCAGGTAGTTCAAGCGCTTTTCCTACACCCGCTTTCTCCACCGCTTCCGGAAACTTGACCGGGTGAGCGGTCCCCAGGATCACCATTGGGATATCCAGACTGCGGCGGCACTCACGGGCAGCCCGCACGCCGATGGCCGTGTGCGGATCAAGCAGCTCGCCGCTCTGCCCGAACACCTCGGCAATGGTTTCGCAAGTCTGTGCGTCGTCCACCGCCAGGGAGTCGAACAGCTTGCGGGCTTCGGTCCAGCGCTCGGCCTCGACGCTGAAACCGCCACCCTGGCGGAAACTGTCCATCAGGCCGGCAATCGCCGCACCGTTGCGACCGTGCAGGTCGAACAACAGGCGCTCGAAGTTCGACGACACCATGATGTCCATGGAGGGCGACAGCGTGGCGTGCAGGGTTTCTTTGACGTACTGGTTGCCGCTCATGAAGCGGTGCAGGATATCGTTGCGGTTGGTGGCGACGACCAGTTGATTGATCGGCAGCCCCATGTTGCGCGCCAGGTAGCCGGCGAAGATGTCGCCAAAGTTGCCGGTAGGCACCGAGAACGACACCGAACGGGCCGGACCGCCCAGCTGCAGGGCCGCATGGAAGTAATAGACGATCTGGGCCATGATCCGCGCCCAGTTGATCGAGTTCACTGCCACCAGCCGTGTGCCCTTGAGGAAGCCCTGGTCGGCGAAACTGGCTTTGACCATTTCCTGGCAGTCATCGAAGTTGCCTTCGATGGCGATGTTGTGGATGTTATCGCCGAAGATCGTCGTCATCTGCCGGCGTTGCACTTCCGAGACGCGGTTGTGCGGATGCAGGATGAAGATGTCGACGTTCTCGCAGTGCTTGCAACCTTCGATGGCGGCCGAACCGGTGTCTCCGGAGGTTGCGCCGACAATGACCACGCGCTCGCCACGCTTGTGCAGCACGTAGTCCAGCAGACGACCGAGCAATTGCAGGGCGAAGTCCTTGAATGCCAGGGTCGGGCCGTGGAACAGCTCCATCACCCATTCATTACCGTTGAGCTGACGCAGCGGAGCGATGGCGTTGTGGGAAAAGACGCCATAGGTCTCTTCCAGGATCTTCTTGAAGTCGGCGTCCGGGATGCTGCCGGTGACGAACGGACGCATGACCCGGAAGGCCAGCTCGTGATACGGAAGGCCGGCCCAGGAGGCAATTTCCTCTTGGGTGAAACGCGGCAGGTTCTCCGGCACATAGAGGCCGCCATCCGTGGCCAGCCCAGCCAGCAGGACATCTTCGAAATTCAGGGCCGGTGCCTGGCCGCGGGTGCTGATATAGCGCATAAGGGCAAACCTTTGGTTTGAGCTTCGAGCTTCAAGCCGCAAGCTACAAATTGAAAGCGGATCGGCTTTTACTTGCAGCTTGAGGCTCGAAGCTTGCAGCTTTGATTAATTCAGATGTTCTACGCGGATACGGACTACAGGGCCAACGACGTCCTGCAGGGCCTCCAGCGCGGCGATCGCATCGTTGATACGCTGCTCGACCACACGGTGGGTCAGCAGAATCATCGGCACCAGGCCATCGTGCTCCTCGACTTCCTTCTGCATGATCGACTCGATGTTGATGCCGCGCTCCGACAGGATGCTCGCCACCTGTGCCAGTACGCCCGGATGGTCCTTGGCCTGAATGCGCAAGTAGTAGGCACTTTCGCACGCTTCGATCGGAAGAATCGGATGAGCCGACAGCGAGTCCGGTTGGAACGCCAGGTGCGGCACACGGTTTTCCGGATCGGACGTCATGGCACGCACCACGTCCACCAGGTCGGCCACGACCGACGAGGCGGTCGGTTCCATGCCGGCGCCAGCGCCGTAGAACAGAGTCGAGCCAGAGGCGTCACCGTTGACCATCACGGCGTTCATCACACCGTTGACGTTGGCGATCAGGCGGTCGGCCGGGATCAGCGTCGGATGCACGCGCAGCTCGATGCCACTGGCGGTGCTGCGGGCAACCCCCAGGTGCTTGATGCGATAGCCCAAGGCTTCGGCATAGTTCACGTCAGCGGTAGTCAGCTGGGTGATGCCTTCGGTGTAGGCCTTGTCGAACTGCAGCGGGATGCCAAAGGCGATGGACGCCAGGATCGTCAACTTGTGTGCCGCATCGATGCCTTCCACGTCGAACGTCGGATCGGCCTCGGCGTAACCCAGGGCTTGGGCTTCGGTGAGCACGTCCTCGAAGGTCCGGCCCTTCTCGCGCATTTCGGTGAGAATGAAGTTACCGGTGCCGTTGATGATACCGGCCACCCAATTGATGCGGTTGGCCGACAGACCTTCGCGGATGGCTTTGATCACCGGGATGCCGCCGGCCACGGCGGCTTCGAACGCCACGATCACGCCTTTTTCACGGGCCTTGGCGAAAATTTCGTTACCGTGCACGGCGATCAGCGCCTTGTTGGCAGTGACCACGTGCTTGCCGTTCTCGATGGCCTTGAGCACCAGATCACGAGCCACGGTGTAGCCGCCCATCAACTCGATGACGATATCGACTTCAGGGTTGGCTGCCACGGCGAATACATCGTTGGTAATCGAAATACCGGTCGTCTGGAACTGAGGCTTTGGCGTACGCATGGCAATTTGTGCCACTTGGATTCCACGCCCGGCACGGCGGGCAATCTCCTCGGCGTTACGCTGAAGTACGTTGAAGGTGCCGCCACCGACGGTACCTAACCCACAGATGCCTACTTTGACCGGATTCACTCTTGACTCCCCATGAAACGGCCGACACAAGGTCGGCCGTGAAATACAGCCGCGCAGCAACGCGGCTCTGCGTTTAACGGCCCGGCGAAGGTTTTCGCCGAGCCATGCTCTTCATCAGCACATTGCCCATGATTATTTCGCGCCAAGGGCCAGTTTGGCGACTTGCGGCGCCGGCTGGTAGCCCGGAATTACCTGACCATCAGCCAAAACAATTGCCGGCGTACCGTTCACGCCTATTGACTGCCCCAGAGCAAACTGCTTGGAAACCGGGTTATCGCACTTGGCGGACTTGATTTCCTTGCCATCGACCATCTTGTCCATGGCCGCTTTCTTGTCCTTGGAGCACCATACGGCCTGCAACTGCTCATCGCCCGGCGAGCCCAGGCCCTGACGCGGGAACGCGACGTAGCGCACTTCGATGCCGCGCTTGTTCAGCTCCGGCACTTCGGCGTGCAGCTTGTGGCAATACGGGCACGTGGTGTCGGTGAACACCGTGATGTGGGATTTGGTTTCACCCACCGCCGGATAGACCACGGTTTCAGCAACCGGAATGCCGTTGATCAGCTTGGAAACGCCCTGGCGCTCGGTCAATTCGGTGAGGTTGACGGGCTTGCCGTCCTTGAGCTCGAACAGGTTGCCCTGGACGATGTACTGACCGTCGGCGCTGGCGTAGAGCACGCGGCTGCCCTTGAGCTTGACTTCATACAGGCCGGCCATCGGGCTGGCGGAGATGGCTTCGATCGGTACTTCGAGCTGAAGGTTTTCCAGGCTCTTGCGAATAGCCTTGTCCGCCGCGTCGTCGGCGATGGCAAAGGTGCTGGCCAACGCAATGGCAGCGGCGGTGAACATCTGGATCAAACGCATGGGAACTCCTGAGGCGAACAAATGGGACGGAGAACGCCAACCCGCAGATCCGGTTCCGGCCGCCCACTGTGCAAACCGGCCAAGCCTACCACATAAGGCCGGCGGGGCCGAATGCCGTTGATGCAAGGCATTGAGGATGCATTTTTTGTGGGAGCGGGCTTGCTCGCGAATGCGGCGTGTCAGTCGCCATTGACTCCACTGATGCACCGCTTTCGCGAGCAAGCCCGCTCCCACAAGGTTTAGCCTTGACTCAAAACCTCAGTCCTGCTTGTACACAGGATTCTTCGTTCAGCCGCGCGGATGATGCCTGGCATGCAGATCCTGCAACCGCGCCCGGGCGACATGGGTGTAGATCTGGGTGGTGGACAGGTCGCTGTGGCCCAGCAGCATCTGCACCACCCGCAGGTCGGCGCCGTGGTTGAGCAGGTGCGTGGCAAAGGCATGGCGCAAGGTGTGGGGCGAGAGGGATTTACCGATCCCGGCGACCTTGGCCTGGTGCTTGATGCGGTGCCAGAACGTCTGGCGAGTCATCTGATCGCCGTTACGACTCGGGAACAATACGTCACTAGGGCGACCGCCAAGCAGCTCATGACGAGCGTCCCGCAGGTAGCGCTCGACCCAGACGATCGCCTCCTCGCCCATTGGTACGAGGCGCTCCTTGCTGCCTTTACCCATCACCCGCAAGACACCCTGACGCAGGTTCACCTGTTCCAGCGTCAAGCTGATCAACTCGGTGACGCGCAGGCCGCAGGCATACAGGACCTCCAGCATGGCCCGGTCGCGCTGACCGATAGCTTCGCTGAGGTCCGGCGCCGCCAGCAGCGCTTCCACGTCGGCTTCGGACAGGGATTTGGGCAACGGACGCCCCAACTGGGGCATCTCCACCCGCAAGGTCGGATCCACCGCGATCAGTTTTTCCCGCAGCAAATAACGATAGAACCCACGCACGCCGGAGAGAAATCGTGCAGTTGAACGCGGCTTGTAGTTCTGCTCCAGACGCCATGCCAGGTGATCGAGGATCAGCTCCCGGCCGGCATCGGCCAATTCCAGGTTCTTCTCCTGCAACCAGCCGTTGAACAGCGCCAGGTCGCTGCGGTAGGCGTCACGGGTATTGTCGGAAAGCCCTTTCTCCAGCCACAGGGCGTCGAGAAACTGGTCTATCAGCGGATGATCGATGGCTGGCATAAACACTCTTGGCGGATGCGCAAGCACGCTGCATCCATACGATAAAGAAAGTACGCAGGGTGCTCAAAGAGCAAATCGCAGGCAACAAAAAAGCAGCCCTCAGGCTGCTTTTTTTGCATCGGAAGCTGGACTCAGGCCAGTTTTTCCTTGATGCGAGCTGCTTTACCGGACAGGTCACGCAGGTAGTACAGCTTGGCTTTACGTACGTCACCGCGACGCTTCACAGCCATGCTGTCGATTTGCGGGCTGTAGGTCTGGAAAGTACGCTCTACGCCAACACCGTTGGAGATTTTACGAACGGTGAAAGCACTGTTCACGCCACGGTTACGCTTGGCGATAACGACGCCTTCGAACGCTTGCAGACGGGAACGATCACCTTCCTTCACTTTCACCTGGACGACAATGGTGTCACCCGGGGCAAAGGTAGGGATTTCTTTGGTCATCTGCTCTGCTTCGAGTGCAAGGATGATTTTGTTAGTCATGCTGTGCTCCTAAGGCAAGTCTCGGACTTACCATCGATACGTTGTTAACTATCGTCCCGCTCGCGGATGTATTCCTCGAGCAGCTTCTTCTCTTCTCCAGAAAGCGAGCGGCTTTCCAGAAGATCGGCGCGTCGTTCCCAGGTCCGACCAAGGGACTGCTGTAAACGCCAACGCCGGATGTGCGCGTGGTTGCCACTTAGCAACACGTCGGGAACACGCTGATCCGCATACACCTCCGGTCGGGTGTAGTGCGGGCAATCCAGCAGACCATCCGTAAAGGAATCTTCCTCAGCGGAATCTGCATGCCCTAAAGCTCCAGGCAGCAGTCGTGTAACCGCATCGATCAGGACCATCGCCGGCAGCTCGCCGCCAGACAGTACATAGTCGCCAACCGACCACTCTTCATCGACATGAGCTTCAATGAAACGCTCGTCAATGCCTTCATAACGACCGGCAATCAGGATCAATGCATCCGAATTCGCCAGTTCGCGTACCGCCGACTGAGTCAGTTGGCGGCCTTGGGGCGACAGGTAGATCACCTTCGCACCTTCCCCGGCTGCCGCCCTGGCCTGAACCAGTGCATCTTCCAGGGGCTTGATCTTCATCACCATGCCCGGACCACCGCCAAACGGGCGATCGTCCACAGTGTGATGCCGATCCGTGGTGTAGTCCCGCGGATTCCAACAGGTCAGCTGCAATAGCTCCTGTTTCACCGCGCGGCTGGTTATGCCGTACTCGCTGATGGCGGAAAACATCTCGGGAAACAATGTGATGACTTCAACGCGCAAGTTGGCCACGTTCAGAAATCCGCATCCCATTCCACCTTCATCTCGCCTGCCTCCAGGTCAACGGCCAACACGCACTGCCCGGTATAGGGCAACAGGCGTTCGCGATCATCCAGACTGCCGACGCAAGGCTTTACCACCATGACATCGTTCGAACCGGTCTCAAGCAGGTGATCGATTTTCCCGAGCAATTGCCCGAGATGGTCGATGACCTTCAGCCCTACCAGCTGGTACCAGTAGTACTCGCCGTCGGTCAGTTCAGGGAACAGGCTGCGCGGCACGCAGATCTCATAACCGGCCAGAAGACGCGCTTCTTCACGATCATCGAGACCCTTGAGCTTTGCGACCAGGAACTTGTCGTTCCCGCGTCCGCTGACCAGCTCAACCTGTTTCACGCTGCCTTCGCGCTTGAGCGTCCAGGCTTTGTAGTCCAACAGGTTCTTGATCGGATCAGTAAAGGAATACACCTTCACTTCGCCGCGAACGCCATGTACAGAATAGATTTTGCCGACAACGATCAGATCATCAGCATCTTTTGGCGTCGCGTTCATATTGCTCAGGCCGCAGCCTTAGCCGATTCCTTCAACAACTGAGCAACGCGCTCAGAAGGTTGTGCACCAACGCTCAGCCAGTAGGCAACGCGCTCTTGGTTCACGGACAGACGAACTTCCTGACCACGGGCGATAGGGTTGAAGAAACCAACCTGCTCTTTGTGGGAACCGTCGCGCGGGTTGCGGCTGTCGGTTACGGTCAGGTGGTAAAACGGGCGCTTTTTGGAGCCGCCAAGGGCAAGACGGATTGTTAGCATGTGAACATCGTTCCTGTAGTCGGTGCTGCAAATCTAAATGCACAGCGGGCATGGGTGCCCGAAAGGCCGCATATTCTAAGGAATATCCAGACTTTTGCAAATGACTTTTTCCGGCGGGTGCCGGGCTGCCATTCAGATCTGCGACGATCAGCGCCCGCGAATGACGGGTTGGCTGGAGATCCCACGTCCCCGTGAGTTGCACCGGCATGACTGCCGGTGCGTGGATTCCTACATCTTGGGCATGCCGCCGCCGGGCAGCATGCCGCCCATGCCGCGCATCATTTTGGCCATCCCGCCCTTGGTGGAGAACTTCTTCATCATCTTCTGCATCTGCTTGTGCTGCTTGATCAAGCGACCGATGTCCTGCACCTGGGTGCCGGAACCCATGGCGATACGGCGCTTGCGCGAACCGCTGATCAGGTCAGGGTCGCGGCGCTCGGCCGGGGTCATGGAGTTGATGATGGCTTCCATCTGCTTGAACTGCTTTTCAGCCGCGCCCTGGGCGTTGCCCATCTGCGCCAGGTTCACGCCGCCGATGTTCGGCAGTTTGTCCATGAGCCCGCCGAGGCCGCCCATGTTCTTCATTTGTTGCAGCTGGTCGCGGAAGTCTTCGAGGTCGAAGCCCTTGCCCTTCTTTAATTTCTTCGCAAGCTTGTCGGCTTTTTCCTTGTCGAGGGTCTGCTCGGCCTGCTCGATCAGGCTGAGCACGTCGCCCATGCCCAGGATGCGCGAGGCGATGCGCTCAGGGTGGAACGGTTCGAGCGCTTCGCTCTTCTCGCCCATACCGATGAACTTGATCGGCTTGCCAGTGATGGCCCGTACCGACAGCGCGGCACCGCCACGGGCATCGCCGTCGACCTTGGTCAGGATCACGCCGGTCAGCGGCAGCGCATCACCGAAGGCCTTGGCGGTGTTGGCCGCGTCCTGGCCGGTCATGGCATCGACCACGAACAGGGTTTCCACCGGGTTGACCGCGGCATGCAGCGCCTTGATCTCGCCCATCATTTCTTCATCGATGTGCAGGCGACCGGCGGTGTCGACGATGACCACGTCGATGAACTTGAGCTTCGCTTCCTTGATGGCCGCCTGGGCGATGTCCACCGGCTTCTGGCTCAGGTCGGACGGGAAAAACGTCACGCCGATGTCGTTGGCCAGGGTTTCCAGCTGCTTGATCGCCGCCGGACGGTAGACGTCCGCGGACACCACCATCACCGACTTCTTCTTGCGCTCCTTGAGCAGGCGCGCCAGCTTGCCGGCGGTGGTGGTCTTGCCCGCGCCCTGCAGACCGGCCATCAGCACCACCGCTGGCGGTACGGCGGCGAGGTTCAGGTCTTCGTTGGCGGCGCCCATCAGGCTTTCGAGCTCGGCCTGGACGATCTTCACGAACGCCTGGCCCGGCGTCAGGCTGCGCGACACTTCGGTGCCGACGGCGCGTTCCTTGACCGAATTGACGAAGTCCTTGACCACCGGCAGGGCAACGTCGGCTTCGAGCAACGCCATGCGCACTTCGCGCAGGGTGTCTTTGATGTTGTCCTCGGTCAGCTTAGCCTTGCCGGTGACATGGCGCAGCGTCTGCGAGAGACGGTCGGTTAGGTTTTCAAACATGCGCGATCCTTTCAGGCCCGTACGAGGCCGGGATAATGGCGGCCCAGACCGTGAAAAATGTGCTCGGCGAGCCTGCGGCGTGGGCAGGTCGCGGATTATAGCGAAGAAGCGTGCCACGTACACCTCGCGGCGGCCTTTCGTGCAGGATGGGTTCTATGCCAAACTCAGCGCCTTTCGGGCTTGCCTAACAGGATTTATGCTCCCCTTGTCACCCAGCTTGCTTGCCTCCCTCGTCGCCGCCTGCCTATACGCCGCGGCGACCCTCTATCACGGCACCCGCCTGGCCACCGGTGCCAAGGCGAACAAACGCCTGCTGGTCACGCTCGGCGTGCTGGCGGTGCTCGGCCACGCGGCCAGCCTTTATACCCACCTGATGACGCCGATCGGCCTGGGCCTGGACTTCTTCAACGCCGCCAGCCTGATCGCCGTCGCGGTGATCGCCCTGACACTGCTGGCCTGTTCGCGCATCCCGGTGGAAAACCTGCTGGTGCTGCTCTTCCCATTGGGGCTGGCCACGGTGCTGCTGGCGCAGTTCGCGCCGTCGGGCACGGTGCAGGTCATCGACGAAGAACCGGGCATTCTCGCCCACATCCTGCTGTCGATCCTCGCTTATGGCCTGTTCACCATCGCCGTGTTCCAGGCCTTGCTGCTGCTGGTCCAGGACCACCAGCTCAAGAACAAGCACCCGTCCGGACTGATCCGCAACTTCCCGCCGCTGCAAACCATGGAGAGCCTGCTGTTCGGCTTCCTCTGGGCCGGCTGGGCCCTGTTGTCGATGTCGCTGATCTCCGGCTGGCTGTTCGTCGAGAACCTGTTCGCCCAGCACCTGGTGCACAAGACCCTGCTGGCCTGCCTGGCGTGGGTGGTGTTCAGTGTGCTGCTGTGGGGCCGCAACCGTCTCGGCTGGCGCGGCCATAAAGCCATTCGCTGGACCCTGGCCGGTTTCTGCCTGCTGATGTTGGCGTACTTCGGTAGCAAACTGGTCCGTGAATACATCCTGCATATCTGACGGACGGCGCTGATGGATAGGTTGCCCGCGGGGCCACTGCTCGCTGTACTGGTCGTGCTGATTCTCTGGGCGGCCCTGTTTACCGCCATCGAAGCCGCCCGGCACCATCTGTTGGCCCAGCGCAAGGCTTCGCGCGCCGGCGACAAGCCGCTGGCGAAGCTGGACTTCCCCCTGACCAGCCTGATTCTGTGCAATACCCTGTGTCGCGCCCTGGCGCTGGTGATCGGCACCTTGCTAGCGATCTTTACCTGGCTGGAAAACGGCCCCTGGATCGCCTGGCTCGCCATCAGTGCGGCACTGTTGGTGTTCGCCGACTACCTGCCACGCACCCTGGCCACCCGCCACCCGGACGCGATACTGGCGCTGGGCAACACCCTCCTTGGCGTACCATTGAAACTGATTTACCCCCTGGCCTGGCTATTGAACAACCTGAGTGAGTGGCTGCTGCGACCCTTTGCCCGCAAGACCAGCGCCGTCCAGCAAAGCGACGAGGAAATGCCCACACCGGCGCGCGTCGAGCATGAACATGAGCAGAGCATCGGCCGGCCGCATCCGGTTTCCGGCATCCACGCCCTCGACAACATCACCGTCAACGACATCCTGGTCCCCCGCAGCGAAGTCGACGGCATCAACCTCGACGATCCCATTGGCGAGATCATCGAGCAGTTGCTCCTGAATCGGCGCACCCGCCTGCCAGTGTTCCACAGCGACATCAACCAGGTCGAAGCCGTGCTCAACACCCGCCAGATCCGCCATCTGCTGGCGGACGCGAGCCTGACCCAGGAGGCGCTGCTAGCCGCTTGCCACGAACCTTACTTCGTGCCCGAAAGCACACCGCTGCAGCTGCAACTGCTGAACTTCCACAAGCAGCAACGGCGCCTCGGTATGGTGGTGGACGAATATGGCGAAGTGCTGGGTATCGTCACCCTGGAAGACATCCTCGAAGAAATCGTCGGTGAGTTCGAAAGCGAGCACAGCCTCGACAACCCTCACGTCCATCCGCAGCCGGACGGGCGCCTGATGATCGATGGCGCGGCGTCGATTCGCGAATTGAACAAGACCCTCGGCTGGCACCTGCCTTGCGATGGACCCAAGACCCTCAACGGGTTGGTGACCGAAGCGCTGGAAACCATTCCCGAAAGCCCGGTCTGCCTGAAAATCGGTCGCTATCGCCTGGAAATCATCGAGACCGTGGACAACCGCGTCAGCCAGGTGCTGGCATGGCATAACAGTTCGGCGCCAACGGCTGCTTGAATTCTCCCTGTGGCGAGGGGATTTATCCCCTCGCCACAAAGTTCACCACCAGCACCACCCCTAGCCGTTCAACCATAATAATTCGCTCCAACGGAGCACATGACTGTCAGGGATAACTGCATGACTACCACCACCTGCAACGACGCCGTGTCTGCCCAGCCGACGAACTCCACCACCCGCGTGGCGACCGCGAGCTTCATCGGCACGGCCATCGAGTTCTATGATTTCTACGTCTATGCCACGGCTGCTGCCCTGGTGATCGGGCCGGTGTTCTTCCCACAGACGTCAGGCACGGCACAGATGCTGTCGTCCTTCCTGACATTCGGCATCGCTTTCCTCGCCCGTCCACTGGGCTCGGCGCTGTTCGGCCACTTTGGCGACCGGATCGGGCGCAAGTCCACGCTGGTGGCGTCACTGCTGCTGATGGGCGTGTGCACCACACTCATCGGCGTGCTGCCCGGGTATGCCAGCATTGGCGCCTGGGCACCGTTCCTGCTGTGCCTGCTGCGTTTCGGCCAGGGGCTGGGCCTGGGTGGTGAATGGGGCGGCGCCGCGCTGCTCGCCACCGAAAACGCCCCCAAGGGCAAGCGTGCCTGGTTCGGCATGTTCCCTCAACTGGGCCCTTCCATTGGCTTCCTGGCAGCCAATGGGCTGTTCCTGACCCTGGCGATGAGCCTGGACGACGAGCAGTTCCGCTCCTGGGGCTGGCGGATTCCGTTCCTACTCAGTGCCGTACTGGTGATCGTCGGCCTCTATGTGCGACTCAAACTTCATGAAACCCCGGTCTTCGCCAATGCCGTCGCCCGTCAGGAACGGGTGAAAGTGCCGCTGGTCGAGCTGTTCAGCCAATATTGGGGGCCGACCTTGCTGGGCGCGGTGGCGATGGTGGTGTGTTATGCGCTGTTCTATATTTCCACGGTGTTCTCCCTGAGCTACGGCGTCGCCACCCTTGGCTACAGCCGCGAGACGTTCCTCGCCCTGCTGTGTTTTGCCGTGCTGTTCATGGCCGCCGCCACGCCCTTGTCGGCCTGGGCCAGCGACCGCTTCGGGCGCAAGCCCGTGCTGGTCACCGGTGGTGTGCTGGCCATAGCCTCGGGTTTTCTCATGGAGCCCCTGCTGACCCAGGGTTCGACTGCGGGCGTGGCGCTGTTCCTGTGCATCGAGCTGTTCCTGATGGGCGTGACCTTCGCCCCCATGGGTGCCTTGCTACCGGAGCTGTTTCCGACACACGTGCGTTACACCGGCGCGTCGGCCGCCTACAACCTGGGCGGCATCGTTGGCGCCTCGGCCGCCCCGTTCTTTGCCCAGAAACTGGTGGCGATGGGCGGCTTGAGCTATGTCGGTGGCTATGTATCAGCCGCTGCCGTACTCAGCGTGATCGCGGTGCTGTGCCTGAAAGAAACCCGGCATAACGATTTGAACCGGGTCGAGTGAAACCCGGCAGCCTCTACCCACTGTGACGAGGGAGCTTGCTCCCTCGCCACAGAAGCTCCATCGCCACGGCAATCCCTTGCCGCAGACCTGTCACAACGCTGAACAACACACCATGAAATAGCCGCTAACAATCGCCCACCATTGAAACCACCCCCCACCTGCCCCATCTAAGCTCCATACTCCATTGCGCAGGTGCCCCATGAGCGACCAGCACTCTACTGAAGCCACGAACGAATACGCTGACTCCGAACACATCGAACACACCGTTTCCGGCACCGGCCTGGCGCTGCCCGGCCAGAACCTGCCGGACAAGGTCTACATCATCCCCATCCATAATCGTCCATTCTTCCCGGCTCAGGTGCTGCCGGTCATCGTCAATGAAGAACCCTGGGCCGAAACCCTGGAACTGGTGGCCAAGTCCGAACATCATTCCCTGGCGCTGTTCTTCATGGATACTCCCCAGGAAGACCCACGCCATTTCGATACGTCGGCGCTGCCGCTGTACGGCACGCTGGTCAAGGTGCATCACGCCAGTCGCGAGGCGGGCAAATTGCAATTCGTTGCCCAGGGCCTGACCCGCGTGCGCATCCGCACCTGGCTCAAGCACCATCGTCCACCGTACCTGGT
The DNA here is from genome assembly GCF_007828255.1 of Pseudomonas sp. SJZ078. Classification (NCBI taxonomy): domain Bacteria; kingdom Pseudomonadati; phylum Pseudomonadota; class Gammaproteobacteria; order Pseudomonadales; family Pseudomonadaceae; genus Pseudomonas; species Pseudomonas sp. SJZ078. The sequence goes on along the minus strand of NZ_VIUG01000002.1, from coordinate 247,789 downwards.
GGAAGTCGAATACCCGCATCAGCCCAGCGAGCCGACCGACGAGGTCAAGGCCTATGGCATGGCGCTGATCAATGCGATCAAGGAACTGCTGCCGCTGAACCCGCTGTACAGCGAAGAGCTGAAGAACTACCTCAACCGCTTCAGCCCCAACGACCCGTCGCCGCTGACGGACTTCGCCGCCGCACTCACCTCCGCCACCGGCAACGAACTGCAGGAAGTGCTCGATTGCGTGCCCATGCTCAAGCGCATGGAAAAAGTGCTGCCGATGCTGCGCAAGGAAGTCGAAGTGGCGCGGTTGCAGAAAGAGATTTCCGCCGAGGTCAACAGCAAGATCGGCGAACATCAGCGCCAGTTCTTCCTCAAGGAACAGCTCAAGGTCATTCAGCAGGAATTGGGGCTGACCAAGGACGATCGTAGCGCCGACCTCGAACAGTTCGAGCAGCGACTGGAGGGCAAGGCGCTGCCGGCCCAGGCCCAGAAGCGTATCGAAGAGGAAATGAACAAGCTTTCCATCCTGGAAACCGGTTCGCCGGAATACGCCGTCACCCGCAACTACCTCGATTGGGCGACCTCGGTGCCGTGGGGCGTATACGGCCAGGACAAGCTCGATCTCAAGCACGCGCGCAAGGTGCTCGACCAGCACCACGCCGGCCTGGACGACATCAAGGACCGTATCCTCGAATTCCTCGCCGTCGGTGCCTACAAAGGCGAGATCAGCGGCTCCATCGTGCTGCTCGTGGGCCCGCCGGGCGTGGGCAAGACCAGCGTCGGCAAGTCCATTGCCGAGTCCCTCGGCCGGCCGTTCTACCGTTTCAGCGTCGGCGGCATGCGCGACGAGGCCGAGATCAAGGGCCATCGGCGTACCTACATCGGCGCCCAGCCGGGCAAACTGGTACAGGCGCTCAAAGACGTCGAAGTGATGAACCCGGTGATCATGCTCGACGAGATCGACAAGATGGGCCAGAGCTACCAGGGCGATCCAGCCTCGGCCTTGCTGGAAACCCTCGACCCGGAGCAGAACGTCGAGTTTCTCGATCACTACCTGGACATGCGCCTGGACCTGTCCAAGGTGCTCTTCGTGTGCACCGCCAACACCCTGGACTCGATCCCCGGCCCGCTGCTGGACCGGATGGAAGTGATTCGCTTGTCGGGCTACATCACCGAAGAAAAGGTCGCCATCGCCAAGCGCCACCTGTGGCCCAAGCAACTGGCCAAGGCTGGGGTGTCCAAGGGCAGCCTGAGCATCAGCGACGGGGCCTTGAAGACGTTGATCGACGGCTACGCCCGCGAAGCCGGGGTTCGGCAGCTGGAGAAGCAGCTGGGCAAACTGGTGCGCAAGGCGGTGATGAAGCTGATCGACGAGCCAAAGGCGGTGATCAAGCTCGGGCCGAAGGACCTTGAAGCGTCCCTGGGCAAACCGGTGTTCCGCAACGAGCAGGTGCTGTCTGGCATCGGCGTGATTACCGGCCTGGCCTGGACCAGCATGGGCGGTGCCACCCTGCCGATCGAAGCAACGCGCATCCACACCCACAATCGCGGCTTCAAACTCACCGGACAACTGGGCGACGTGATGAAGGAATCGGCGGAAATCGCCCACAGCTATGTCAGCTCGCATTTGAAGCAGTTCGGCGGCGACCCGAAGTTCTTCGACGAAGCCTTCGTCCATCTGCATGTGCCCGAAGGCGCCACGCCCAAGGACGGCCCGAGCGCCGGGGTGACCATGGCCAGCGCGCTGCTGTCTCTGGCCCGCAACCAGCCACCGAAGAAAGGCGTCGCCATGACCGGCGAGCTGACCCTCACCGGGCACGTATTGCCCATTGGCGGGGTCCGCGAAAAGGTCATCGCGGCGCGCCGGCAGAAGATTCTCGAACTGATCCTGCCGGAAGCCAACCGGGGTAACTTCGAAGAGCTGCCGGACTACCTGAAGGAAGGCGTCACGGTGCACTTCGCCAAGCGCTTTGCGGATGTGGCGAAGGTGTTGTTCTGAAGATGATGTAGCGACCGCGCGGGCCTCATCGCGAGCAGGCTCGCTCCCACATTGAAAATTGTGTTGCTCACAATACTCTGTGGGAGCGAGCCTGCTCGCGAAACGGCATCAGCCACAACACATTCCTAGCTGACACACCCTGTAGCATCTTCGGTTATGCTCACCATTCGTCGTGAATGCCGGAGCCCCCATGTCCCTTACCCGCCTGCTCGTCCCCGTCAGCCTTGCCCTGCTGAGCGCTTGCGCCACGCAACCGAAAAACAACGTGACCGTGGAGAAACTCAGCGAGTGCCCGGTGCGGCTCAACAACGGGCAGAACATGATCCTCAGCTTGCCCAGCAACCCGACCACCGGGTATCGCTGGGCCATCCAGGACTCAGCGGGCGGTGTGTTGAAAGCGCTGGGCCCTGAGGTCTACCGCAACCCGGAAGACGCCGGCATCGTCGGTGCCGCTGGCGTGTCGACCTGGCGCTTCCAGGCATTCGCCGCCGGTACCGGCCGGTTGCGCCTGACTTATCAGCAGCCCTGGGCTCCCGAAGTGCCCCCCGTGGAAACCTTCGACTGTGCCATTGCGGTGAATTGATAACGGGCCGGCTGATCCTCGCACTTCAGAACAAGTGTTTCAGCCCAAGGGTCATCATCACATTCGAGTTTTCAATACCCGCGGAGTCGGCGAAGGTTTCGCGGTAGTCATCGGAGCGACTGGAGAGGTCGACGCTGCCTTTTTTATTTCGCATGCGACTCCAGGCGCCCTCCACGAAAAGTTTTGTATTGTCCGTCACGAAATAGCCCAGGTTTCCCACCAGCGCATAATAATGCTGACGTTTTGTTTTACCGACAAAATTTTTATCGGCCAGATAGTGCTCATCGAAGTCTGTGGCTGACACCCAGCGGCTGTACTTGAGCGCGCCCTCCATATCGAAACGCTGATAACGATAACTTCCTACCAAGCCAACATAGGGGGTTTTGAATCGTTGTTTGTAGTCAATCACCGTGACACCGGCCGGAATTTCACCGATATCTGCACCGTTGTTGTAGTCATATGATCCGCCTCTGGCCCTGAAGCTGAAGCGGCTTTCCTGATAACCCGCCATCAAACCGAAACGATAAGCGGGTTGGTTGATCAGCCAACCCGTTAGATGAAGATCGAACTCGTTGGCGTATTGCAGGGTGGTATCGGGATGGACGCTTCGATCCGACCATTTGCTCTGTCGAGCATCCATCCAGTCATAGTCCTCCATGTGGCCGTCCTTGCTGGTGATTGTCGTCCAGCCTGAGGCCCCGACCGACACCCATGGCAGCACGTCCCAATCCAGGGAGCCTTTGATGACAGCGGCATTGCTGTACTCCCAATTCAGTTGGCTGGCTTTTCTTCCTCCCTCCTCGGGAAAGTAGACCCGCTCTTTGGCCTGACCACTGAGCACCCCCATATTAATACCAAGCGTCAATCTTTCATTGGTATATAACGAGTCCGTATTATCGGCAGTAGCTGCAAAACTAACCGACGCGAGTGTCATGATTATAAACCGCTGTAGTCGCTTGGCCGTCTTGACCCCTGGCATGAACATTTCGTTTCTCCCTGAAAATTTTACAGGCGGCAACCTCATAACAACAATGAGACTTCTAACACCGCACCCGTCTTACGAAGTGGAGCTTTTTATATCAACGTAAAGTTATTCAGCAAGAAACGAATTTAAAACGCGACCAAACAAAATGTGCCAGGAAGTTGCACATATTGCGCACCTTGATCGGACGGTCTTCGCGCCTCCGATGAAAACGCCCCGCACCGCCCACGGCCAGGCATCGATCAAAGATCACGCTCGACGCATTAATTGGCTAAAATGCCCGCCTTTTCACCCTGCCGCTGGAACCGCCGTGAGCAACGACCCTGATCGCCTATTCGCCCAACCCTTGGCCCAAGTGCCGGACTTCGCCTTCAACGAGGACGTCGTGCGGGTATTTCCGGACATGATCAAGCGCTCGGTGCCGGGTTACCCGACCATTGTCGAAAACCTCGGTGTGCTTGCCGCGCAATTCGCCCAGCCGGGCAGCGTGCTCTATGACCTGGGCTCCTCCCTGGGCGCGGTGACCCAGGCGCTGCGCCGCCACGTACGCACCGACGGTTGCCGGGTGATCGCTGTGGATAACTCTGCGGCCATGGTCGAGCGCTGCCGCGAATACCTTAACGGCCAGGACTCGATGTTCCAGGAGCTGCTGCCGGTGGAAGTGATCGAGGGCGACATCCTGGCCTTGGAATTCCAGCCGGCCTCGGTGGTGGCGCTGAACTTCACCCTGCAGTTCATCGCACCGGATCAGCGCACGGCCTTGTTGAGCCGCATCCGCCAATCCCTGCTGCCCGGCGGCGCCCTGATCTTGTCGGAAAAGCTGCGCTTCAACGATGCGCAGGAGCATGCGCTGCTCACTGACCTGCACGTCGCGTTCAAGCGCGCCAACGGCTACAGCGAGCTGGAAATTGCCCAGAAACGCAGTGCCATCGAAAACGTCATGAAGCCCGACAGCCTCGAGGAACACCGCGAACGCCTGCTGGCGGCCGGGTTCTCGAAAGTCGTGCCATGGTTCCAGTGTCTTAACTTCGCCTCGTTGATTGCCCTGCCATGATTGATCTGTCCCCCCTCGCCCGCCGCCTGGCCGGCACGCCCCTGGCCGATTGGGCCGCGACGCTGCAGGCGCAACTCGACACCAAAATGGAAAAGGGCCATGGCGACCTGGAGCGCTGGCAGAGTGCCCTTGATGCCTTGCCGGTGCTGCAGCCGAGCGAAATCGACCTGTTGAACGGGCTGACCCTCGACACCGATTGCAGCGACGAAACCCGCGCCCGAATGCGCGCCGCGCTGATGGGCTTGTCGCCGTGGCGCAAGGGGCCGTTCGATCTGTTTGGCGTGCACGTGGACACCGAATGGCGCTCGGACTGGAAGTGGTCCCGGGTGGCGCCGCACCTGGACCTCAAGGGCAAGCGCATCCTCGATGTGGGCTGCGGCAACGGTTACTACATGTGGCGGATGCTCGGCGCCGGGGCTGACACGGTGATCGGCGTAGACCCCAACTGGCTGTTCTTCTGCCAATTCCAGGCGGTGCAGCGCTACCTGTCGCAGCCCAATGCCTGGCACCTGCCGTTCCCATTCGAAGACTTGCCGCCGGATCTGGAAGGCTTCGACACGGTTTTTTCCATGGGCGTGTTCTACCACCGCCGCTCCCCTATCGAGCACTTGCTGGCCCTCAAGAACTGCCTGGTCAAGAACGGTGAGCTGGTACTGGAAACCCTGGTGATAGAGGGCGACGAGCATCAGGTGCTGGTGCCTGAGGATCGCTACGCACAGATGCGCAACGTGTGGTTCCTGCCATCGGTGCCAGCCTTGGAGCGCTGGCTGCGCCGCGCTGGTTTCAGCGACGTGCGCTGCGTGGACGTGAGCCTGACCACCGTGGAAGAACAACGCAGCACGGAGTGGATGAAGTATCAGTCGCTGAGCGATTTTCTCGACCCCGAAGACTCCAGCAAGACCATCGAAGGCTTGCCGGCGCCAATGCGGGCGGTGATTGTGGCGCGTAAATAAATAGATCACCCCCCCCCCATTTCCAGTGGGAGCGAGCCTGCTCGCGATAGCGGTGAATCAGTCAAAGGTGTGTTAACTGACACTCCGCTATCGCGAGCAGGCTCGCTCCCACAAGGGGATTCGGTGTTCAGTCCTGGGGTTTGGCCCTGCGCGCCTTGAAGAACTCGCTCAGCATCGTGCTGCATTCTTCCGCCAACACCCCGCCCTCGAACATCACCCGATGGTTCAGGAACGCCTGGCTGAAAAACTGCCCCTGGCTCTGCACGATACCGGCCTTGGGTTCGAGGGCACCGTAGACAACCCGGGCGATGCGGGAATGGACGATCAGGCCGGCGCACATGCTGCACGGTTCGAGCGTCACATAGAGGGTACTGCCGGGCAGGCGATAATTGCTCACGGCCTGGGCGGCGGCGCGGATGGCGACCATTTCCGCGTGGGCGCTGGGGTCGTGGCCGCTGATCGGGCAGTTGAAGCCGCGCCCGATGATCTCGCCGTCCTGCACCAGCACCGCGCCCACCGGCACCTCGCCCAAGGCCGCCCCTTGCGCGGCCAGCGCCAGGGCTTCGCGCATGAAGTCCTGGTCGCGGCTGCGATCGATGATCCGAGCGGGACGAATCTGACGCATCACGCCACCTCGATGGCGGCCATCAGGCCGGTTTCCATGTGGTCGATCACATGGCAGTGGAACATCCACACACCCGGGTTATCCGCCACCAGCGCCACCTGTGCCCGCTCGTTCTTGCCCAGCAGGTAGGTGTCGGTGAAATACGGAATGACCTTGTGGCGGTTGGACGCGATCACCTTGAAGCTCATCCCGTGCAAATGGACTGGATGCTGATATTGAGTCATGTTCTTCAATTCGAAGATGTAGCTCTTGCCCTTTTTCAGCGTGGCAATCGGCCGGTCGGCGCAGGTCTTGTCGGTGATGTCCCAGGCCTTGCCGTTGATCTGCCACAGGCTTGGCGGCTTGCCGTTGTCGACATTGACCGACACCGAACCGACCCACTCGAAATTGAAGTTGAGTTTCTCGGCATTGGCCAGGTCCGGCTCGGACACCGGATTGGCCGGCAACGCGGGTGGCCATTGGGTCGGCGCATCGTTGTTGGGCACCGACCGCAGGGTGCCCAGGCGCACCGGGCCGTTGCGCAACGACAATTCTTCCCCGGCCGGCGGCGCCTTGATGGCCAGGCAGATGCGCATGCCCGGGCCGAGCCAGTACTCCTTGCCCAGCGGGCGCGGCTCGATGGGATTGCCGTCCAGGGCATAGATCTGCGCTTCGACCCCGGGAATGTTGATCCGGTAGGTCAGGGTGTTGTCGAGGTTGAGCAGGCGCACCCGCGTGATCTGCCCGGCCGGCAAGTCAATTACCGCCTCCGGCACACCGTTGATGGTCGCCAGTCGCCCGGCCGTCCCGCCACGGGCCGCCTCGCGGGGAATGCTGAACTCAACGAACTGGCCTTGCTCGTCCACATGCCAGCTCTTGAGGCTCAAGGTTTGCTCGTACTTGAACCCGGTGGGCTCGCGCTCCTCGATGATCAACGGCCCTACCAAGCCACGCCCCAACTCTTCGCTGCTGTTGACGTGCGGGTGATACCAGTAGCTGCCGGCGTCCGGCACACGGAACTTGTAATCGAAGTATTCCCCCGGCAGCACCGGGAGTTGCGAGACGTACGGTACACCGTCCATTTCCAGCGGCAGGCGGATCCCGTGCCAATGGATCGTAGTCGCCACCGGCAGGTGATTGATGAAGCGCACCCGCAGCCACTCGCCCTGGCGCGCCCGCAACTCGGTCCCCGGCGCCGCTGGTCCAAAGGCCCAGGCCTGGGTCTTGTGCCCGGCCACCAACTCGACGTCCAGAGGCGCCGCAATCAATTCATAGTCGTGCCCAGCCTCGGCATCCGCCCGCTTGCCCAACCAATACCGCGATGCGCCTCCCGCGCCAACGCCCACGACAACAAGACCGGCCAGGCCACCGAGTATTTGGCGACGGGTAAACGACATGAAGGCAACCACCTATTGAATCCGCGGCGAACCGGCAAGTCCGCAAAAGGCGAATACGATACACCCGCAATTGAGAAAGATTAAGTGAAGGATTGTCGCGACCCCGTTCGAACATTGGTCACCACAGCGCCCAAATGCTCAGACTAGGCTCTGTACGAAAAGTCTTGAGACGAAGGTCAGGCAAGGCGAAAACAGCCGAGGAAGCGCAGTGTACTGGAGTACATGAGCATTGCGAGGCTGTTTTCAACGCAGCATGGACGAGTATCAAGGCTTTTCGTACAGAGCCTAAGTCGCAATTTCGTTCGAAACGCTGGTTGTCCACTGCGTTACGAATGCGCTCACCCGCTGTTCAATGTGACTTTCAACCGTGCGCAAGCGCAATAACGGAAGACTGCATTTGCCCAGGATGCTGTTTTTCAAAGCGTCAAGTTCCGCCTGCTCCGGCGTGTCATGGCTGCCTCCATCAACTTCAATGACACCTAGCGGCGTTTTCCCGGCTTTGAAATAAATTACGAAATCACAACTGGCACCGTTACTCATGAATGCCTGCTCTCGCGGCGTCAGGCTAGTGTTGAGGATGGAAGCCACTTGAATCAGTGGGATCTGCGAGCGGAATCTGAGCCCTCGGCAAGCCGCAGGCTCCAACGTCTCGCGCAATATCTGTGCGACGATCTGCTCGGATTTGTAAGTGGAGTCCTCCGACCGTAGCCGCTGATTAAGACGCTCAAGCGATTGGTCGTATTCCTTGTAAAGCAGGTCAAAGGCCGATATCACCGGTGCACGATGCACCTGCCTTTCTTCGGCGTAGTATTCGATGTAGCGCACCAACGCCGCGATATGCCCGTTGTTCGCAGTGAAAACATCATCTCCCGTGACCAGCGTAAAGCGATTTTTAGCGCGGGACACCGCCACGTTCACCATGCGCGGATCATCCACGAATGCGAGGAACTTCTGGGTAGTCGTCTTTTTATCCAACACCGTGGAGAAGACGATTTCTTCGCACTCCCGGCCCTGGAACTTATGTACGGTGTCATTGACGAAGTCAGCCGGCAGCAGCGTGCCCGATAGTGCGGCCTGGGCCCTGAATGGAGCAATGAGGCCCCTGCCATCCTCGCCCTCCCAGGCACTTTTGCCCTCACTGTCGAGCGTCGCCAGCAGCGATTCCAATTCGCGAAGGTTGGTTGTCCGTCGTGCGTGGTTGCCCTTGGCGGTGATCAACAACGACAGCGGTTTTTCCCCATTGTCCTTTGTCATCGGGACCAGTTGCCCCTCGTAGAACTGCTGGTTACAGAACTGAATGATTCTCGGATGACAGCGGTAGTGTTCTTTAAGCAACGTTCTCGGAATAGAACCGTTGAAAACCCTGACGCATGAATCGAGCAGGCTGTGCTTCTCGCAATCGTAGTGATCCTTATACTCGGGCGCAGCCAGGCCCAGCTTTGCCGGGATGTGCGCCAACTGTTTCCTATCACCGACAATGATCAGATTCTTTGCGCAGCCCAAAGCCAATATTCCTGGAACGATGTCCTGCTGCGAGGCTTCGTCGATGATCACGTAGTCGAGTATCGTCCCGCTTTGAAGCGAGTTGATGATTGAATGTGTACTGCTGGAAATGATCGGATAACGCTTCACGAACTCATCGAATCTGCACTTGTAAGTCTCGGCTTCAAAGGCCTCAGGGGTCGGTACATGTTGATGCAAGTGTTGTTTGAGGTACTTCATCGAGCTGCCGGTCAGCTCATCCAGCAGCGCCTGATAATTGCCGATTCTCAACGCTTGCTGATGGCCTTCCAGCGCTGCGTTTTTTTCCTGCAACGCCTTGTCGTAATAGTGCAGTTGCAGGCCATAGAACGTCGACTTGCGTTTCTCCCAATTATCGAATGGCCTGGTGCGCAAGATGCTGAAATTGAACAGCAACTCGATTCGATCCTTGATCCTGATGCGACCGCCGCCAAGATGAGTCAAATACGCCATCAGATCAGCGGACTTTTGCGCAGTGAGCTTGTACTTCTCCAGGTCCGGCACCCGTATGCCGTTGTCCTGCTGCCATTGCTGCAAGTAGCGCTTCTCGACTTCCAGTTCAGCGATTTCAATCTGCAACTGCGCCACCGCATTGCAGGCATGCAAATAGCCCTTGAGTTGGTGCAGGACAGCCTGGATGCGCTCCATTGATGGCGCGGTTTCGGTAGGTGGTGAAGGTCGAGAACGCGGATTGGCGAAAAATGTCTCGCGATTTCTGCTGCTGCCCAGCTCGGCGACCAAATAATCAAGCCCCGACTTGCCCAGTTTTTCACAGACATTCGCAACGGCCGAATTATTGTTGGAGACCACCGCTACGTTTTTTCCACGCAACAGGATGTTAGCGATGATGTTCAGGATGGTCTGGGTCTTGCCAGTGCCGGGAGGGCCTTCGATAAGACTGACTTGGGAGGCCAAAGCCCGCTCAACAGCTTGGAGCTGGCTTTCGTTGATACCAAACGGAAAGATTAAATGACCCGCTTGCCTCTGCTGACCATTCTGCCCGGTGCAGTACGCGTGCAGTGCTGTACCTGCGCACAACGGAACTGCAGTCAGCTGACGCAGCACATTGTCAGCGATCTTTTTGTCATCCGGCTTCTCGGCCTGGGTGACCCGCCCGTTAGCCACAGAAAGGAAATACTCAAAGACCGGGTCGTCATTAAACTTCGTCGATGCGACCAGCTCGATAGCGTCCAGCTTGAACAGGTATTTCCTGGCGCCTTTGGGATACTGGACTATGGCGTATTTTTCTCCATAGATCACAGCCTCCTTGATAGGATCATGTACCGCACAGCCCTGCTTGCACAGGTAGCTGTTCCCCACCACTCGGGTAGGAACGACTTCACATTCTTCGAGCGGATAGAGCACCTTCTTACCGCAAGGAAGATGACAAACAAGCGAAAACCCTGCGCTACCCTCGTTCTTGATTGTCCAGTTGCTGATCTGTCCGGTCCTGTCTTCACCGCGTACCTTGATAGAAACCATACATTCCTTAGTCAGGCTCGTTCATGCCTGGATACGTCCATGTTGTCTGAAGTTTCATCTGGTTGACCCGACAATTCAATACTATTGCGCCATCACTCCTCACTCGAACATCAGCATCCATGGATGCATAACCTCCAGCCATGCAAGCGGATTGCCGCGGGACGAACGGGTCGATGATAGGTGCTTCCAAGCGCGGGTGAAGGCGGCAAATCGTAGAGAAAGATGACAGCACCATCAGGCGCCGTCGTCACTTACTGCTGTCGTAGTTGGAAGATGTGAGCTACCGCGCCTTCTCGCCCCGCGGCGTGAAGAACGCCAGCGCCGCCGCGACAACGAACAACGCAGGCACATCGCCGAGCAAGTGGCCGTAGTGGCTCATTCCGTCCATTCCGACACCGAAGGACTGCACAGCCATGATCGCGCCATGCACCACGCTCGACCACACGGTGAACCAGATCAGACTCACAGGTATGCCTGTTGATCAGGCATCTCGACCACCTCCTTTAACGCTGCACGCGCCCGTGCATGGCTGCGCAGATAGCGGGACTCTTCAACAGACGGGCGAGGAACTCCAGATGGGTAACTTCATGCCGCAGGGGCCTCTGCGGACAAGACGGCTTTCGGGTATTGAAAAAAGGATGCGCTACGCCTGATCTTGTCAGCTAACGATTAAGCTCGGAAAAAAACGATTAGAAAACAAGAGTTACGCACAAAAACAGTTATTTCTAGCAATCCTCACCAGAGCTGAGGAAAGGGTTAAACATGATCCAAGTCTCCAGCTCGCAAATGGCGGTTTTAAAGCCAGAGGGAACATCAATCTGACCGGCCAAAGACGCCCGCTCCACAGCGGGTCATCTCCCCAGTTAATCCTTATCAGCTTGCCGGATTGCGCGCCATCACGATCCAAGCCGCGCCGTTGATCATCACCGACCTCTCGCCGGCGAGGCCCGCGAAGGCGGCACGGGCCGCGGCCCAGGCTCGGGCGCGGATGTCATCGGGTTGATCAGCGAGCACAAGTGACAGCGGGCCGCCCTCGAACGCCATCCTCACCGCGTCGTCGATCGCCGCGTCCCGCGTTTTGCCCTCGCCGAATGGGATGGAAGCATCAAAGGGTGTGATAGTGATATCGGTGAAGCCGGCCGCTGTCAGGATACGCATCACCCGCCCCCGATCACCGAACGAGAATGGGCCGGGCGCTTCGGGACCGGGCGGCGCGGGTAGCGGGACGATGTCCTTGATCGCCCCCATCGGCAGGCGCACCCAATCGTTCTCGGCCACGCCGCGCCAGCAGACGAAAGCGACCCGCCCGCCCGGCCGAAGCGCGCGGCGCATATGGGCGAACGCCCCAGTCGGATCTTCGAAGAACATCACCCCGAAACGCGAGAACAGGATGTCGAACGCGCCCTCGGGCAGCTCGGTGCTGCTGGCGTCGGCCACTCGGAACAGGACCGGCGTATCCTGTGGCGCAAGCGCACGTGCTCGGTCGATCAGCGGTTCGGAGATGTCCACGCCCAGCACATAGCCGCCCGCGCCGACGCGAGCGGCCAGATCCAGACTTGACGCACCCGCGCCGCAACCGACGTCCAGCACGCGTTCGTCCGTGACGGGCGCGGCGGCTTCGATCGCGGCCCGGCCGAACACCGCCATCATGGCGTCCAGCCGAGCCTGGTTGGCGGCCCAGTACTCCCCGCTTTGGCCATTCCAGTCGGCAACCTGATGGGCATTTTGCTCTGTCATGGGATCTCCCTGTTCTGATTCGTTCTTAATAGACGGGAATCTGCGCGCTCAAACCAGCATCGATTGCTGAGCGAAGATACCCGCCATCGCGCCCTGCGATGATGCCTGGGTGACCGAGGGCAAAAATGGCGTGGCGAGGTCGCCGGCGGCGTAGATGCCGGGCATGCTGGTCTGGCGGCGCTCGTCGACTTTGAGGACGATGCCGGCGGGCGTATCCACCGTGGCGAGGCCCAGTGATTCATGCAGGCTTGTGCACGGCTTGCTGCGCGGATGGGCGAACAGGATGTCGACCGCGACATTGGGGCTGGTGTCGAGATTGACCGTGCTGATATGACCCTTTTGATGGGCGATCTCGACGATCCGGCCATCGACGACAGATATGTTGCGGTGCGCCAGATCGGCCCGGATATCGGGCGGGATGTCATGACCATCGGCGAAGACCGTCAACGTGTCAGTCCAATCGTGGTACAGCCTGACATAATTGTGCGACTGCGGGCCGGACCAGACGAGGCCCCAATGCTGGCCGGCGTTTTCAAAACCGTCGCAATACGGACACGGCACGATGGACGTGCCCCAGCTTTCGGCGAAGCCCGGAACATCAGGCATCTGGTCGACGACGCCATAGCTCAGGATCAAGCGGCGCGCCCCAAGACATTCGCCATCGCCAGTGAGGACGGAGAAATGGTCAATGGTGCCGGAGATGCTCTCGGCCCGGGCGTTGACCAGTCTGATCGTGGGGTAGCGCGCCAACTGCTGCCGCGCCTCTGCCAGGATGTCCAGCGGTGGCTTGTGATCGTGGCCGAGCAGGCCATGGGAGTGGCCAGCGAAGCGATTGCGCGGCAGGCCGGTATCGAGAACCGTGACCTTGCGGCGAGCACGGCCGAGCTGCAGGGCGGCGGCGAGGCCGGCAAAGCTGCCGCCGATGATAATGACGTCATTCATGGTGATGGGCTCCGCGCTGTGGGTGGAGGAGATAGGTTGCGGCTTTAAGATACTTTAAAGTACCATAATTCCAGAATTAGAATACTGTCAAGTACTGGAATTTTTATGTCCGAAAACAGCCAGGCCCGACGCGGCCGGCCCGCCAACGAAGCGCTTGGCCAAACGATCATCGACGCAGCGTACGAACTCTTTGTGGAATTGGGTTTTCAAGCGACGACCATGGACAAAGTCGCCCAGCGGGCGAAGATATCCAAGCTAAGCATCTATCGGCACTTCGAGAACAAGGAGGCGCTGTTCAGCGCGGCCATCGCGGTCCATTGCCAGCAGTTTGCGCCACAGGCCCTTTTTGAAGGCGTCGACGGCTCGGCCGAAGATCAGCTCATGGCGGTGGGATCAACCTTGCTTCGCACGCTGTTGAGCCCGGACGTACGCAGTGTCGAAGCCATGATCACGGCCGACAAAACCAATCAAAAAACGTTAAGCCAACGCCAATACGAAGCCGGCCCCGCCTATGTTATCGCCCAAATCGAGGCCCTGTTGCGTCAGTTGCACGCGAAGGCGGTTCTGAACGTGCCCGATCCTCGCCAGTCCGCTCGCTTGTTTGCCGCGCTTTTCAAAGGATCCGATCTGCTGATCATCGCTCGCTTCGATGAAACGAGAGCACAGGACGACAACGAAATCGAATCCTATTGCCGGTCGGCCGTCGCCATGTTTATCGCCGCGCACGCGACGCGAGCTGCCGCCGACCAGACAGTGCCAGACTGAAAATGCAAAAAGCCCGCAGTTACGCGGGCTTTAAGTACTTCAATGCGCTTTGTGCCGGTCTATGCCAGACGCGGGATCACTCCCACTCAATCGTCGCCGGCGGCTTGCTCGACACGTCATACGTCACGCGGGAGATACCGTCGATTTCGTTGATAATGCGACCGGAAACGGTTTCCAGCAGCTCGTACGGCAGGTGTGCCCAACGAGCGGTCATGAAGTCGATGGTTTCCACCGCACGCAGGGCCACGACCCAGGCGTAACGACGGCCATCGCCCACCACGCCAACCGATTTCACCGGCTGGAACACCACGAACGCCTGGCTGACCTTGTGGTACCAGTCAGCCTTGCGCAGTTCCTCGATGAAGATGTGGTCGGCGCGACGCAGCAGGTCGGCGTATTCCTTCTTCACTTCACCGAGGATCCGCACGCCCAGGCCCGGGCCCGGGAATGGGTGGCGGTAGACCATGTCGTACGGCAGGCCCAGTTCCAGGCCGAGGCGACGAACCTCGTCCTTGAACAGCTCGCGCAGCGGCTCAACCAGCTTGAGGTTCATTTCTTCCGGCAGGCCACCGACGTTGTGGTGGGACTTGATCACGTGGGCCTTGCCGCTCTTGGCGCCGGCCGACTCGATCACGTCGGGGTAGATGGTGCCTTGGGCCAGGTACTTGATGTTGTCGAGTTTGCAGGATTCGGCATCGAACACGTCAATGAAGGTACGACCGATGATCTTGCGCTTTTTCTCCGGGTCGGATTCGCCGGCCAGGTTGGCCAGGAACTGCTCTTCGGCGTTGGCGCGGATGACCTTGACGCCCATGTTCTCGGCGAACATGGCCATCACTTGCTCGCCTTCGTGCAGGCGCAGCAGGCCGTTGTCGACGAAGACGCAGGTCAGTTGATCACCGATGGCCTTGTGCAGCAGCGCGGCGACTACCGAGGAGTCGACACCGCCGGACAGACCCAGCAGTACGTTGTCGGTACCGACCTGGGCGCGCACCTGGGCGATGGCGTCTTCAGCGATTTTCGACGGTGTCCACAGGGCTTCGCATTCGCAGATGTCGAGGATGAAGCGCGACAGGATGCGGCCACCCTGCTTGGTGTGGGTCACTTCCGGGTGGAATTGCACGCCGTAGTAGCGACGCTCGTCGCTGAACATGCCGGCAATCGGGCAGCTCGGGGTGCTGGCGAGGATGTGGAAGTCTTCCGGCATCCTGGTGACCTTGTCACCGTGGCTCATCCACACGTCCAGGCCGAACAGGCCATCGGCGTCGACATGGTCTTCGATGCCATCCAGCAGGCGGCTCTTGCCGACCACGTCAACGCGGGCATAGCCGAATTCACGCAGGTCGGAGCCTTCCACCTTGCCACCGAGCTGCTCGGCCATGGTCTGCATGCCGTAGCAGATGCCGAAAACCGGTACACCCAGGTCGAACACCGCTTGCGGGCAGCGCGGGCTGTTGGCTTCGTGCACGGACTCGGGGCCGCCGGCGAGGATGACGCCTTTGGGAGCGAACTCGCGAATCGCTTCGTCATCCATGTCGAACGGATGCAATTCGCAGTACACGCCGATTTCACGCACGCGGCGGGCAATCAGTTGGGTGTACTGGGAACCGAAGTCGAGGATCAGGATGCGGTGAGCGTGAATGTCGAGGGCCATGACTCATTCTCTGATGCAGCTGCAAGCTTCAAGCCGCAAGCTGCAAGTTGATCGGGTAGAACGCGATAGCGGCTGCAGCACCACTATCGCTTGTAGCTTGAAGCTCCTAACTCGCAGCTCGAGGCGTTAGCCGACCCGGTAGTTCGGCGCTTCCTTGGTGATCTGTACGTCGTGAACATGGGACTCGGCCATGCCGGCGCCGGTGATGCGTACGAACTCCGGCTTGGTGCGCATCTCTTCGATGTTGGCACTGCCGGTGTAGCCCATCGAGGAACGCAGGCCACCCATCAGTTGATGGATGATGGCGGTCAAGGTGCCTTTGTATGGCACGCGACCTTCGATGCCTTCCGGCACCAGCTTCTCGGCACCCGCGGAGGAGTCCTGGAAGTAACGATCGGAAGAGCCCTGGGCCTGGGACATGGCGCCCAGCGACCCCATGCCGCGGTAAGCCTTGTAGCTACGGCCCTGGAACAGCTCGATCTCGCCCGGCGCTTCTTCGGTACCGGCGAACATCGAACCCATCATCACGCTGTAGGCACCGGCAACGATGGCCTTGGACAGGTCACCGGAGAAACGGATGCCGCCGTCGGCGATCAACGGGACGCCAGTGCCTTCAAGGGCAGCGGCAACGTTGGCGATGGCGCTGATCTGCGGCACGCCGACACCGGCGACGATCCGTGTGGTGCAGATCGAGCCAGGGCCGATACCGACCTTGACCGCGTCGGCGCCGGCTTCGGCCAGGGCCTTGGCGGCAGCGCCGGTGGCGATGTTACCGCCGATTACCTGCACGTCAGGGAAGTTCTGCTTGACCCAGCGAACGCGGTCGATCACGCCTTTAGAGTGACCGTGGGCGGTGTCGACCACCACCACGTCAACGCCGGCATTGACCAGGGCGGCGACGCGGTCGCCGGTGTCCTTGCCGGTACCGACCGCAGCGCCGACGCGCAGACGACCCTGGTCGTCCTTGCTCGCCAGCGGGTAGGCCTTGGCTTTTTCGATGTCGTTGACGGTCATCATGCCCTTGAGGGCGAATTTTTCGTCGACGATCAGCACGCGCTCGATGCGGTGCTTGTGCAGCAACTCGCGGACTTCGTCCTTGCTGGTGCCTTCCTTGACCGTGACCAGACGCTCTTTAGGCGTCATCACTTGGCGCACGGAAGCATCGAGACGGTTCTCGAAACGCACGTCGCGGGAGGTGACGATGCCGACCAGGTCGCCATCGTGCAGTACCGGAACGCCGGAGATGTTGTGCATACGGGTCAGTTCGAACAGATCCCGGACGGTGGCGTCAGCCTCGATGGTGATCGGATCCTTGACCACGCCAGCCTCGAACCGCTTGACCTTGCGCACTTCGGCGGCCTGCTGTTCGATGGTCATGTTCTTGTGGATGATACCGATACCGCCTTCCTGAGCCATAGCAATGGCCAGACGGGCTTCGGTCACGGTGTCCATGGCAGCGGAAACCAGCGGGATATTCAGTTCGATGCCACGGGTGAGACGGGTTTTGAGGCTGACTTCGTTAGGCAGCACCTCGGAATAACCAGGCACTAGGAGAATGTCGTCGAAGGTCAGGGCTTCTTGGCTGATACGCAGCATCGCGGGGGCTCCCGAGCGGGAAAATGGAAGCGCGCCATTATACTCATGCACACCGTCTGGCTCAATGTAAAACTCTGTCTATTATTGGCGGGCTGATTGATGGAGCTAAAGCACAACAATCCTTGCCGCACAACAGATCCTGTGTGCCTATCTACAGCTCCACCCGAACCCAACTCACCGGCTGGTCCAGCCAATCAGCAAACTCATCGAGAAACGACTGCTTGAACCCCGCTTCCAGCCAGTTATTGAAAATGAACCCCAGGTTGGAGAATGCGCACGGCTGCAAGAACAGGAACCCGTTGATGTCGTCTTCATGCCCGCATTCGGGGCAGGTGAAGTTGTCGGTGCGACCCGGCATCCAGTCTTCCAGGCTTTCGAACAGCGCCTCGCCGACCTCTTTGCGGCACTCGGCACAGCCGGCCTCTTCAAGGAAACCCTTGGCCGGCGTATAGATGCAACGCTTGGTGATGATCTCCAGGCCGTTGATCGCGTCGCCGAATGGCAGTGCATCAGGCTGCAGGACCACCTCGCGGGCGCCGGGGGCGATGGCGTGGCCCATGCGATTGCCGGTGCGTGCGCAGGTGGTCAGTTGTTCCTCGACGATATTCTTGCGCACCAGCCAGCGCACGATGGCCCGGGCCCGAGGTTCATGGACCGGCAGGGTGGAGATTCTCGGAACGATGATGCTTTGCGAATTCATGATGCGGCCTGACGGTTTACGTTGCGATGCGCTGGGAGGCCGGCAGCTTAATCCCTGGCCGAGCCAGGTCAAGCGCTCAGGTAGCGCCCGATCAGCGCGAGGCCACTGGCAAGCACCAGCCACGTCACCAGACGCACGAACGTCTCGCGGGACATCCTCATGGTCAGGCGACGCCCTATCCACAGCCCCAGCGCCATGGCCGGCAATAAACACAGCGCCAGTACCAACAAGGGTAGTTCGGCATACACGCCCGCGACAGCGAACAGACTCAGGCGCACCACGGTGCTGCAACTGATCAGCGCGCTTTGGGTGGCCCGGGCCGGTTCCTTGGGCAAGCGGCTGTTCAAATAGATTGCATATAAAAAGCCGCCGCTGCCGAACAAGGCCCCGAACATCCCGCCCACCGTGCCCATCGGGATCGCCCACAGCGCCGACAGTTGAGCGGGCCGGGTCTTTATCCACAGGCTGTAGATCGCATAAGCGCTGATGAACAGGCCCATCAACAGCAACAGCAGGTCAGACTTGAGGTTGAGCAGGAAAATCACGCCCAGGGTGCAACCTATCGCCATGCACGGCAACAAGCGCAGCAATTCCGGCCGGGCAACATCCTTGCGCGACGGCAGCAGGTTGCCGAACGCCGCGACAAAATCCAGCAGCACCAGTAGCGGCACGATTTTCGACAGCGGCAGGAACAGCAGCAGAATCGGCGCGGCTACCAGAGCGGTGCCGAACCCGGCAATGCCGAACACAATGTAGGCCAGGGCGATGGCAAGGCCGATCACCAGCCAATCCGTGGGTGCGAATGCCCATTGGCCTAACCACGAGAAGAGGTTCATCCGGCACTTCCTTGCTGACGAAGCGGCGACTTTAGCCAGAGCTCGTAGGCTTATCCAGCAATTATGATGACTTCACCATTGCAATCGCGAGCAGGCTCGCTCCCACAAGGACGGCGTAGGACCCTGTGGGAGCGGGCTTGCTCGCGAAGAAGGCGACGCGCTCTAATTCTTTGCACTCATGGAGATTCAGCCACAAATGCCCTTATCATGCCGCCCATGATTAAAGATCCCTTTGCCCGCCTGGGCCTGGACCGTGAGGTCCTGACTGTCAGCCAGCTCAATGGCCGTGCGCGGGTGTTGCTCGAAGACGTATTCAGCAACATCTGGGTCGAGGGCGAAATCTCCAACCTCGCCCGCCCTGCCTCCGGCCATGTGTATTTCACCCTCAAGGACAGCGGTGCCCAGGTGCGTTGTGCACTGTTCCGGCAGAACGCCGTGCGGGTGCGCCAGACCTTGAAGGACGGGTTGGCGGTCAAGGTACGCGGCAAGGTCTCGCTGTTCGAGGGCCGTGGCGACTACCAGTTGATTCTCGACACCGTAGAGCCGGCCGGCGACGGTGCCCTGCGCCTGGCCTTCGATGCCTTGAAGGAAAAGCTCAGCGCCGAAGGCCTGTTCAGCGCCGAGCGCAAGATGCCCCTGCCCGCCCATCCACAACGCATCGGCATCATCAGTTCGCCCACCGGCGCGGTGATCCGCGACATCATCAGCGTGTTCCGTCGCCGTGCGCCGCAGATTGCCCTGACGCTGATCCCCACCGCCGTGCAGGGTCGCGAAGCCACCGCACAGATCGTCCGCGCGCTGAAACTGGCGGACGCCCGGGGCTTCGATGCGCTGATCCTGGCCCGAGGCGGCGGTTCGCTGGAAGACTTGTGGTGCTTCAATGAAGAAGCCGTGGCCCGGGCCGTGGACGCCTGCGTGACACCGATCGTCAGCGCCGTCGGCCATGAAACTGACGTGTCTATCAGCGATTTCGTCGCCGACGTACGCGCCCCGACGCCATCCGCCGCCGCTGAACTGCTGGCGCCGGATGCCGGTGACCTGGTGCGCAGGGTTGAAAGCCTGCATCGGCGGCTGGTGATGCGTATGCGTGACCGCTTGATGCGCGATCAACTGCGTCTCGAAGGCCTGACCCGACGATTGCGTCACCCCGGTGAACGCCTGCGCCAGCAAGCCCAGCGCCTGGACGACCTGGACATGCGCCTGCGCCGGGCTTTCGAACGCAGCCTCAATACCCGTCGCGAACGTCTGATCCGCCTGGAAACCCGACTGGCTGGCCAACATCCGGGCCGTCATCTGGCACTGCTGCGCCAGCGCCTGGACAGCCTGGCCGAACGCCTGCCCCGGGCCATGCGCGAAGGCTTGAAAGCGCGACGCGTGCAATTGCACAACCAGATGCAGACACTGCACATTGTCAGCCCCCTGGCGACCCTCGGCCGAGGCTACAGCATTCTGCTGGACGAGCGCGGCCATGCGATCCGCAGTGCCGGACAGACCCAGACCGGCCAGCGCCTGACGGCCCGGCTCGGCGAAGGCGAATTGCTGGTAAGGGTCGAAGACAATCACCTGACGCCGGTCACCCTTTCTCTACTGGATTGATCCATGCCGCGATTTCTAACACCTCTGCTTTTGCTGTGCCTGACCTTCAATGCCCATGCCGACAGTTACATCACCCGCCTGCTGAACAAACCGGTGCCCGGCGGCGTGGCCGTGGTCGACCTGGGCAGCGCGGCCCAGGCGCCGAAAGCCAGCTATCAAGGCAAGCCGGTGCTGGTGGTCAAGGAACAGAACAACTGGCTGGCGATTGTCGGCATCCCGCTGACCGTCCAGCCGGGCACCCAGCAGATCAGCAGCGGCGGCGGCACCCACCCGTTCGTGGTCGGCTATAAAAAATACCCCGAGCAGCACATCACCCTGAAGAACAAGCGCCAGGTCAATCCGAACCCGGCGGACCTCAAGCGCATCGACGCCGAGCTGGCCGTGCAGTTGAAGGCCTACCGCAGCTTCAGCCCGAACATCCCCAGCAACCTGCTGCTGGACAAGCCGGTCAATGGCCCGCTGTCGAGCCGGTTTGGCGTGCGTCGTTTCTTCAACGGCGAAGAGCGCAACCCCCACGCCGGCCTGGACTTCGCCGTGCCCGCCGGCACGCCGATCAAGACACCGGCGGCCGGCAGGGTGATCCTCACTGGCAATTACTTCTTCAACGGCAACACCGTGTTCGTCGACCATGGCCAGGGCTTCATCAGCATGTTCTGCCATATGTCGAAGATCGATGTGAAGGTGGGCCAACAATTGGCCCGAGGCGCGGTAGTGGGCAAGGTCGGCGCCACCGGTCGAGCGACCGGGCCCCACATGCACTGGAACATCAGCCTGAACGATGCGCGGGTGGATCCGGCGATTTTCATCGGGGCGTTCGAACCCTGAAAGAGTGAGGCAAGGCGACTGGCCTCTTCGCGAGCAAGCCCGCTCCCACAGGATCGACGCTGTACCTGTGGGAGCGGGCTTGCTCGCGAAGGCTTAAGCTGCATCCACCCATATTCAAGGGATTGCCAAGTCAGAAACATCGACGCAATAAAAATACAAAAACCCGAATAGCACGCGATTAAATCTCGCAAAAACGCCATAAAGCAGAACTTCTCTCAATTTTTTCCGACTGCTTGCGATCCTCCCCCCACACGGTTAGGGTTGAAGGCATGAAAACCTCTCATACCCTCATCCAGCTTCGCCAGCACCGCAGCCTGTGCCTCGTCAGCGCACGACTGCCGGGCTGAATCGCGGCACCCCGTCCAGGCTGTAGAGCCACCCCGTTCGAACCACCGGCAGGCCGCCTTTTTCCGGCCACGACAATAAGGATTCCGCCCATGAGCATGCTCAAAGACCCGTCTTCCAAATACCGCGCCTTCCCGACCATCAACCTGCCGGATCGTACCTGGCCGTCGAAGACCATCACCGCCGCGCCGATCTGGTGCAGCTCCGACCTGCGCGACGGCAACCAGTCGCTGATCGAGCCGATGGATGCGGTCAAGAAACTGCGCTTCTGGAAAACCCTGGTCGCCGTGGGCGTCAAGGAAATCGAAGCGTCGTTCCCGGCCGCCTCGCAAACCGATTTCGACTTCGTGCGCACCCTCATCGAAGAAGGCCACATCCCGGACGACACCACCATCCAGGTGCTGACCCAGGCCCGTGAAGACCTGATCGCCCGGACCTTCGAGTCCCTGCGCGGCGCGAAGAAAGCCATCGTCCACCTCTACAACGCCACCTGCCCGTCGTTCCGCCGCATCGTGTTCAACCAGGACAAGGACGGCGTCAAGGAAATCGCGGTGAACGCGGCCAAGCTGTTCGTCAAATATGCCGCCCAACAGCCGGAAACCCAGTGGCAGTTCGAATACTCGCCAGAGACGTTCAGCGCCACTGAGCTGGAGTTTGCCAAGGAAGTCTGCGACGCGGTGATCGAAGTCTGGAACCCGACTCCCGAGCGCAAGGTGATCCTCAACCTGCCCGCCACCGTGGAAGTCGCCACCCCGAACGTCTACGCCGACCAGATCGAGTGGTTCCACCGCAACATCAGCCGTCGTGACAGCGTGCTCATCAGCCTGCACACCCACAACGACCGTGGTACCGGTGTGGCCGCCACCGAGCTGGGCCTGATGGCCGGTGCCGACCGTGTCGAAGGCTGCCTGTTCGGCAACGGCGAGCGCACCGGCAACGTCGACCTGGTGACCGTGGCGCTGAACCTCTACACCCAGGGCATCAACCCTGAGCTGGATTTCTCCGACATCGATGGCGTGCGCAAAGTGGTCGAAGAGTGCAACCAGATCCCGGTGCACCCACGTCACCCCTACGTCGGAGACCTGGTTCACACCGCGTTCTCCGGCTCGCACCAGGACGCTATCCGCAAGGGCTTTGCCCAGCAGAAATCCGACACGCTGTGGGAAGTGCCGTACCTGCCGATCGACCCGGCCGACATCGGCCGCAGCTACGAGGCGGTGATTCGCGTCAACAGCCAGTCGGGCAAGGGCGGCATCGCCTACCTGCTGGAACAGGAATATGGCATCAGCCTGCCGCGCCGCATGCAGATCGAGTTCAGCCAGGTGGTTCAGCGCGAGACCGACCGCCTCGGCCTGGAAATGACCGCCCAGCAGATCCACAGCCTGCTGCAACGCGAATACCTGCAAGCCAACACCCCATATGCGCTGGTCAGCCATCGCCTGCAGGAAGAAAACGGCAACAGCGCCGTGGAAGTGGAAGTCGCCAGCAAGGGCCAGGGCGAAACCAACCTGCACTGGCGCGGCAAGGGCAACGGCGCGCTGGAGGCACTGGTGGCCGGCCTGCCAATTCCGGTGGAGATCATGGACTACAACGAACACGCCATCGGCGCCGGCACCAACGCCAAGGCAGCGGCGTACATCGAACTGCGGGTCAACGGTGAACGCGCGGTGCACGGCGTGGGCATCGATGAAAACATCACCACGGCCAGCTTCAAGGCCCTGTTCAGCGCGCTGAACCGTTCGCTGAGCCAGCCTGAGGCCAAGGCGGCCTGATTCGCGGCCGAAATGCAAAAGGCCCCGGGGTGTGAACCCTGGGGCCTTTTTTGTTTGGCGGTGGTCTTGTGCTATCTGTCATGGCCCCATCGCGAGCAGGCTCGCTCCCACAGGTTCCATGTAGCCCCTGTGGGAGCGAGCCTGCTCGCGATGGCGATCTGTCAGGCAACAACAATCTCAGGCATGGGTATCGACAGAACCGGCCATGGCCTGCAACAACGCTGCCCGCAAGGTCTGCAAAGCGGCCTGGGTGCCCATGATCTGGGTCTGGATGGCCATGGCCTGCTGGGCCTTCTGCTCTTCATTGGCCTGGCTTTTCTCCACGCGGGCCAGTTCGGCCTGCTGCTGGGCCAACAGCTTTTCGGTCTGCTCAATCTGCTTTTTCAGTTGCTCGATGACATCCACACCGCTGCTGGCAGGCGCACCGGCGATATTGGCGCCACTGGTATCGACTTTCAGTGCCTTTTCCTTCTCGTCGGCGGCATCAGTCGATGCCGGCGAAGTGGCCGTCGTTTCTTCGGCGGCCCCGCCGATCCGGGTCTTTGGGGCCGAGAGTGGGTAAGGATTTACGGTAGTTGCGCTGATCGTGGTCATGGGGACTCCTCCTTGGCTGACCCGTTATCGGCATGCAACAGCGCTTCTTAAGAGCTGAATCGTTTCAATCAGATGAATTCGAAACGGTCGGCATCCAGGTTCGCCGGAAAGCGCTTGCGATAGGCCGCCAGGTCCGCCGCATTCAAACTCACCATGAACACACCATCGGCCTCCCCTGCACTGAGCAAGGTTTCGCCCTGGAAGTCCAGCACCTGACTGTCGCCGGTATAGGCGAAGCCCTTGCCGTCGGTACCGATGCGGTTCACTGCCGCCACGTAGCACAGGTTCTCGATGGCGCGGGCCGGCAGCAGGCGGTTCCAATGCTGGCGCCGGGCGCCCGGCCAGTTGGCGGTGTACAGCAACAGGTCGGTGTCCTCGGCGTCGCGACTCCAGGCCGGGAAACGCAGGTCGTAGCAAATCAGCGGACGGACCCGCCACCCCTTGAGCTCGAACAGCACTTGCCGCTCACCCGGTGTGTAGTGATCGTGTTCGCCGGCCATGCGGAACAGATGGCGCTTGTCGTAGTGCAGCACCTCACCATCCGGTCGCACCCAGAGCAAGCGGTTGCGATGGCTGCCATCAGCGGCCTGGACAATCAGACTGCCGGTGATTACCGCATCCAGCCTTGCCGCCTGGGTCCGCATCCAGACGCTGGTGGGCCCGTGTTCAGGCTCCGCCAGGGTTTGCGACTCCATGGAAAACCCGGTGGTGAACATTTCCGGCAGGATGACCAGGTCGGCCCCCCGCGCCTGCTCCAGCAAGCTTTCGAAATGTTCCAGGTTGGCCTGGCGGTCATGCCACGCCAGGGTAGTCTGGATCAAGGCGATATTGAGGTTCGGCAATGCACTCAGATCACGCATAGTTTTTCCGCCGCTTCGCGCAGCGTCTCCTCGCGTTTGGCGAAGCACAGCCGCACCAGGCGCTGGCCTTGGGGTGGCTCCCGGTAGAACACCGACACCGGAATCGTCGCCACGCCGTGCTCACGGGTCATCCAGACCGCCATGTCGACATCGTTCAGGTCCGGGCGGATGTGCGAATAATCCACCAACTGGAAATAGGTACCGGTCACGCGCTTGAAGCTGAACCGCGACGGGGCCAGCAGATCGCAAAACAGGTCACGCTTGGCCTGGTAGAAACCCGGCAGCTCTTCCACATGCTCGGGATGCGCCGCCATGTAGTCAGCCAAGGCGTATTGCAGCGGTGTCACGCCACAGAAGCTGACGTACTGATGCACCTTGCGCAGCTCCGCCGTCAGGGCCGGTGGCGCCACGACGTAGCCGGTTTTCCAGCCGGTAACGTGGTAGGTCTTGCCGAACGAACTGACCACGAAGGCGCGGCGGTACAGTTCCTCATGGGCGAGGACGCTGGCATGGGACACACCGTCGAACACCAGGTGTTCATAGACTTCATCACTGATCAGGTAGATATCGCGATCACGGATCAACGCCGCCAATTGATCCAGCTCGGCGCGACTGATCAGGGCGCCGCTGGGGTTGTGGGGCGTGTTGAGGATGATCATCCGCGTACGCGGGCTCAGGGCTTCGCCGAGCTTCTGGAAATCGATGGAGAAATCATCCAGGCCCAACTGAACATGTACGCAACGGCCACCGGCCAGTTGGACGGAGGGTTCGTAGCTGTCATAGCAAGGGTCGAACACGATCACTTCATCGCCGCTTTGGACCACCGCCGCGATGGCGCAGAAAATCGCCTGGGTCGCGCCGGGGGTCACAGTGACTTCCTGGTCGGCGTCGACCTGGGCGCCATAACTGCGGGCAATCTTCGCCGCGATCTGCTGACGCAGGGCCGGCAGCCCGGTCATGGGCGAATACTGGTTATGACCTTGGGCAATATGCCGGCCTACCGCATCGCGCAAGGCCTGCGGGCCATCGAAATCGGGAAACCCCTGGGACAGGTTGAGCGCACCGGTCTGCGCGGCGAGCTGGGACATCTGGGTGAAAATGGTGATGCCGACATTCGGCAGCTTGCTGGTGATCATCAGGGGGTCTCTGCGTCTGCACCCGGGCTCTGGCGCGGCGCGGGAGAGGTCGAGAATAGCCCAAAAAAAAGCTGCAAGCAGCAAGCTACAAGCCGGTGCGCCGAACTTGTGGCTTGCAGCTCGCAGCTTGCAGCTGCTTCTATTTCTTGTCGCGACGCTTCTTGTCGGCCTTCTTGTGGTGCGACATCAAGCGGCGCTTCTTGTTGACCTGACGGTCGGTGAGCGTGTTCTTGTTGCCTTCGTACGGGTTCTCGCCGCCCTTGAACTCGATGCGGATCGGCGTGCCAACCAGCTTCAGGACACGGCGATAGGTGTTTTCCAGGTAACGGACGTACGACTTGGGCACCTTCTCGATCTGGTTGCCGTGGATCACGATGATCGGCGGGTTGGCGCCGCCCAGGTGAGCGTAACGCAGCTTGATCCGGCGGTTGTTGACCATCGGTGGCGCGTGTTCGCCAACCGCGTCTTCCAGGATCTGGGTCAGGCGGTTGGTCGGCCAGCGGGTGACCGCCGACTTGAAGGAGTTCTGCACCGAGGCGTAGAGGTTGCCCACGCCCGTGCCGTGCAGGGCCGAGATGAAGTGAATGTCAGCGAAGTCGACGAAGAACAGCCGGCGCTGCAACTCCACCTTGACGAAATCGCGCTCGCTCGGCGTCATGCCGTCCCACTTGTTGATCGCGATCACCAGCGCACGACCGGCCTCCAAGGCGAAGCCCAGCAGGTTCAAGTCGTGATCGACCACGCCTTCGCGGGCATCCATCACGAAGATCACCACGTTGGCGTCCTTGATGGCCTGCAACGTCTTGACCACGGAGAACTTCTCGACTTCCTCGTGGATCTTGCCGCGCTTGCGCACACCGGCGGTGTCGATCAGCGTGTACTTCTCTTCGTTGCGCTCGAAGGGGATGTAGATACTGTCGCGGGTGGTGCCGGGCTGGTCGTACACGATGACCCGGTCTTCGCCGAGCATGCGGTTGACCAGCGTCGACTTGCCCACGTTCGGACGGCCGATGATCGCGATCTTGATCCCGTCCTTTTCGCTCGGGCCCGGAATGCGCTTGGCTTCCTCGCCTTCGGCAACGACCTCTTCTTCGCCTTCTTCCGGCTCGTCTTCGTCGTCTTTCGGGAAATCAGCCAGGGCGACTTCCAGCAACTGGCTGATGCCGCGACCGTGGGCACCGGCAATCGGAATCGCCTGGCCCATGCCCAACGGCGCGAACTCGGCGCGGGCCATGTCCGGATCGATATTGTCGACCTTGTTGGCGACCACGTGGGAGCGCTTGTTACGTTTGCGCAAATGCTCGGCGATCATCTGGTCGGCGGCAGTAAAACCAGCCTTGGCGTCTACCAGGAACAGCACCACATCCGCTTCTTCAATGGCGAGCAGCGACTGCTCGGCCATTTTTTCGTCCATGCCATGTTCATCACCGGAGATACCGCCGGTGTCGATCAGGATGTAGGTACGCCCTTGCCACTTGGCCTCACCGTATTGGCGATCACGGGTCAGACCGGACAAGTCGCCAACGATGGCGTCTCGAGTCCTGGTCAGGCGATTGAACAAGGTGGACTTGCCGACGTTCGGTCGGCCCACCAGGGCGATTACGGGAACCATGCGGCTCTCCACTTCGTTATTTCAGAAAATACAAAAGCCGCTGCGAGGCAGCGGCTGGTGCTCGGAGGCAGTCCTGTGAGAGCGGGCTTGCTCACGAATGCGGTGTGTCAGTTAACAAATTCTCTTCTGATACACCGTATTCGCGAGCAAGCCCGCTCTCACAATGGACGGGCCGCTTGAGATCTAGCCCCAAGCATAGTCTTACTTGATGGTCAGGGCTTCCAGTTTGCCGCTGTTGCCATACACATAAATCATGTTGCCTGCCACCAGCGGACGGGCACGCAGGCCGTCGCTGTCGATACGCTCGCGGCCGACGAAACGACCGTCCACCTGGCTCAGCAGGTGCAGGTAACCTTCCAGGTCACCGACTGCAACGTAGCTGGAGAACACTTCCGGAGCCGACAGTTGACGGCGGGCCAGGGAATCGTTGCTCCACAATGCGGTGGTGGAACGTTCGTCGACGCCTTCAACCGTGCCCGAGGACAGGCTGACATAGACGCTGCCGAAACCCTGGGCGACACCGGCGTAGCTGGACGCATCGCGCTGCCACAACGGACGACCGCTTTCCAGGTCCAGCGCCGCGACGCGACCCTGGTAGCTGGCGACGTAGATCGTGCCGCCGGACAGCAGCAGGCCGCCATCGATGTCGACCACGCGCTCCAGTTCCGAACGACCTTGTGGAACGGCAACACGCTGCTCCCACACCGGCACGCCGTTGGAGATGTCCAGGGCAACCACTTTACCGGTGGACAACCCGGCCACCGCGAGGCGGTTGGTAACGATCGGCGCGCTGGTGCCACGCAGGGTCAGGACCGCCGGAGTGCTGTCGTACAACCAGCGCTGGTTGCCGGTAGCAGCATCCAGGCCGATCAGACGGTCATCCTGGGTCTGGACCACCACCACATCACCGTTGGAAGCCGGCGGTGCGAGTACTTCGCTGGTCACGCGGGCGCGCCATTTCTCTTCACCGTTGCTGGCGTCCAGGGCGACGATTTCCCCCTTGAGCGTGCCGATCATGACCAGCCCGTAACCCACGCCAACGGCGCCGGACACCGGCAGCTCAAGATCTTTTTCCCATTTGACGTCGCCGTTCAGGCGATCCATCGCCATCACCACGCCCGTGACGTCACCGGCATAGATGGTGTCGCCGTCGATGGCCGGCACCAGCATGTTGTAGGTTTCGCCCTGGCCGTCGCCGATGGAGCGGCTCCACTGCTTCTGCAGCACGACTTCTTCTTTGAAGTCGGTCAGTTCAGCCGGCGGCAGTTCTTTCTTGCTGTTGCTGCTGCAACCCGCGGCCAGAATGGCCAGAGCCAGCAATGCTGCATGTTTCCAACGGATCACGTCACGCATCCCCTTTGGCCAGGTCGTCCAGCTTGATTTGCAGGCCACCGACTGCGGCTTCGTCCGACAGCGCAGCCTTGGCTTTTTGGTAGGCCGCATAGGCCTCATCAGCACGACCCAGCTGTACCAGCAAGTCGCCCTTGAGTTCTTCGCGGGTCGCCAGGAACGCCTTGTCGGCATCGCCGTCGAGCAGCTTCAATGCATCTTCGGTCTTGTTCTGAGCCGCCAGCACCTGCGCCAGGCGCTGACGCGCCACTTCACCCAGGGTCGGATTGGCAGGCTTGTCGACGATCCCCTTGAGCTCGGTGGCCGCGTCGTCCAGCTTGCCGCTGTCTACCGCGACCTTGGCCACGAACAGACGACCGTACTGCGCGTAGGCGGTGCCGCCGTATTCGCTGTTGAGCTTGCCAGCCAGGTCCGCCACGCGGGCGGCGTCAGGCTTGCCGTCCGGGGTCAGGGTGGTTTCCAGCAACTGCTGATAGAGCATCGAGGCGCCTTGCGACTGGTTGCTCTGGTATTTCTGGAACGCCTGCCAGCCGAATACGATGACCAGCGCCAACAGGCCGCCAGTGACCAGCGGCTTGCCGTTACGACTCCACCAGTCCTTCAAATCCGCCAGCTGTTCATCTTCGGTACTCGACACCCCAATACTCCTTAATCGCTAAATCGGCTGTTTAGACAGCTTCAACCCTGCACGACGCAGGTGGCCAGGTGTGCAGCAAGTGCATCCCAGGCAATACTTTGTTGTTCGCCCTGGCCACGCAGGGGTTTGAAACCTACCACTTGTTGGGCCAGTTCGTCGTCACCCAGGATCAGTGCATACAGCGCACCGCTCTTGTCGGCCTTCTTGAACTGGCTCTTGAAGCTGCCGCCACCGGCGTTGATCTGCAGGCGCAGGCCAGGCAACTGATCGCGGACCCGTTCGCTCAGCGCCAGGGCCGCCAGTTCGGCCGCTTCACCGAAAGCACACAGGTAGACGTCGACCTGACGGGAAAGCGCTTCCGGCACCTTGTCCAGGGCTTCAAGCATCAGCACCAGACGCTCGATGCCCATGGCAAAGCCCACGCCTGGCGTCGGCTTGCCACCCATCTGCTCCACCAGGCCGTCGTAGCGGCCGCCGGCACACACGGTGCCCTGGGCGCCAAGCTTGTCGGTCACCCATTCGAAGACGGTCTTGCTGTAGTAATCCAGGCCACGGACCAACTTGGGGTTGATCACGTAAGGAATGCCCACGGCGTCCAGGCGCGCCTTCAAGCCTTCGAAGTGCGCACGGGATTCGTCGTCGAGGTAGTCGGCCATTTTCGGCGCGTCAGCCAGGATCGCCTGGGTATCGGCGTTCTTGGTGTCGAGCACGCGCAACGGATTGGTCTTCAGACGGCGTTGGCTGTCTTCGTCGAGCTTGTCCAGGTGCGCGGAAAGAAATTCCACCAACGCCTCACGGTAGCGGCCACGGGACTCGCTGGTGCCCAGGCTGTTGAGCTCAAGCTTGACCGCGTCACGAAGGCCCAGCTCGCCCCACAGGCGCCAGGTCATGACGATCAGCTCGGCATCGATGTCCGGACCGTCGAGGTTGAACACTTCCAGGCCGATCTGGTGGAACTGACGATAGCGACCCTTCTGCGGCCGCTCGTGACGGAACATCGGACCGATGTACCAGAGCTTCTGCACCTGGCCGCCACCGGTAATGCCGTGTTCGAGCACTGCACGCACACAGGCCGCCGTGCCTTCGGGGCGCAGGGTCAGGGAGTCGCCATTGCGGTCCTCGAAGGTGTACATCTCTTTTTCGACGATGTCGGTCACTTCGCCGATGGAGCGCTTGAACAGCTCGGTGAACTCGACGATTGGCATGCGGATCTGCCGATAACCGTAGTTATCCAGCAGGCGCGCCACGGTGCCCTCGAAATAGCGCCACAGGGGCGTCTGCTCGGGCAGGATGTCGTTCATGCCACGAATGGCTTGCAGAGACTTGCTCACGTCTATTCCTTAATCTTTCGACTTAACCGCGCGCGATGACCGCAGCGTCGGCTTCGACCTTTTCGGCCGCTTTCTCGCGGATCAGCCGTTCCAGCTCATCCACCAGATTGTCATTCGTCAACTTCTGCGACGGCTTGCCGTCAATGTAAATCAGATTCGGCGTACCGCCGGTGAGGCCGATATGGGCCTCCTTGGCTTCGCCCGGCCCGTTGACCACACAGCCGATCACCGCGACATCCAACGGCACCAGCAGGTCTTCGAGTCGCCCCTCCAGCTCGTTCATGGTCTTGACCACATCGAAATTCTGCCGCGAGCAGCTCGGGCAGGCGATGAAGTTGATGCCACGGGAACGCAGGTGCAGGGACTTGAGAATGTCGTAGCCGACTTTCACTTCCTCGACCGGATCAGCCGCCAACGAGATGCGGATGGTATCGCCAATTCCTTCGGCGAGCAGCATACCGAGGCCGACGGCGGATTTCACCGTGCCCGAACGCAACCCACCGGCTTCGGTGATGCCCAGGTGCAGGGGCTGGACGATTTCCTTGGCCAGCAGGCGATAGGCTTCGACGGCCATGAACACGTCGGAGGCTTTCACGCTGACCTTGAAATCCTGGAAATTCAGCCGTTCGAGGTGCTCGACATGGCGCAGCGCCGACTCCACCAGGGCCGCCGGTGTAGGTTCGCCATATTTCTTTTGCAGGTCTTTTTCCAGGGAACCGGCGTTCACACCGATGCGAATCGGGATGCCACGGTCGCGGGCAGCATCCACCACGGCGCGCACGCGGTCTTCACGACCGATGTTACCCGGGTTGATGCGCAGGCAATCGACGCCCAGCTCGGCCACGCGCAGGGCGATGCGGTAGTCGAAGTGGATATCGGCCACCAGGGGAACCTTGACCAGTTGCTTGATTTTGCCGAACGCCTCGGCAGCGTCCATGTCCGGCACGGAAACCCGCACGATGTCGACACCGGCGGCTTCCAGACGGTTGATCTGCGCGACCGTGGCGGCCACGTCATTGGTGTCGCTGTTGGTCATGCTCTGCACAGCGATAGGCGCATCGCCGCCCACGGGCACGTTACCAACCCAGATCTTGCGGGATTCGCGACGTTTGATTGGAGATTCGCCGTGCATGACTTATTGACCCAACTTCAGGCGAGCGGTCTCGCCACTGGTGAACGGAGCGACGTCGACCGGCTGGCCGTTGTAGCTGACCTGCGCGCCACGGACATAGCCCAGGCGTACGGCGAATGGTGGCTTGCCATTGATGGTAGTGCTGTCGCCCTTGCGCTTGAGCCCACTGAACAGCACCTTGCCGTTGCCGTCGGTAACCTGCGTCCAGCAGTCAGCGGTGAATTGAATCTGCACCTGGCCTTCACCTGCGGCCGGCGCCACGGGAGCTGCCGGCGTCGCTGCCGGAGCTGCCGAAGTAGCAGGCGCCGGAGCAGCCACGGTCGGCGCAGGTGTGCTCGGGGCCACCGGTGCGCTGGTGGTAGGAGCGGGAGTGCCGGGCACAGCGGGGGCAACAGCCGGGGCGGCAGGCGCGCCCTGCTCGGCACCGGCTTCGGCATCAGCGCCGTCCTGGCCTTGCGGCAATGCCAGGCTGGTTTCGCCTTCCGCCTGGCCTTCGAGCACAGCCTGGTCCTCCGGCTCGTCCAGCGGATGGATCCGCGTGGTGCCGTCGGCGCCCTCCACTTCCACGTGCTCCGGCGCCATGGCGACCGATTCCTTACTGCGTAGCGAGGCTTGATCCTGCCACCAGACGAAACCGCCCCCAATCACCGCAATCAGCAATAGCAGGCTGACGATTCGCAAAATGGTGTGGGAAACACGCACCGGCTCCTCGATGCGACCCAGGCTGTGCACATTGCTGCCCTGGGCGTCGGACCCGGTGTACTGATCGAATTGCTGGACCAGCATGGTCTGGTCCATGTCGAGTAATTTGGCGTAGGCACGGATGTAGCCCCGGGCAAAGGTATGCCCCGGCAATTTGTCGAACGCGCCCGCTTCCAGATTGCTCAGGGAAGCCACGGTGAGATTGAGCTTGAGGGCTACTTGGGCCAGCGACCAACCATTGCTTTCGCGGGCTTGACGCAGGGTCTCACCGGGGTTCACGCGAGTCGCTGCTACCACTTCAGGATGCGCCGCTTTCATCATTGCTCCGACAGGTATTGCTGATATTCCGGCGTACCGGGATAGAGTCTTTTTAGTTGCAGGCCATAACTGGCGGCCTTGTCACGATCTTCGAATACGTGCGCCAGCCGAACGCCGAGCAATAGACTACGTGCATTTTGCTCGCTCAGCAGACTAAAACGTTCGTAATAGTCCCGCGCGGGCACATATTGCCTGTCTTCGTAGGACAACTCAGCCATTTCCAGCAAGGCTCGCGGTTGCTGGCGGTTGAGCCGCAGCGCCTTTTCCAATTGCTGGCGGGCCAGGTCACGCTGGCCGAGTTTCGCGGCGGTCATGCCGAGGTTCTCGAAAACCCGCGAACGCTCAGGGTAAAGGGTATCCGCGGCGGCCTGTTCGAAGCGTTCGTAGGCTTCCTTGTAACGCTGTTGCTCGTAGAGAAAACTGCCGTAGTTGTTCAGGATCCGTGCATCCTGGGGCCGGCTGGACAGTGCCTTGCGAAAGTGCTCGTCGGCCAGCTCCGGTTCCAGCTCAGCCTGGAACACCAGGGCCAGGGCCGCGTTGGCGTCGGCATCGGAACTGTCCAGCTCCAGGGCCTTCTTGAGCGGTACCTTGGCCCGCTCGGTCATGCCCTGCTGCAGGTAGCCGATGCCCAGTTGCACATAGGCCACACGCGCTTCGTCACGCCCCTTGCTGGTTTTCATCGGGTTGTAGTCACCCGACAGAACACAACCGGCGCACAGACCGGCGAACAGCAACAGCAGCGCGAAGCGCAGGGACATAGAGTTCCTCTCTTAGTGACCGTTCGCAGCGTTCTGCACATCGTCGGCGGCGTTCAACTCGCGCACGGCAATGTAGCGTTCGCTGCGACGGGTGCGATCCAGCACCTGCCCGACCAATTGACCGCACGCCGCATCGATGTCTTCGCCGCGGGTGGTACGCACGGTGACGTTGAAGCCCGCGTGATGAAGCTGATCCTGAAAGCGACGGATCGCGTTGTTGCTCGGACGCTCGTAACCGGAGTGCGGGAACGGGTTGAACGGAATCAGGTTGATCTTGCACGGGATGTTCTTGAGCAGTTCGATCATCTCGACCGCATGCTCGACCTTGTCGTTCACATCCTTGAGCAGGGTGTACTCGATGGTCAGCACGCGCTTTTCGCCCAAGGCCGACATGTAGCGCTGGCACGAGTCCAGCAGCATCTTAAGCGGATACTTCTTGTTGATCGGCACCAACTGGTTACGCAATGCGTCATTGGGTGCGTGCAGCGACAACGCCAGGGAGACGTCGATGTGCTTGGCCAGCTCATCGATCATCGGCACCACGCCAGACGTGGACAGGGTCACGCGGCGCTTGGAAATGCCATAGCCCAGGTCATCCATCATCAGATGCATGGCGGACACGACGTTGTCGAAGTTCAGCAGCGGCTCACCCATGCCCATCATCACCACGTTGGTGATGGCACGGTCGACGGTCGCCGGGACGCTGCCAAAGGATTTGTTGGCAATCCACACCTGGCCGATCACTTCGGCGGCGGTAAGGTTGCTGTTGAAGCCTTGCTTGCCGGTGGAGCAGAAACTGCAATCCAGGGCACAGCCTGCCTGGGACGAAACGCACAAGGTGCCGCGCTTGCCCTGGGGAATGTAGACGGTCTCGACGCAGCTGCCGGACGCCACGCGCACCACCCATTTACGGGTGCCGTCGCTGGAAATGTCCTGGCTGACCACTTCGGGGCCGCGAATCTCGGCAACGGCCTTGAGCTTTTCACGCAAGGCCTTGCCGACATTCGTCATGGCGTCGAAATCGTCGACGCCAAAGTGGTGAATCCATTTCATTACCTGACCGGCACGGAAACGCTTCTCCCCGATCGAGTCGAAGAATTTCTCCATTTCCGGCTGGGTCAGGCCCAACAGGTTGGTTTTGCCGTTCGATGTAGTCATGGATTCACCTTCACTCAAAAGCCTGGGCTTAGCGAGTGGTTACTTCAGTAGCGGAGAAAAAGTAAGCAATTTCGCGGGCAGCAGCGGCTTCGGAGTCCGAACCGTGAACGGCGTTGGCGTCGATGGACTGTGCGAAGTCGGCACGGATGGTGCCTGGAGCGGCTTCTTTAGGGTTGGTGGCGCCCATCAGCTCACGGTTGCGAGCGATGGCGTTTTCGCCTTCCAGCACCTGAACGACAACCGGACCGGAAGTCATGAACGCAACCAGCTCACCGAAGAAACCACGCTCGCTGTGCTCAGCGTAGAAGCCTTCGGCTTCGGCCTTGGACAGTTGCTTCATTTTCGAAGCGACGACGCGCAGGCCGGCGTCTTCGAAGCGGGTGACGATCTTGCCGATCACGTTTTTAGCAACGGCGTCAGGCTTGATGATGGAGAAAGTACGTTGAACAGCCATGGTGTAACTCCAGAAACGGTAATGTGCGAAAAATTAAACCCGCGAATTATACGCGGGTTATCGGGTATTGCCTAACTGCGTACAGCGCAGACTCAGTCTGCTTCTTCTATCCAGGCGGCTTGAATGGCTTCAAGTACTTTCTCGCCACCGCGGGCCGGATCGTCGCTGAACTCCGGCAATGCCAACACCCACTGGTGCAGATCGACGAAGTTCACGTACCGCGGGTCTACATCAGGCTTGGCCTCGGTCAGCTGGATCGCAATCTCCAGCACATCAATCCATTTCAGACTCATGATGGTTTCCCGGATCAGTGCGGCGCTTCGGCGGCGTGGTTAAGCGAATATTTCGGGATCTCGACGGTCAGGTCTTCCGTACCGACGATGGCCTGGCAACCCAGACGCGACTGCGGTTCCAGCCCCCAGGCGCGATCGAGGAAATCTTCTTCCAGATCGTCCGCCTCTTCCAGCGAATCGAAGCCCTCGCGAATGATGCAATGGCAGGTCGTGCAGGCGCAGACACCGCCACAGGCGCTTTCCATTTCAATATGGTGTTCATGGGCCAGATCAAGGATGGATATCCCAGGCTCAGCCTCCACCACCTTGCCCTCTGGGCAGAACTTCTCGTGGGGCAAAAAAATCACCTGCGGCATCAATTACTCCTCGATTTCATTCAGGTTACGCCCCGCCAGGGCGGCTTTGACCGTTGAATCCAGGCGGCGGGCGGCAAAGGCATCAGTGACTTGCGACAGACGCTTGGTCTGCTGCTCGATGGCATAGCCATCGGTGCCCTTGATCAATTCGGACAATTCCTGCATCTGCAATTCGATGACCATGCGCTCTTCGGCGTCCAGCAGACGCTCGCCGTCGGCTTCGAGGGCGCCCTGCACGGCTTCGATCAGTCGCTGGGCGTCGACTTGCTGCTCGCGCAACACGCGGGCCACCTTGTCGTCGCCGGCATATTGGAAGGAATCCTTGAGCATCCGGGCGATTTCGCCGTCGGTCAGGCCGTAGGACGGCTTGACCTGAATGCTCGCCTCGACGCCCGAACCCAGCTCGCGGGCGGAAACATTGAGCAGGCCGTCGGCATCGACCTGGAAGGTCACGCGGATCTTCGCCGCGCCAGCCACCATGGCCGGAATGCCGCGCAATTCGAAGCGCGCCAGGGAGCGGCAGTCGCTGATCAGCTCACGCTCGCCTTGCAGCACGTGGATCATCATGGCCGACTGGCCGTCTTTATAAGTGGTGAAATCCTGGGCACGGGCGACGGGGATGGTGGTGTTGCGCGGAATCACCTTCTCCATCAGGCCGCCCATGGTTTCCAGACCCAGGGACAGCGGAATCACGTCAAGCAGCAGCAGTTCGCCGCCGTCGCGCTTGTTGCCGGCCAGGGTATCGGCCTGAATCGCGGCACCGATGGCGACCACCTGGTCGGGGTCGATTTCGGTCAGTGGTTGACGGCCAAAGGCCTCGGCAACGGCTTCGCGAACCCGAGGCACGCGGGTCGACCCGCCCACCATGACCACGGCCTTGACGTCTTCCAGCTCCACGCCGGAATCGCGCACGGCGCGGCGGCAGGCCTTGAGGCTGCGGGCGACCATGGGTTCGATCAGGGCATCGAAGGCTTCGCGGGTCAGCGCGGCTTTCCAGTCGCCATAAGCGACTTCAACAGTGGCGGCGTCGGTCAAGGCTTCCTTGGCGGCACAGGCGGTTTGCAGCAGGTGGCGTTGCGCACCCGGGTCGAGGTCGGCGGACAAGCCGGCTTGCTCGATGATCCAGCCGGCAATGGCGTGGTCGAAGTCATCGCCGCCCAGGGCGCTATCGCCACCGGTGGCCAGGACTTCGAAGACCCCGCCGGTCAGGCGCAGGATGGAGATATCGAAGGTGCCGCCGCCCAGGTCATAGATGGCGACCAGGCCTTCGGCGTGTTGATCCAGACCGTAGGCCACCGCCGCAGCGGTCGGCTCGTTGAGCAGGCGCAGCACGTTCAGGCCGGCCAGCTTGGCCGCGTCCTTGGTGGCCTGGCGTTGGGCGTCATCGAAGTAGGCCGGGACGGTGATGACCGCACCCACCAATTCACCGCCCAGCGCCGCTTCGGCGCGTTGACGCAGGACCTTGAGGATGTCGGCCGACACTTCCACCGGGCTTTTCGGGCCCTGCACGGTCTCGATGAACGGCATGTGGGATTCGCCACCGACGAAGCGGTACGGCAGTTGATCGCCCAATTGCTTGACGTCGGACAGACCACGACCCATCAAGCGCTTGACCGAAACAATAGTGTTCAACGGATCGGTGGCGGCGGCCAGCTTGGCCGACTCGCCCACTTCGACACGGTCGACGTGGTAACGGACGGCGGACGGCAGGATCACCCGGCCCTGCTCATCGGCCAGCGGCTCGGAAAGACCGCTGCGCAACGCAGCGACCAGGGAATTGGTGGTACCCAAGTCGATCCCCACAGCCAGGCGACGCTGGTGCGGTTGTGGACTTTGGCCGGGTTCGGCGATCTGCAGTAGGGCCATCGTAATCAGGACTTATCTGTAATCAGGCGTGCGACCGGAGCGGCACTGGGTTAATCGTCGAGGCGCTCTTCTAGCTGGCGCACTTCGTAGGTGAGCTTGTCGAGGAACTGCATGCGCCGCATCAGGCGTTCGGCCTGTTCGCGTTGCGCGGCATCGTTCCAGCAGGCTGCGAAGCTTTCGTTCAGGGTTTGCTGGGCGTCCTTCAAGCGGCGCTTGAACGCGGCGACACCCGCCAGGTCGGCACTGTCCTGCAGGTCTTCGAGTTCTTCGCGCCACTGCATCTGCTGCAGAAGAAACTCGGGATCGTGCACCGTGACTTCCAGGGGCAGCTCATGACCGCTGATGGCAAGCAGGTATCGCGCGCGCTTGGCCGGGCTCTTGAGCGTCTGGTAGGCCTCGTTGAGGTTCGCGGACTGCTCGAGCGCCCGCCGTTGCTCAGCCTCGGAGGCATCCGCGAAGCGGTCCGGATGGACACCCCGGGCCAGCTCGAGGTAACGCGCCGATAACTCATCGAGATCCAGGCTGAAACCCGGCTGCATCTGAAACAAAGCGAAATGACAAGGAGTACCCACGAGCTGCCTCAGATGTTGAAGCTTTCGCCGCAGCCACACTCACCGCGCACGTTGGGGTTGTTGAACTTGAAGCCTTCGTTCAACCCTTCCTTGACGAAATCCAGCTCAGTGCCGTCCAGGTACGTCAGGCTCTTCGGGTCGATGATCACTTTCTGACCATGACTCTCGAACACCTGATCGTCTTCGCCGACTTCATCGACGAATTCCAGTACATAGGCAAGGCCGGAACAACCCGTGGTGCGAACACCCAGGCGGATGCCCTCGCCCTTGCCGCGTCCTGCAAGGGAACGCTGTACATGCCTGGCGGCTGCTTCTGTCATCTGGATAGCCATGGAAACTCCTTACCTGTCGCGGTTCAGATCAAGCCTTTCTTCTGCTTGTAGTCGCGAACGGCAGCCTTGATGGCGTCTTCAGCGAGTACCGAGCAGTGGATTTTCACTGGCGGCAGGGCCAGTTCTTCGGCCAGCTGGGTGTTTTTGATGGTTTCGGCTTCATCAAGGGTCTTGCCCTTCATCCACTCGGTGGCCAGGGAGCTTGACGCAATGGCCGAACCGCAGCCGTAGGTCTTGAACTTGGCATCTTCGATGATGCCTTGCTCGTTGACCTTGATCTGCAGGCGCATCACGTCGCCGCACGCAGGCGCGCCGACCATGCCGGTGCCGACATCAGGATCCTGCGCGTCCATCTTGCCGACGTTGCGCGGGTTCTCGTAGTGGTCGATGACCTTTTCGCTATATGCCATTTGCTTCAATCCTCATCAGTGGAGCCGCTCTGGTGGCGACTTCTCAGTGCGCCGCCCATTCGATTTTCGAAATGTCGACGCCGTCTTTGTACATGTCCCATAGCGGCGACAGTGCGCGCAGCTTGGTGACCGCCTCGCAGACTTTCTGCGCGGCGTAATCGATTTCTTCTTCGGTGGTGAAGCGGCCGAAGGTGAAGCGGATCGAGCTGTGGGCCAGTTCGTCGTTGCGGCCCAGGGCGCGCAGTACATACGACGGCTCGAGGGACGCCGAGGTGCACGCCGAACCGGACGACACGGCCAGGTCCTTGAGCGCCATGATCAGCGACTCGCCTTCAACGTAATTGAAGCTCAGGTTCAGGTTGTGCGGTACGCGAGCGGTCATGCTGCCGTTGACGTAGAGCTCTTCCAGGTGCTCGACCTGCTTGTAGAAGCGGTCGCTCAGGGCCTTGATGCGCACGTTCTCGGCGGCCATGTCTTCCTTGGCCACGCGGAATGCTTCGCCCATGCCGACGATCTGGTGGGTCGCCAGGGTGCCGGAACGCATGCCACGCTCGTGACCGCCACCATGCATGGTCGCTTCGAGGCGAACACGCGGCTTGCGGCTCACGTACAGCGCGCCGATACCTTTAGGGCCATAGGTTTTGTGGGCGGAGAACGACATCAGGTCGACTTTGAGCTTCGACAGGTCGATGTCGACCTTGCCGGTGGACTGGGCCGCGTCGACGTGGAACAGAACGCCGCGGGAGCGGGTCAGTTCGCCGATGGCCGCGATGTCGTTGACGGTGCCGATTTCGTTGTTCACGTGCATGATCGAAACCAGGATGGTGTCGTCGCGCAGCGCGGCTTCGACCATGGCCGGGGTGATCAGACCGTCTTCGCCAGGCTCGATGTAGGTGACTTCGAAACCTTCACGCTCCAGTTGGCGCGTGGTGTCCAGGACAGCCTTGTGCTCGATCTTGGAGGTGATCAGGTGCTTGCCCTTGGTGTGATAGAAGTGCGCGACACCCTTGATTGCCAGGTTGTCGGACTCGGTGGCACCGGAGGTCCAGACGATTTCACGCGGGTCGGCGTTGACCAGGTCGGCGACCTGGCGACGGGCGTTCTCGACCGACTCCTCGGCCTTCCAGCCGAACACGTGGGAGCGGGAGGCCGGGTTACCGAAGTTTCCGTCGACCAGCAGGCATTCACTCATTTTCTGCGCGACACGCGGGTCAACCGGGGTGGTCGCAGAGTAATCAAGGTAAATCGGCAATTTCATGGACTCTCTCCTAAATCAGGCTGGCTGGCGTTCCGCGTGCTCTGCGGCAGTCATTCGACGGCGGACGCTTCAATCTTGTCCAGGTGCGGCGCCTTGCTATTGCAACGGCGCTGGTCCTGACGCTGGGCTACTTCTTGCACCTCACGGCGGGTAACAAGGTCAGCCAAGCTGATACCGCTCAGAAACTCGTGGATCTGCAGGCTCAAGTCGCACCACAGATGATGGGTCAGGCAAGTATCACCGCCATGGCAGTCGCCCAACCCCTGACATTTGGTCGCATCGACCGATTCGTTCACCGCATCGATCACCTGGGCGACCTGGATGCCTTGCATGTCGCGCGACAGCTGATAGCCGCCACCAGGACCACGCACACTGGACACCAGGTTGCTGCGACGCAGCTTGGCGAACAGCTGTTCAAGATAAGACAGGGAAATGCCCTGGCGCTCGGAGATATCGGCCAGGGACACCGGCCCGTGCTGCGCATGCAATGCCAGGTCCAGCATCGCGGTCACGGCGTATCGGCCTTTTGTAGTCAGTCGCATGGACAATTACCACGGAGTTCGGAATGGGGCGAGTATGCAATTCCCGAGTAATTAAGTCAACTATAAGACCTAGTGGAGCACTCGGGTTTACCCGCGAAAGAGCGCGCGCATGATAGCAAAGGCTTGGCGGGCAGGACAGTGACACCGCGTTATCGTTCATCGCGAGCAGGCTCGCTCCCACAGGGATCGCATAAACGCCACGATTCAATGTAGGAGCGGGCTTGCTCGCGAAGGGGCCAGCCAGGTTTCAGCCGACCTGGCTCTGATCCTTGTCCTTCACGCACGCGAAATCTTCCTCGCGCAGCTCAGGCAGGTCCTTGGCACAATAATTACTGCCCAGGTCCTTCAGGGCGCCGCACATCCCCTCCAGGCGCCCGTCGACGGCCTGCAGGTGATCGAGCAACTGGTTGATGGCGCGGGCGACCGGGTCGGGCATGTCTTCACCGACACCGTAGGCGTCGAAGCCGATTTTCTCGGCCATGGCCTTGCGTCGGGCGTCCTGCTCGTCATCGGATTTGACGATGATCCGCCCGGGAATGCCCACCACGGTCGCGCCGGGCGGCACGGCCTTGGTGACCACGGCGTTGGAGCCGACCTTCGCCCCCGCCCCGACGGTGAACGGGCCGAGCACCTTGGCGCCCGCGCCGACCACCACACCATCGCCCAGGGTCGGGTGGCGCTTGCCCTTGTTCCAACTGGTACCGCCCAGCGTCACCCCCTGATACAGAGTCACGTCATCGCCGATCTCAGCGGTTTCGCCGATGACAATGCCCATGCCGTGGTCGATGAAGAACCGGCGACCGACCTTGGCCCCCGGATGGATCTCGATCCCGGTGAGCCAGCGACCGAAGTTGGATACCAACCGTGCCAGCCACTTCCAGCCAAGGTTCCACAGGGCGCCGGACAGCCGATGGATCCAGATGGCGTGCATCCCCGGGTAGCAGGTCAACACTTCAAAGGCGTTGCGCGCCGCCGGGTCACGATGGAAAACGCTTTGGATATCTTCACGCAAACGATCGAACATTTTAATCCTTCCGCTTAATCAGCTCGCCACGGGCCGCTTTCTGGGTTTCCGTGAGGATGCCGCGCAATATATTCATCTCCGCCCGGCTGACCGAGCTTCGTCCGTACAACCGACGCAGGCGCGCCATCAAGTGCCTAGGCTTGTCCGGGTCGAGGAATTCGATGTCCACCAGGGTCTGCTCCAGGTGTTCATAGAATCGCTCCAGTTCGTCCATGGTCGCCAGTGTCTCACTGCGCGGCGACGTCGCCTCGAATTTTTCGACCTTGCTTGGCTTACCTTCGGCCGCCAGCCAGGCCATGCGCACTTCATAGCTCAACACCTGCACCGCCGCCCCGAGGTTCAAGGAACTGAATCCGGGGTCGGAAGGGATATGCACGTGAAAGTGACATCGCTGCAGCTCGTCATTGGTCAGGCCGGAGTCTTCACGACCGAACACCAACGCGATTTCGATACCCTGCGCGGCTTCCTCGACCACTTTCGTCCCACATTCGCGGGGATCGAGCAACGGCCAGGGGATGCGGCGGTCACGAGCACTGGTGCCGAGCACCAGGTTGCAGCCCGCCAAGGCGTCTTCCAGAGTGGCGACGACCTGCGCACCCGCCAGGATGTCACCGGCACCGGACGCCCGGGCGTCGGCTTCGTGATGGGGAAACAAGCGAGGCTCGACCAGCACCAGCCGCGACAGGCCCATGTTCTTCATGGCCCGCGCAGCTCCGCCGATATTGCCCGGATGGCTGGTATTGACCAGGACGACACGAATGTTCTGCAACAAGGGAGGCGCTCTCGAACACGACAAAGGGAGCAAATCTTACCTAAGCACCTACCGTTAAGCTATGAAAGCGAACGCCAACCTTCTCCTCGGAAAACTTTCTGATAGAATGCGCGGCTTTCTTTAACAACCTTAGGTGACACATCCATGCAGCCCATGCTGAATATCGCGCTGCGCGCCGCCCGCAGCGCCAGTGAACTGATCTTCCGCTCCATCGAGCGCCTGGATACCATCAAGGTCGATGAAAAAGACGCCAAGGACTACGTGTCCGAGGTCGATCGCGCCGCCGAACAGAAAATCGTCGATGCCCTGCGCAAGGCTTACCCGAACCACTCCATCCTCGGTGAAGAGACCGGCATGCACGCCGGCACCGGCATCGAGGGTGAAGAGTACCTGTGGATCATCGATCCGCTGGACGGCACCACCAACTTCCTGCGCGGCATTCCTCACTTCGCCGTCAGCATCGCCTGCAAATACCGTGGCCGCCTGGAACACGCTGTCGTGCTGGACCCGGTTCGCCAGGAAGAATTCACCGCCAGCCGTGGCCGT
Organism: Pseudomonas sp. SJZ078; assembly: GCF_007828255.1. NCBI lineage: Bacteria > Pseudomonadati > Pseudomonadota > Gammaproteobacteria > Pseudomonadales > Pseudomonadaceae > Pseudomonas > Pseudomonas sp. SJZ078. Next base: position 204,445 of record NZ_VIUG01000002.1, on the reverse strand, counting down.
GGCGCCCAACTGAACGGTCGTCGCCTGCGCGTCAGCGGCCGCACCAGCCTGGACGGCGCCCTGCTGGGTACCGGCTTCCCGTTCCGCGATGATCAGATGGACAACCTGGACAACTACCTGGGCATGTTCCGCGCCCTGGTCGGCCAGACCGCCGGCATCCGCCGCGCTGGCGCCGCCAGCCTGGACCTGGCTTATGTGGCGGCCGGTCGTTTCGACGCATTCTGGGAGTCGGGCCTGTCCGAGTGGGACATGGCGGCAGGCGCCCTGCTGATCCAGGAAGCCGGTGGCTTGGTGAGCGACTTCACCGGCGGCCACGACTTCCTTGAAAAAGGCCACATCGTTGCTGGCAACACCAAATGCTTCAAGGCTGTGCTGACTGCTATCCAGCCGCATCTGCCGGCTTCGTTGAAGCGTTAAGCATCCCGGCTACAGAAAAAGCACCTTTCGGGGTGCTTTTTTTATGCCTCAGTTTTATGGATGAACCCGATCCCTGTGCCGGGCATGAAATTTGAGTTCACTGAAGTTCCAGTGTGGGAGCGGGCTTGCTCGCGAAAGCGGTGGGTCAGTCGATGTCTGGTTTGAATGCCAGTCCGCATTCGCGAGCAAGCCCGCTCCCACAGGATTGAGTGATGGATCCTGGAATCCGGGCATAAAAAAAGCACCCCGAAGGGTGCTTCTTCAAAACATTCAGATCACTGCGCCGGTTGGTTCTGGCCCAGGATCAGTTGGCCTTCCTTGCTCACCGGGATCTGGTTGCCCGGGTCGCGGTCCATGCGGACTTTACCTTCTTTGCCGTCGAGCATGTAGCGAACGTCGTAGCCTACCACCTTGTCGCTGATGTCATTGACCGTGTTGCAGCGCGTCTGGGTGGTGGTGTAGGTGTCGCGCTCCTGCATGCCTTCCTGAATCTTGTTACCGGCATAACCACCACCGGCCGCACCCGCCACGGTGGCGATTTTCTTGCCGGTGCCGCCGCCGATCTGGTTACCCAACAGGCCACCCGCCACGGCGCCCAACACAGTACCGGCAATCTGATGTTGATCCTGGACCGGCCGCTGCCGGGTCACGGTGACGTCCTTGCAGACCTCACGCGGGGTTTTGATCTGAGTCTTGACCGGCTCCACTGCCAGCACCTGCGCATACTCAGGACCACTTTTCACCAAGCTGTAGGTGGCGACCGCACCACCGGCAGTAACACCGACAGCACCCAATACCGCACCAACCAGCATCGATTTGTTCACTTGAACCTCCTGGGCATCACCAGCGGAATAATCCGCGCTTCTCCCAGCCTTGGAGCATAAAAAAAGGCGCGAGTTCAATTCGCGCCTTTTCAGCGGTGACGGGCGGAGCGACGCGCCTTACGGGCGGTCGTCCACTTCCGTTTCGGTGGCCGCAGGAGGAATCAGGTCCTCGGAGTTCAGGTTCAGCCAGATCAGCACCACGTTGGCGATGTAGATCGACGAGTAGGTACCCGCCAATACACCGATAAACAGCGCAATGGAGAATCCGAACAGGTTGTCGCCACCAAAGAACAGCAGCGCGGCAATCGCCAGCAAGGTGGAGATCGACGTCGCCATGGTCCGCAGCAGGGTCTGGGTGGTCGAGATGTTGATGTTCTCGATCAACGAGGCCTTGCGCAGCACGCGGAAGTTCTCACGCACCCGGTCGAACACCACGATGGTGTCGTTGAGCGAGTAACCGATGATCGCCAGCACCGCCGCCAGCACCGTCAGGTCGAAGGTGATCTGGAAGAACGACAGGATACCCACCGTCACGGCCACGTCGTGGATCAGCGAGACAATGGCGCCCACCGCGAATTTCCACTGAAAGCGGAAGGCCAGGTAAAGCAGGATACCGCCCAGCGCCATCAGCATGCCGAGGCCGCCCTGGTCGCGCAGTTCTTCACCCACTTGCGGGCCCACGAACTCGACGCGCTTGACCTTCGCCGGGTTGTCGCCACCGGCCTTCTGCAAGGCATCGGCAACCTGGTGGCCCAGTTGCGGATCTTCACCCGGCATGCGCACCAGCAGGTCGGTGGTTGCACCGAAGCTCTGTACGATGGCTTCGTGGTAACCGGACGTTGCCAGTTGCTCACGCACCTTGGTCACATCGGCCGGACGCTCGTAGGTCAGCTCGATGAGCGTACCGCCGGTAAAGTCCAGGCCGTAGTTCAGGCCCTTGGTGGCCCAGCTGAACAACGCCAGCACGGTAAGGAACAATGTGACGCCGAACGCAACGTTGCGAACGCCCATGAAGTTGATTGTACGTAACATGGCAGCCCCTTAAATCCACAACTTCTTGAAGTCACGACCGCCAAAGATCAGGTTGACCATTGCGCGGGTCACCATGATGGCTGTGAACATCGAGGTAAAGATCCCGAGGGACATGGTCACTGCGAAGCCCTTGACCGGGCCGGTGCCCATGGCGAAGAGAATCCCGCCCACCAGCAACGTGGTCAGGTTGGCGTCGAGAATCGCAGTGAATGCCCGGCCGAAGCCTTCGTTGATTGCCCGCTGGATCGACATGCCCGCGGCGATCTCTTCACGTATCCGCGAGAAGATCAGCACGTTGGCGTCCACCGCCATACCCATGGTCAATACGATACCGGCGATACCCGGCAGGGTCAGCGTGGCACCCAGCAGCGACATCAAGGCCAGCAGCATCACCATGTTCACCGCCAGCGCGACGGTGGCGATGAGGCCGAAGAAGCGGTAGATAGCGATGATGAACAGCGACACGAACAGCATGCCCCACAGCGACGCATCGATACCCTTGGTGATGTTGTCCGCACCCAGGCTCGGGCCGATGGTGCGTTCTTCAGCGAAGTACATCGGTGCGGCCAGGCCACCGGCGCGCAGCAGCAGCGCCAGCTCGGAGGATTCACCCTGGCCGTTCAGGCCGGTGATGCGGAACTGGCTGCCCAGTGGCGACTGGATGGTCGCCAAACTGATGATCTTCTTCTCTTCCTTGAACGCCTGCACCGCGACGTCTTTTTCGACGCCGTCGACCACTTGCTTGGTATAGGTGGTGATCGGCTTCTGCTCAATGAAGATCACCGCCATGCTGCGACCGACATTGCTGCGCGTGGCGCGGCTCATCAGTTCGCCGCCGTGGCCGTCGAGGTGGATGTTCACCTGTGGACGACCGTGCTCGTCGAAGCTCGCCTTGGCGTCGGTGACCTGGTCACCGGTGATGATCAGGCCGCGCTCGATCTGCGCCGCCGGGCGGTTGCCCTCACGGAACTCGAAGCTCTCGGAAGTGGCCTTGGACGCACCCGGCTCGGCCGCGAGGCGGAACTCCAGGTTGGCGGTCTTGCCGAGGATACGCTTGGCCTCGGCGGTGTCCTGCACACCCGGCAGCTCGACCACGATGCGGTTGGCACCCTGGCGCTGCACGATCGGTTCGGCCACACCCAGCTCGTTGACGCGGTTACGCACCGTGGTCAAGTTCTGCTTGATGGAGTATTCGCGGATTTCCGCCAGCTTGGCCGGGGTCATCGCCAGACGCAGCACCGGTTGACCATTGAGGTCGGCCGGCACAATGTCGAAATCGTTGAAGGTTTTGCGGACCAGTGCACGGGCCTGCTCGCGGGTATCTTCATCGCTGAAGCCCAGCTGAATGGCACCGTTGAAGGCCGGCAGGCTGCGATAGCGCACGCGCTCCTTACGCAACAGACTCTTGACGTCGCCTTCGTAGACTTTCATCCGCGCGTCGAGGGCTTTGTCCATGTCCACTTCCAGCAGGAAGTGCACACCGCCGGACAAGTCCAGGCCCAGCTTCATCGGATGCGCGCCGAATTTGCGCAGCCATTGCGGGGTGGTCTGGGCCAGGTTCAGAGCTACGACGTAATCGTCGCCCAACGCCTTGCGCACCACGTCCTTGGCCGGCAGTTGGTCTTCAGCCTTGACCAGGCGCAACAGGCCGCCCTTGCCATTTTCGGCAACAGACGCAGCCTTGACTTCGATACCGGAGGTCTTGAGGGCCGCGCTCGCACGGTCCAGATCCGCCTGGGTGACCTGCAAGGCAGTGCTTGCGCCACTGACCTGAATGGCCGGGTCATCCGGGTAGAGGTTGGGAGCGGAATAAATCAGACCGACCGCCAGCACCGCCAGGATCAGTACATATTTCCACAGAGGGTATTTGTTCAGCATCACGCCGCCCGCTTATGACGCGGGGCGCCTTGCGCGCCCCGTCGATTGAAGAGATGTTTGAAACCTTAGATCGCTTTCAGCGTGCCTTTAGGCAGCGTGGCCGCGATAGCGCCCTTCTGGAACTTCATTTCAACGGTGTCGGACACTTCCAGTACCACGAAGTCATCGGCCACTTTGGTGATCTTGCCGGCGATACCGCCAGTGGTCACCACTTCGTCGCCCTTCTGCAGGCTGCTGAGCAGGTTCTTCTGCTCTTTGGCGCGCTTGGCCTGTGGACGCCAGATCATCAGGTAGAAGATGACCAGGAAGCCGACCAGGAAAATCCACTCGAAACCGCCACCCATAGGCGCAGCTGCAGGGGCAGCGGCATCAGCCATGGCGTTAGAGATAAAAAAGCTCATTTAGCACTCCAGTTGCAAGTATTGAATCTAGGGATCGGAAAACTCAGTCCAAAGGCGGCACAGGCAACCCGCGCTTGGCATAGAAGGCCTCGACGAAGGCGGCCAATGTACCCTGTTGGATAGCCTCGCGCAAACCAGCCATAAGCACCTGATAATGGCGCAAATTGTGGATGGTATTGAGCATACTGCCGAGCATTTCGCCGCACTTGTCCAAATGATGCAGATAAGCGCGGGAGAAGTTCCGGCAGGTGTAGCAATCGCAGGTCGGATCCAGCGGCGAATCATCATGGCGATGGAACGCGTTACGGATCTTCAGCACACCGGTGTCGATGAACAGATGCCCATTGCGGGCATTACGGGTTGGCATCACGCAATCGAACATGTCCACCCCGCGGCGCACACCCTCAACCAGATCTTCCGGTTTGCCAACGCCCATAAGGTAACGAGGTTTGTCAGCGGGCATCTGGCCCGGCAGATAATCCAGCACCTTGATCATCTCGTGCTTCGGTTCGCCCACCGACAGGCCGCCAATCGCCAGGCCGTCGAAGCCGATCTTGTCCAGGCCTTCCAGCGAGCGCATGCGCAGGTCCTGGTGCATGCCGCCCTGGACGATACCGAACAGCGCCGCGGTGTTGTCGCCATGGGCATTCTTCGAACGCTGGGCCCAGCGCAACGACAGCTCCATGGACACCCGCGCCACGTCTTCATCGGCCGGATACGGCGTGCATTCGTCGAAGATCATCACGATGTCCGAGCCCAGGTCGCGCTGCACCTGCATCGACTCTTCCGGGCCCATGAACACCTTGGAACCGTCCACCGGAGAAGCGAAGGTCACGCCCTCCTCCTTGATCTTGCGCATCGCGCCCAGGCTGAACACCTGGAAACCGCCGGAGTCGGTCAGGATCGGGCCTTTCCACTGCATGAAATCGTGCAGGTCGCCGTGGGCCTTGATCACCTCCATACCCGGGCGCAGCCACAAGTGGAAGGTGTTGCCGAGGATGATCTGCGCGCCAATCGCCTCGATGTCCCGTGGCAGCATGCCCTTGACCGTGCCGTAGGTGCCCACCGGCATGAACGCCGGGGTTTCCACGGTTCCGCGGGGGAAGGTCAGACGACCGCGACGAGCCTTGCCATCGGTGGCGAGCAACTCGAAGGACATGCGACAGGTGCGACTCATACTGTTTCCTCGGGTCCGCGTGGCGCGGGGTTACGGGTGATGAACATCGCATCACCGTAGCTGAAAAAGCGGTATCCATGCTCGACGGCGGCCTTGTAGGCGGCCATGGCTTCGGGATAACCGGCGAACGCCGAAACCAGCATCAACAGCGTGGATTCGGGCAAATGAAAGTTGGTGACCAGGGCATCGACCACATGGAACGGCCGGCCCGGGTAAATGAAAATGTCGGTGTCGCCACTGAACGGCTTGAGCACGCCATCGCGAGCAGCGCTTTCCAGGGACCGCACACTGGTGGTCCCCACCGCCACCACCCGCCCACCGCGCGCGCGACAGGCCGCTACCGCATCGACCACGTCCTGGCTCACTTCCAGCCATTCGCTGTGCATGTGGTGGTCTTCGATGCGCTCGACCCGCACCGGCTGGAACGTCCCGGCGCCGACGTGCAGCGTCACGAACGTGGTCTCCACGCCCTTGGCGGCAATCGCCTCCAACAACGGCTGATCAAAATGCAGCCCCGCCGTCGGCGCCGCCACCGCCCCCAGGCGCTCGGCGTACACGGTCTGATAACGCTCGCGGTCCGAACCTTCGTCCGGGCGATCTATATAAGGAGGCAACGGCATGTGCCCGACACGGTCGAGCAGCGGCAACACCTCTTCGGCAAATTCCAGCTCGAACAACGCATCATGCCGCGCCACCATCACCGCCTCGCCACCACCGTCGATGAGAATCGACGAACCCGGCTTGGGCGACTTGCTGGAGCGCACATGGGCCAGCACACGATGACTGTCCAGCACCCGCTCCACCAGAATCTCCAGCTTGCCGCCGGAGGCCTTCTGGCCAAACAACCGCGCCGGAATCACCCGGGTATTGTTGAACACCATCAAATCGCCAGGGCGCAAATGCTCAAGCAAATCAGTGAATTGACGGTGAGCCATGGCACCGCTGACCCCATCCAGGGTCAACAGTCGACTGGCGCGACGCTCGGCCAGAGGGTGGCGAGCGATCAGCGAATCCGGGAGTTCGAAGGTAAAGTCAGCAACACGCATGATGGGGTTCGTCTAGCAGGGCCGGAAAGTCTAGCGGAAATATCAAAAATTCACCATGAAACGTGATTGACCAACGGTAGGCACCTCTCTATACTTCGCCGCCATTGAGCCCTGATGGCGGAATTGGTAGACGCGGCGGATTCAAAATCCGTTTTCGAAAGGAGTGGGAGTTCGAGTCTCCCTCGGGGCACCATCTTAAAGAAAGACCTTGAAATTCAAGGTCTTTTTTTTCGTCTGCAGGAAAGTCACCCGATCCATTTGTGGCGAGGGGATTTATCCCCGCTGGGTCACGAAGCGGCCCCAACGACCAAACCTGTGGCAAGGAAGAATCTGTGGCTAATAGGAACCTGTGGCGAGGGAGCTTGCTCCCGCTTGAGCGCAAAGCGCTCACAAAAATGTCACAGCCCCCACCGATGCTCCGCCTTGCGACGCCCAATTGATCCACCGCCCCTCCTCACCCGCTGACAAAGGACTTCACCCCATGGAATTGCTGCTGGAAACGGTCGCTCTTTACTCGCTGAAGCTGGCTTATGAGACGGAGGGGCATAGTCCGATTTTGCGGGATGATCCGTTGATGGGCGGGTGTGATCGGGAGGTTTTTGGGTTGCTGGTGCGGCGGGAGGATTTGGTTGGGATTCAGGGTGAAATTGGTCGGTGCCTGGATCTGGCGCTGACGGCGGTGGGTGGGGCGGACACGGTGCTCGGTGGTGAGCTGCATCGTTTGGCAAAGAATTTTGGTGCTGCACAGGCGATGGAAGGGCTTTATGCTCCAGCTATCATTCTGAGGGATTATCTGCGGGATGTTCTTTGATCAGGGCATGACACATTTATTTACGCTGACTGACCCGGCAGGAGGAAATCATGATCGATTTTAAAAAGGCTGAAGCAGCTGCCCGTAATGGCTTCGATGATTTTGTACAGGGAGCAAGTAACATAGTTCTGGAGGAGATCGTCATTTCAGATGACAACTCGCGATATGAAGTGACCTTTAGCTACGATGTCGACCGTACCCCTTCATCGCTCTCGGGAACGCGTACTAGAACGCCGCTTTTTGAATTGGCCACTGTTTTGGGCAAGCGGAAAGAGTACAAGACTTTTTTAGTTTCATCTAAAGATGGATCGCTCAAGGGATTCAAGCGTTACAAAGGCCAATAAGATGGCCAAAAACAAAAAAAGATCGGTACCCAACCACAAAAGAAACATAATTATTGATACCAACCTTCTGCTATTGCTAGTAATTGGCAGCGTAGAAGAAGGCAGGTTCATCTCTAGCTCGAAGCGACTGAAAGACTTTAGCATTCGCGACTATGACTTGTTGCTTAAAGCCATCAAACCATTTGGAGAGGGCTACACAACGAAATACATTGCCGCAGAGGTCTCCAACCTTCTAGATTTAAAGGGTTACGCTCAAGAGAAAGCCTTTGAAATTGCCAGAACCATCTTTGAAACATTCAAAGAGATAGATTCCAATCTCAACGACGATTTACAAAACCCCTACTTCCCGCAATTTGGCTTGACTGACTCCAAACTGATCGAGCTGTCATCCACTCATTTAATATTCACCGCTGACGACCGACTATCCCCTCTATTATGGGGATCCGGCGAGGGAAACGTTTACTCACTCGCGATGATCAGAGCACTTGCATCTTAAGGCCGAATGGGCGATCCGCCTTGGATAGACCCACAAATAATCTGACCGCTTTTCACGCTCTCTTCTACGTAACCACGGATTGGCAAAAGAATTGAAGGACTCAGATTGATGTCAATTTCAATAGGGGATTTTTTCTACCCTTACGTAAAGTTTCTCCACGGCGCGGCCTACAACCTGCACCAGATCCTTGAAGGCCTTAGCGTCGTATCATCGACTTTCACCGGGCGTAACGACGCCGGACAAATCATCGGAACTTACTGGTCGCCTGATGAAGCCATGGTGATCACGCTGGGCTATCTGATGATGCTGTCACTGCTGCTGATCCCGTTGCTGGCAGCAGCGGCCTTTACAGTGAGCAAGAAGCGAGGCGTGTTCATCTTCTTCGCGCTCTTGTTCCTACCCGGTCTGTTGAACTGCCTGGGCCTTTTCCCAACCATCAATTACCTGCCCATCCGTTACACCATCAACGGTGTTGGGAAGCTGGGCAGCGAAGTCGGGCTGATTCCCCTGTTGATGCTTTGCGCCCTCACCGGATGGGCTGTCATGGTCCTTATTTATGACAACCTCAACCTCACCGAACGCTTCCGACAGCTATACGATCACTTCTGGTTTCCGCTGGCATTGGTCGTAGCGGTGTTCTTCGTCGCGGACAACGGCGCCAATGAAGACGCCGCATTGCTGAAAGAGGCGACAGCGAGCATCCAGGACGCCAGCGCGTTCCTGTTGAGCCAAATCAGGCGCTACGACGATTACTGTAAGGCCAATGACTTGGGTAGCCTGAAGTCGTGCCAGTGGAGCAGCGATTCACAGTGGACCTTCACTCACATCAAGGAAGGTGAATCCGGCTACTTCATAGATTTCGCACCGAACGAGTCCAAGGGGTTCTACGCCGCGAATAGAAGAACCCTAAGCGATGAGGACGTGATCGCCATTCGCACAGAGATCAACGACTACAACCAACGGTTGTGCCCCGTGAAGCACTTTTCCAATGGCATGTCGCGCTCATCGCCGCTCTCCAGCACCTGTGAGTACGTCCCCCGTGGCTATTGCTCGGTCAACCCTGATGCTCCGCCGGGACTCGTAGACAACAATATCAGCAGCCACACCGTAGCCTTGGCCAGCGAATGCATCATTCCCTGGCTCGCCGGTGCCAAGCCTTCCTTGAAGCAGTTGTCGGCGCTAGTCAGCCAACATGACAAAGCCAAGAATCACCGTTGGCTGTATTTCCTTGCTGTCGCTGTGGCGGTCGGAGCAAAAGTGGCGTTGGCGACTACCAAGTTGTGTTTGATTGATGCACGGCCTGCGGCTGATAGGCGTCGTGTTCTTAGGGCTGCACGGTATCGGCTGGGTCAGTGCATTCGTGTGCTGAAGCGATTGCTGGTTGATTTTGGTCAATTTGCATGGTTCGCTGCGACCCGCGTATCCAAGCTGGTTAAACAGGGACTAGCACAGCACAGCCAAAGAAAATAAATCCGTCCCTTTTCCTTCCAATCTGTTCCCTTTTTTCCTTGGGTTGGATGCTCCGCTCTTTACAAGATCCATCCGTCACAATCAGAAAATAAATCCGTCCCCTTTTTAGCCTTGGTGCGTGCTACGAATCGGCGCCAGCTCTCTTCGCAATATTTTCCAGATTATTTCGAATCGTATCAATTGCATAATTTAGCCCTCGATCCCAGATACTAGCAGGCTGGCCAACTATGCTTTTCCATGGAGCAGCGTGGTATTCCCACTTTATCTCACTCAGTTCAAGTTCTCTTCTATCCCAACCCTTCTGGGTAAGTGATGCAGTAGCAGATAGAACCATAACTTCGATATGAGAGTGGATGATACCTATATACGTACGATAAGACGGAAGTGATGGATTATTAGCCTCCAAAGATATTTTTACAGCCTCGATCGGCAAAGACTCAGTAGAAAGAACATACGACGGACGTATTTTCTCCACCGTATAATCTTTAGTAGCACTACCTAACCCTAGAAGATTCATAGGATTACTGATTGTTGCCGTATACGTCTCATACTGAATATCAATAAAATACTTTTTTGACCACCCTTGACTGTCGGCAAAGGAAGCAAATGTGCGAGGGTTTGGTAAATCAGTGAGATTCAGATCAGTACTGATTGTTTTTGTGTAAAATCTACTCACAAGTGGGTCAGAGATTTTTTTGCTTCTTAAAAGATCAAAACTTGATTCAATTGCCGCTGCTGCCTCTGTATATTCGACAAGTCGCAAATCGCTTTTTGCGATTTCAAGCCGTAAAACTTCACCTATGTCTTTTTCTGTAGGCAAGGCGTCTAAAGTACCGACACGTGCCGCACAAAGCGCTTTCATTTCTTCGGTAACGGTACTAAAGCTCTCCAGCCCCGATCCTTGGTTCACGAAAAATGGAGTTTGGCTTGTATCTGCCGCAAAAGCGTCAGCCAGGGCTGCCTGAATATCGCGATAAAGAACTTCACCACTATCCTTTGACAGTGCTGCATTAATCCATGCATCTGTGAAATAGCTAGCAGTGCCGGAAGCGTATGAATATTGGTCATGTTGACTGGAGGCCATACAGATGAAAGATGAAAGTTTACTGGCTCTAAGTGACTTTACAAATCCATCGCCTGAATCTTTAATGTATGGAGCACCCGACTGGCAAGCATCAATGACTTTGACAGAAACTTTAGGATTAACACTTCGCAGCAAATCGTCTAATTCTGTGTTACTGATTGATGTTGTTGCCGCTCGCTTTTCATCGTAATCAGAACAACAAAACAAAGCATCATCCTGATACCCTCCATGACCAGAAAAATATATAAACACTTCATCAACACTTGAAACACTAGTAAATCTAGAAAAAAACTCCCGCAGAGTTTTTTTAACTTCTCCTGCCGACATAACGTCGAGAACTTTTATTTCGTGATATTTTTTAGTCGCCTTTAATGCCTCATGCATATTGGCAAGGTCGTGAGCGCAGGCAGGCAATGATGACAAACGGTCATACTTATCTATTCCAATTAAAAGCGCTAGATTCATGTCAATTCTCGGGCAGGTTATAACACCAATATAACCAAATCATCATAGCTCTTAGCCACCCAGACGGTAAAGGGGACGAATTTACTTAAAAGGGTCTTGCTCAGCAAGACCCTTTTATGCTTCGTGGATTAACGATCCACATGCCCAACCTACCTCACCTCAACAATATCCAACGCCCGATTCGCCAATAGCTCACTCAGCTCAATCACCTGCAAAATCCCTAACGCAACACGCCGTCGCGACCCGTCCAGATCAAACGCTAGATCGCTGATCATGGCATTCGCCGAAGCAAGGTTCTCACTGAGATTCGCAAGCAAACATTCAGAATCAACCGCAGGGTCAATCCGGAAAATGGAGTCTGACTTATCAGACGTTTCGCTCTTAGGCTTGGGCTTCAAATAAAAATCCAACGCTCGCGTAGCAGCGTCATCGATTTTCTTGTTGCGGGTAGATTGAGCACGGGAGATGTGTTCGTCGGCATCTGGGGGATTCGGAGTAACTTTTGCCATTCTCTTGCTTCCTGTAGTAGGAGCCATCACCCACTCGCTGCTAAACGATGGGAGGCAGCTGTACGCAGGTTAGCAGACCGGGGAAACAAGAAACCGGCGCGTCCGGGGACGCCCTGCGCACAGCCACCATCAAGTGCAGGATGGGAGTCCTGACTGGATGACGCCTTGCACAACTTGTTTCACCACGAGCTGCTAAACCCGATCACTGATGAGCAGTGACAGGTCTCAAACTACCGACGCAACCCAAGGCGAACAAGCCGGCGGATTCTGGCGTAGTTGTAGGCAAAGGCGCAAGGCGACGTCGGCTGGCGAGTTGCGGTTGCCCAATGACTGACAGCCCCATCTGACGCTTCAGATTGCTCCGCCCCTCAATATCCAGCCCTACTTGTATTGAGGAAACCGGAACAACCACTTCAAGAAACCTCCTACATCGCGTCCCTCTCTTCCCGCGTTAGCGTCTGTCCCGCATTCACTGGACGAGACAACCACGTGGCGACACGCAAAAAAGACATCCCCCAGGTCCGAAACCCGCCCGGCGGTGACGGGCATCACGTCACCTATCGGGACATGACGGCCACCGAACTGGCCGAGCGCGACGCTCGGCAGCGGGCTTACGAAGCCCTGCTTGCCCGGCAGGCGGCCTATGAGCAAGAACGCTGGGCCACGGTGGATAAAAAGCCTTTACCCATCGTGACCGGAAGCGTGTTTGCCAAAAGCTGCAAGCTCCCCAACGGCATCATCGATTACAGCAACCCCAACGGCTACGTCCCGGCAGATCTGGTCAAACAGTACGGCGAACTCATGTGGCTCGGCGGTCGCGGCGCCGATCCATCTGGCGCGATCCCCCTCAAGCAGATCGGCGCTGGAACGGCTCCCGTTCCCTTGGGCAGGCTCGCGCTGGGCGGTTCGGCGACTTCCTCGGCTGCAGTTGCCGGCAGCACCGTCGGCGCTGCCCTGCTGACAGGCATCGTCGCCATGCTCTGGCCGTCCAGCCTGGGCGATAGCGCGCTCTACAGCGAAGACCAGTTACGCAATCTCAAACAGGCCCGCAGCCGCATGCGCCTGAGCATCGAGCAGCAGGTCGATGGCAGTCTCAAAGGCTACGGCTTTTACACCGGCCAGAATCGTGATTGGGAAATGGTCGACGTTGTCCAGTTCACCCCTCGCGCCGACCAGTTCATCGCCGACCTGGGTGATGGCATCGAACTGATCTGGACCCCGGCCGCGAATCCAGCCGACACCCTAGGCATTCCCGCCTTGGAAGCCGCGCCCCAGGCGCCTCACATCTGGATCTATCCCCCGACGGCAGTGGCCGACAGCATCATCGTCGACCCGATCTATCCGCCGGAGTACAAGGATTTCATTCTGGTGTTTCCGGCGGATTCGGGGGTTCGGCCGGTTTATGTTGTGGTGAGTACGCCTCATCATGACTACCACCCGAAACCAGATTTTTTACCTGCTTTTCCAAGTGCGAAATGGGCGCCACCCAAAACCCGCATGAAAGGAGGAGGATTACGTCCTCGCTGGAAAGATAATGACAAAATAATATATGAATGGGATTTACAGCATGGTGCAGTAGAAAAATATAACAAGCGAGGAAAGCACTTGGGCGAATTCGACCATATTACGGGAGCCCAAACCAAACCAGCCGACCCAACGAGGTGGATAGAGCCATGAAACACAAAATAATGGGGGTAATGGACGGCGACGACTTCGCTTCATACGAAAAAACGCTCTGCATTGACACTCAAGTTTTAGCAAAAATAATGAGCTGGACCAAAGAAGAAGACTATTTTTACGATTACGAACTGAATACATCTCAAATTAAAGCGTTGGAATCTGAGTGCTCTATAGAACTGCCCCGAAACCTGTTGTTTTTTTTAACCAGCAGCAACTAATTGCAAGTAAGGAGAGGTAATTTTTCCGAACAAGAAAGGCCTAGCTGCGCAAGACCTTTCTTGTCCTGAGGGCAAACGCCTCGGCTACCTCACCTCAACAATATCCAAAGCCCGATTCGCCAACAGCTCACTCACCTCAATCACCTGCAAAATCCCCAACGCAACCCGCCGTCTTGACCCATCCAGATCAAACGCCAAATCACTGATCATGGCATTCGCCGACGCCAGGTTCTCACTGAGATTCGCAAGCAAACACTCAGAATCCACCCCCGGATCAATCCGAAAAATGGAGTCCGACTTGTCAGACGTTTCGCTCTTAGGCTTGGGCTTCAGGTAGTAATCCAACGCACGGGTGGCCGCGTCGTCGAGCTTTTTGTTGCGGGCAGACTGGGCACGGGATGTGGGTTCGTCTGTATCTGTAACTGGAGGGTTCGGTGTAATTTTGACCATGGTCTTAACTCTCAGGTTGAGGCCACGACCCGTTCGCTGCTAAACGAATTGGGAGGCAGCTGTACGCAGGTTAGCAGACCGACGAGTTAAGAAATCGGCGCGCCCGAGGGCGCCCTGCGCACAGCCACCATCAAGTGCAGGAATGGGGATTCCTGTCTGATGACGCGTTGTGCGACTTAACTCAGCGAGCTGCTAAACCCGATCACTGACAATCAGCGACAGGTCCAAAACTACCGACGCAACCCCAGGCGCACAAGCCGGCGGATTCTGGCGTAGTTGTAGGCAAAGGCGCAAGGCGCTGTGGCCTAGCGAGCCTTCGTCGCTGGTGTCTGTCGGTCTGTACTGACAGACGCCGCTCGACTGGTCTGAGCAGATGTCCGATGCCGTTCAATTGAGGCTGTCGGAAGGTCTGTGGCGAGGCGCTTATAGGAGGGGGCTGCTGCGCAGCCCAGCGGGAGCAAGCTCCCTCGCCACAGTTCATTGTTTTGCTTATCTGAATGGCATTGCGATTGGAGCCACTAGGCGCCCTCGCTCTTCTCTGGCGACTCATCGCTGTGCACCACCACCAGCAACTGCGCCTGAACATCCCCCACCGAACGCAACCGATGGGGTTTCTGCGCATTGAAATGCAGGGCATCGCCACGGTTCAGCAGCACGCGCTCGTTCATGAAGTCCACTTCCACCTGGCCCTCGTGCACGAACAGGAACTCCTCTCCGGTGTGTTCCTTGAACGCGTGATGCGCTGTGAACTCACTCGCCGGGTAAAGGATGAAGGGCAGCAGGCTGCGCTCTGACACCTGGTGGGCCAATACCGCGTATTCGGAGCTGCCGCTGCTCGCCGCGAGGGATTGGCGGTCTTCGCTGCGCACCAGGCTGTAGCTGTCGAGAGAGACGTTTTCTTCGGAGAACAGCTCCTCGACTTTCACGCTCAGGGCCTTGGCGAGCTTGAGTGCTGTGGCGATGGAGGGCGTGCTCAAGCCCCGCTCCACCTTGGACAGGTAGCTCTTGGTCATCCCGGTTTTTTCGGCCAGGACGTCCAGTGTCATGCCGAGTTTTTTCCTGAGCAATTTCAAGCGAATGGACATAGGTAACCAACATTTCCAGAGAAACGGACAATCTGCGATTGCAAATGACACTTTGTGTCATATAGTCTATTTAGTGTCATCAGCACCTTCCTTTCACAGCTTCCATGACGCGGATCAAGAACGGTCAAAGAACGAATCAGGAGAACGGGTATGAGCAAGACACTGGCGACGCCCAAGGACCAGTTGGTCCAGCATGCTGTTAACCAGATGCAGAAAACACTGCCGGATAATACGTGGACTGTACGACAAAAGCTGGCCCTGACCTGCCGCATCCTGTTCGAGAACGGCCACGACTCAGGGCTGGCGGGGCAGATTACCGCGCGTGGGCCGCAACCTGGCACCTATTACACCCAGCAATTGGGCCTGGGCTTCGATGAGATCACCGCCGGCAACCTGTTGCTGGTCAATGAAGACCTCGAGGTGCTGGAGGGCCATGGCATGCCCAACCCGGCCAACCGCTTTCACACTTGGGTCTACCGCGCCCGGCCGGATGTGAATTGCATCATTCACACCCACCCGACCCACATCGCCGCGCTGTCGATGCTCGAAGTGCCGCTGCAGATTTCCCACATGGACCTCTGCCCGCTGTACGACGACTGCGCCTTCCTGGAGGGCTGGCCGGGTGTGCCGGTGGGTAACGAGGAAGGCGAATTGATCGCCGGTGCCCTGGGTGACAAGCGCGCCATCCTGCTTTCCCACCACGGCCAGTTGTCCACCGGTGCCACCGTGGAAGAAGCCTGCAACATCGCCCAACTGATCGAACGCGCCGCGAAGCTGCAATTGCTGGCCATGGCCGCCGGCGAGGTGAAACCGATCCTGCCTCACCTGGGCCGCGAAGCCCACGACTGGATCGCCCGCCCCAAGCGTCACGCGGCCGCCTTCAACTACTACGCCCGGCAGACCCTGCGCCAACACGCCGATTGCTTGAACTGAACCCACCAGGAGCGAAGCCATGTCTACCCCCAACATCCACGGCATCATCGGCTACACCATCACGCCCTTCTCCAGCGACGGCCAGGGCTTGGACCTGGACGCACTGGGCCGGTCCATCGACCGTCTGATCGACAGCGGCGTGCATGCCATCGCGCCCCTGGGCAGCACCGGCGAAGGCGCCTACCTGAGCGACGCCGAGTGGGACCAGGTCAGCGAGTTCAGCATCGCCCGCGTCGCCGGCCGGGTGCCGACCGTGGTCAGCGTGTCTGACCTGACCACCGCCAAGGCGGTGCGCCGCGCACGCTTTGCCCAGGCGAAGGGCGCCGATGTGGTGATGGTGTTGCCGGCCTCGTACTGGAAACTGAGCGAGGCGGAAATCCTCGCGCACTACCAGGCCATCGGCGCCAGCATCGACCTGCCCATCATGCTCTACAACAACCCCGCCACCAGCGGCATCGACATGTCGGTGGAGCTGATCCTGCGGATTTTCAACGCGGTGGATAACGTCACCATGGTCAAGGAAAGCACTGGCGACATTCAGCGCATGCACAAGCTGCAGTTGCTGGGCGAAGGCCAGGTGCCGTTCTACAACGGTTGCAACCCGCTGGCGCTGGAAGCCTTCGCCGCCGGGGCCAAGGGCTGGTGCACCGCCGCGCCGAACCTGATCCCGCAGCTCAACCTCGACCTGTATGCGGCCGTACTGGCCAACGACCTGAGCCAGGCCCGGGCGTTGTTCTATCGTCAATTGCCGCTGCTGGACTTCATCCTCAAGGGCGGTTTGCCTGCCACCATCAAGGCCGGCTTGCGTACGCTTGGCCTGGAGGTTGGCGATCCACGTCTGCCGGTTTTCCCATTGGATGAGGCGCGTAACCAGCAACTGCAGACGATGTTGAAACAGCTGCGCTGATTGAGAGTTCTAATCTTGCGACGGACAGGTAGCGCCCTAACCTGTCCGCTCGCTCCCTTGGGGGTCACTTGAGATGAAGACCTATCAACCGTTGAACTGCGACCTGCATGATTACCTGGAAATTGCCTGCCTGTATGGCTACACGCTGGACATCGAACTGACTGACGGCCAACGCCTGACCGCCCGTGCAATCACCACGCGCACCGCCCCCACGCGGGAGGAGTTTCTTGATGTGGACACTGCGGAAGGTCGCCGAGAGATTCGACTCGATCAGTTGCTGGCGATTACGCCGCAGGATCACAACGCCCGGTTTGGACGGGTTGTGCTGGCGAGTGGGTAATCCGTTCAGACGCGCCCCTCAACGCTCTGTCCCAAACAACTTGTCGGCAAGCTGCCGACCTCGCTCCAGCCCTTCAACCGTCAACCAGATCGATTTGTTCCTGTTTACCGGATTGCTGATGAGGCCTTGTTCATGCAATCGGTTCATGACTTCGAAGTCGAAACCTTTCCAAGCGTTTCCGTCGTCGGAACTGAAGGCTGCCAACAAGGCAAGCACAGCTTCTTCTATCAATTTGTCATCGTAATTCATGGTCGCTACTCCACGCATGTTTAGCTGGTAACGCCGGATCAGCATCAGCATCCCCTAAACTCTACTGGTCAAAGATAAGCAGTGAGTTTAGCTATTCTGGCGCGGGTGGGTTGTTCCATGACAGCACGGATTCATAAGCTCAAACCGAGCTGACGCTTCAGCTTATTCAAACAGCTAGCCCTACCTGCATTGAGGAAACCGGAACGACCACTTCAGAAACCTCCTACATCGCGCCCCTATCTTCCCGCGTTAGCGTCTGTCCCGCACTCACTGGACGAGACTCACTACGTGGCGACACGCACAAAAGACATCCCCCAGGTCCGAAACCCGCCCGGTGGTGACGGGCATTACGTCACCTATCGGGACATGACCGCCAGCGAACTGGCCGAGCGCAAGGCCCGACAGCAAGCTTATGAAGCCATGCTTGCCCGGCAGGCTGCCTATGAACGGGAGCGTTGGGCCACGCTAGATAAAAAGCCCGTACTCAGCGTCGCGGGAAGCGTGTTTGCCAAGAGCTGCAAGCTCCCCGATGGCATCATCGATTACAACAACCCCAACGGCTACGTCCCGGCCGATCTGGTCAAGCAGTATGGCGATCTCATGTGGCTCGGCGGCCGCAGCGCCGATCCATCCGGCACGGTCCCCCTCATGCAGATCGGCGCGGGCGCGGTTCCGCTTACGTTGGGCAGGCTCGCGCTGGGCAGTTCCGCGGCTACTACGGCGGCTACCGCTGGCGGCACCGTCGGCGCAGCACTGCTGACCGGCATCGTCGCCCTGCTCTGGCCTTCCAGCCTGGACGACAGCGCGCTCTACAGCGAAGACCAGCTACGTAACCTCAAGCAAGCCCGCAGTCGCATGCGCCTGAACATCGAGCAACAGGCCGACGGCAGCCTCAAGGGCTACGGTTTCTACACCGGTCAGAATCGCGACTGGGAAATGGTCGACGTTGTCCAGTTCACTCCGCGAGCCGACCAGTTCGTTGCCGACCTGGGTGATGGCATCGAACTGATCTGGACACCGGCCACTAACCCGGCCGACACCCTCGGCATCCCCGCCCTGGAGGCCGCGCCGCAGGCGCCTCCCATCTGGATCTACCCGCCGACGCCAATGGCCGACAGCATCATTGTCGATCCGATCTATCCGCCGGAGTACAAGGATTTCATTCTGGTGTTTCCGGCGGATTCGGGGGTTCGACCGGTTTATGTCGTTGCCTCGGTCAGGCGAAGCGGTAACGCCGATCATGACTATCATCCAGCGCCAGAAACCGAAGAAATTACCGGTATTCCAAATCTAAAATCCGCAAAAAAGAAAACACCTAAACAAGCAGGGGCAGGCCTTAGAGAGCGGTGGGTTGATCCTAAAGGAAGAACTATTTATGAATGGGATTCCAGACATGGTGAGCTCGAGGCATACCGCGCAAGCGATGGAAGCCATTTAGGCGCGTTCGATCACGAAACGGGTCTGCAAGTAAGTCAGGCTAGAAAAAACCGCAGCATTAAAAAATACTTGTGAGGATTTCAATGGGTTTGAAGCTTAAATTGGATTGGTACGACAAAAAAACCGAACTGGCTGAAGGCAAAGAATACTCGAAAGACTTGGGGGACGATTTGTCGGTAATCACCGCTTTGGATCTGGAAAGCGAACCGGAGATATATGACGGAGGCTTTGATGTGCTCGCTGGATGGATACCTATCATCCAACCCTTCTTTGATCACCCAATCGATCCAGAGAAGTTCGACTATCAGATTGGATTTCGATACCGAACCAAGTGGTGAAATGACCAGCCATCTGATCCGTTTTTCACTCTTGCGGTTTGGGGCTGCTGCGCAGCCCAGCGGGGCGGTGCGACGTTTCGCTGAATCCCCTCGCCACAGGTGGGTGGATACCCTGGGGAAACTCCCAGCTCAGAAGGCGCAGCCACAGCACGCCCAGCAAAAATATTTCCCCTCCATCCCCTCCCGCAAAGCCCCCATCCTCTCCAGCAAAGTTCTCGGCAAATCCGCCCCCCGATAATCCCCCCTTCACTCGCACTCCCCTTACCCGCCAGCCTCACATAAACCTAAATGAACCTACGCACCTTCATCCGCAGCTATTGCTTTGATTCCAGGTTCGTAACGAACGCACTGACTCGGCTGCACCGGGCGCTTTCGTTTTTGGCCGGTTACCTGGCACAGCAGGGCTTCGACTCCAGCATATGGCCGGCGCCCCGTGACGAGGACGCGCTGGAGCTGCGCGGTAGCGGTGTTTGCCTTGAGTTGGCGGCGACGGTGTTCAGCCATGCGCGGGAGGGCATTGTGCTAGTTGATCCTTACGGTCGGGTCATCAGCGTGAACGAGGCCTTCACCCGCCTCACCGGTTACGGGCAAGACGAGGTGAAGGGCCGGGATTTGAATTCCCATCGCATGGTGCGGCGGCTCACGGCGTTTTATGCGCCGATGAAGACCGCGCTGGATTTCCACGGGCACTGGTCCGGCGAGATTCAAAGCAACCACAAGGATGGTCGGGAGATGACGTTGCGCATCAGCATCAGTGCCGTGCATGACCGTCACGGTAACGTGCAGCACTATGTGGCGCTGCTCAGCGACATGACGCAGGTGAAGCAACGCCTTCAGTTACTGGAGCGCGATGCCCGTTATGACGCCCTCACGCAACTGCCCAATCGGTTGCTGTTGGCCGAGCGGATGCGTCAGGCACTGGGCAAGGCGCGGATTCACCAACACAAGGTGGCCATTGCGTTCATTGATCTGGACGGGTTCAAGGCGCTGAACGACAGTTACGGACATGACTGGGGAGATCGGGTGTTGCAGATTGTCGCGGCGCGGATCAATGCGACGTTGCGTGAGGGCGATACATTGGCGCGCCTCGGTGGCGATGAGTTTGTGGCGGGGCTGGTGGATTTGCAGGCGGTGGAGGACAGCGAGCCGCTGCTCAAGCGGATGCTGGCGGCGGCCAGTGCGCCGATCTTGATTGGCGCGCAAACGGTGGAGATCGCCGCCAGTATCGGCGTGGCGTTCTTTCCGGAGCATGGGCAGGAAGTCGATGGGCTGATCAGCAAGGCGGACCAGGCGATGTACCTGTCGAAAAAGGCCGGCGGCAATCGTCTGGCGTTTTGTCCGACCCGTTTCATTTCCCTCAATAACGGAGCCTGACGGTGGTGCCGACGGTTCGTTCGCTGCCGGGCATCACCCCATAGTCACCGGCGCCCAGCAGTGAGTAGACGGCGGTGATGTAGCGACGGTCGAAGACATTGCGTACCCAACCTTCCACTTCCCACCCACGGTCCTGGCTGCGCAGCCCCAGGCGCAGGTTGGTGAGGCCGTAACTGGGTTGATAGCTGCCTTCGCCGCCTTCGAGGGTGCCGGAGTAGCCGGTGCGGAAGCTGTAGTCGATGCCGCTGAAGGCTTCCAGCCCGTAGGGCAGCGGATGGGTGTGGTCGAGGCCGCTGCTGAGGTTCCATTCCGGCGCATTGTAGAGCCGGTCGCCGCTGAGGTCGCAGGTCCATTGGCCCGAGGCCGGTGGGCACGGGGCGTTGGGGAAGCTGCGGTAGCGCGCATCGCTCCAGGCCAGGCCCAGGCGCCCGGTGAGTTGAGGGGTGAGTTGCCAGGCGGAGTCCAGCTCGATGCCGCGCAGGCGGACCTTGCCGACGTTGATCAGATTGTCCCGCAGCGGCGGCGCGAACATGGACGTCGGCGGGCTGTAGGTGAGCGCCTGATAGTTGTCGACGTCGGTCTGGTAGACGGCGAGGTCGAGCAATGCGCGCTCATCCCAGAAGCGCGTCTTCATGCCCAGTTCCAGGGACGTGGCGCGCTCCGGCTCGAAGGTGGGCGCGGTGAACGGGCCGACCACGTCGAAGTTGATGCCGCCGGCCTTGTAGCCCCGCGACCAACTGACGTAGCCCATTACCGCATCGCTGAAGCGGTAGCTGGCGCTGAGGAGACTGGAGAGGTTGTTTTCCTTTATCGAATCCTCGCGGTAATACGCACCGCCGAGGGCAATGTCGCGCAGCAATTGCCCGCCGGCCTGGAATACCGGCGGCAACCCCGTCAGCGGGGCGAGATTGCTGACGTCGCGGGAGATCCAGCCGTCCTTGCGCTCCTGGCTGTAGCGCAGGCCGCCGGTGAGTTCCAGCGGGTCGATCGGCCGCCATGAGAGCTGGCCGAAAATGGCTCGGCTGTCGCCCTTCTGTTCGCCGTCATAGCGTTGCCGGGCGCCGTCCAGCAGCATCGCCGGCACCTGCTTCGGATCGGTGAAGGTGATGCCATAGAGCTTGCGCAAGGCTTCCAGCTGATCGCCGACGAACCAGGCCGCGGCGTCCTTACCAAAATCGGCGTCGATCTCGCGGTCAAGCTGTTGGCGCAGGTAATAGAGCCCGGCCACGTAGTCGACGGACGAACCGACCGTGCCGGACAGGCGCCATTCCTGGCTGAACTGCCGGTGGCCCAGCTCGGTTTCGGACTCGGCCACGGACAGCGTCGTGCTGTCGCTGTCGCGGGTGGCGTGGTAGTCCCAGTCGCGGTAGGCGGTGATGCTGGTCAAGCGCATCGCCTCGTCCAGGTCCCAATTCAATTCCAGTGAGACACCGTTCTGCAGGGTTTGCGGATGACCCGGCGCGTCGATGCGTGCCTCGCGCTTGTAAGGGTCGGGCTCCGGCAGCGGATAGCCGAGGAACTGGGCGCGCTTGCGGGTCTGTTGGCTGTAGTGATTGACCAGCAGGACGTTGCCGGCTTCGTTTTGCTCGGCATAGTCGGCGATCAGGCGCGCGCTGAAGTCGGCGGTCGGCGTCCACAGCAACTGGCCGCGCAGGCCATGGCTGTCGGCATCGCCGAGGCGGGCGCCGTCTTGCAGGTTTTCCACGGCGCCATCGGTGGCGCTGTCGAAAACATTCAGTCGGCCGGCGAGCACATCGTCCTGCAACGGCCCGGAAACCGTCCCGCGATATTCCCGCAGGCCGCGCTCGCCGTAGCTGGCTTCGAGGTTGGCTTCAGGCTGAAAGGTTGGCTGGCGGGTGATGATGTTCAGCGCGCCCGCGGTAGTGTTCTTGCCAAAGAGGGTGCCCTGGGGCCCGCGCAGCACTTCGATGCGCTCGATGTCCATCAACTCGGTGAAGGCCATGCCCTGGCGCGCCTGGTAAACGCCATCGACGTAGGTACCGACGCTGCCCTCCAGGCCATCGTTGTAGGCGGTGGCGCCGAAGCCGCGCAGGCCGAAGCCGGCAAAGCGGGCGTCATGTCCGGAAACTACCAGGCCGGGCACGCGCTGTTGGATGTCTTGCAGCCGGTGCAGGCCGGCCTCGTCCAGTTGCTCGCCGTAAAGGACGTTGATCGGGATCGGCACATCTTGCGGATCCTCCTCGCGGCGACGAGCGGTCACCGTGGTTTCCTCCAAGACCAGGGGGCCGGGCGACACCGCAGGCACGGTCGGCGATGGCGCTTGCTCAGCACAGGCCCACGTCCAGGGCAATGCCGTCAGACTGCCAAGCAAGAGCCGCCGGTAACGCCGACCGAGCACGCTATTGCTCCCGGGCCATCGGCCGACGCACCCTGCTCGAGCCCGTCAGTGCCTTGAGCCACGCCAACAATTCACGGCTGTCGGCGGGCTTGAGCAGAACCGCATCGAAGGCCAGGTCCTCGGGATAGCCCTCCGGCCTGCGGGGCGGCACGGCCGAATAGAGCAGCACCGGGCAATCGTGCCCGTGCTCGCGCACCTGTCGCAGCAATGCCCAGCCGTCCATGCCGGGCATCATCTGGTCGCTGATCAGCAGGTCGACCGGCTGCTGGGCCAGGCAGGCCAAGGCGTCTTCGCCGTTCGCCGCGAGGCTCACGTCAAACCCGTAGCCGGCCAACAGGTCATATAGCCATTCGCCGTTCTGCTCGACATCGTCCACCAGCAGCACGTGCTGGCCTCGGCCATCGAACGGCTCGGCATGGTTATCGACAATACCGTTTTCCAGTTCGTGTTCCTGGGCGCAGTTCAATTGCAGGCGAAAACTGAAGCGGCTGCCGCCCTGCTCGCCGGCCTGGAGTTCGAGCCGACTGCCCATGCGCTCCAGCAGTTGCGTGACGATGGACAAGCCCAACCCACTGCCTTCGTAGCGTTGCGCGTTGCGACCGCGACGGAACGGTTGCAGCAGCTGTTCGAACTCTAGTGGATCGATGCCGATGCCGCTGTCGATCACGCTGAAACACAGCACCACGCTGTCAGCCGTCGCCCCTGGAGCAGCGCTCACTTCGAAACGGATCCGGCCGTTACGGGTGAACTTCGCCGCGTTGGCCAACAGGTTCATCAGGACCTGCCGCAGCCGTTTGAAATCGGCCTCAACCAGCGCCGGCAAATCCGGCACCAGAACGGCTTCAAAAGTGTTGCCCTGCCGCGCGGCGAGGAAGCCCGCCTCCTCTTCGATCTCTTTCAGAAACCCGTACAAATAGCCGGGCGCGAGGGTCAGTTGCATCTGCTCCAATTCTCCCTGGGAGAACTCGAGCATTTCGTCGATCAGTTCCAGTTGCTGACGGGCGTTGCGCTCGATATGGGCCGGGTACTCCCGGTTCAGCCCCGCGTGCAGCAGGCGCGAATAATCGATGATGCGCACCAGCGGCGAGCGCAGGTCATGGCTGATGCGGGCCATCAACGCACTGCGTGCCGCCAGCGATTCGCGCAACTGTGCCGTGCGCAGCGCCACGGTGCTTTCCAGGCGCTCGTGCTCGGCCTGGCGCTGCTGTTCGAGGGTGAACAGAGCGTGCTTTTCCCGATACCGACTGCGGCTGACTTCGATGATCAATGTGCACACCAGTAACGCCACGCCGGGCAATGTCGATGACAGGCTCTGTTTGCTTTGCGGGGACTGCCAGGGCAACTGTTCCTGGGGGAAGAAGAATCGCATCAACAACTGCGACAGCAGCAGCCCCGGCACCAGCCACGCCATCCAGTTGTAAGTGAGCCGCCTGCGCCATGCCATGAACAGCGTGGCGAGAAGCGCACCGTAAAAGCTCAAAAGCGACGCCTGGATCATCTGCGCGCCCTGGACCGGATCGACCTTCAACCACCAGATTCGGCCAAAGGCACAGCCCAACAGCGGCACCCAATAGCTCCAGCCAATGATTCTGGGCAGCCGGGCCACCTGTAACAACACGCGCATGTAGGCGAGGAACAGAACGAACGAGGTCACGCTGAGGCAGGCCAGTAGCTCACGTGTCCAGCCGAGCGCCGCGGGCCAGTAGACCAAGTAGCCATTCACGGTGCAGGTCAGCAGGATATAGCTCAGCACCGCCCCCGCATTCACGCTCAGCAAGCGGGAGCGCAGGATCCAGCCAACGATCAGCCCGAACGGGACCACCAGCAGGACAATGCCCAGGGTCAGACCGTCGCTCAGGTAGGTCTGTTGCTGGCTGCGCAGCAACGCCGGTTCGGACCACAGCTGCGGCTCCAGCAGCAACTGGAAATTGCTGGTCACCCGGATGAACAAGGTGGTGCTCTGCCCGGCCGCCAACGTGACCGGGAACGCCGGTTGGCGCGCCGGCGGTTGTGGCCATTCGGCCAGGGGATGGGCGCTACCAGCCCGGACCTCGCGCCAGTGTCCGTCGACAGGTTGATGGATGCGGATGTCCTCCAGGCGCGGCGCGCCGATTACCAGCAAACGCGAACAGGCCCTGGCGCTTGCATTGGTGAGTTGCAGTTTCAACCAGAATGCCGAGCGGCTGTAGCCTTGCGTCGGCCAAGTCGGGGTCGCGGTGCTGAATCGCCCGTCGGGCAGTTGCGCGACGTCCTCCAGACTCAACCTGGCCTGGGGATCTTCGAAAACCTGCATCGCGGGCATCACGTCCAACTGTTCAGCCTGGCAGGCGTCCACGGGCGCTGCGCGCAACAGGCCGGCGGACAACAGCGTCATCGCCAGCAGCAGAAATTGCACGAGCCGCATCAGGCGCGCCCGGCCGACTCGGCATCGGTGATGCCCAGGGTTTGCTGGCGAAATTGACTGGGGGTCATGCCGATGCGTTGGCGGAAGGCCGTAGTGAAGTTGCAGGCATTGCGAAAACCGATCAATTCAGCCACGTCTTGCACGCTCATGGCGCTTTCGCTCAGCAAGGTCTGGCCTCGACGCAACCGCGCATCGCGAATGTAAGCGAACACGGTCAGGCCCAGGTACTCGCGAAATATCCGCGAAAGGCGTTTTTCATGGGTACCGACTTTTTGCGCCAGTTGCACGAGGGAGGGCATATCGTCGAGATGTTGCTCAATCCAGCGCATCGCGGCGCGCAGCACAATTTCGTCACCCTCCGGCTCCGGGTCCGTCGGGTTGTGCTGAAGGGGCGGCGGCGCGCGCCAGGTCAATTGCAGGTGGATCTTGATTCGCGCCAGCACTTCCTCGGGGGCGCAGGATTTGGGGATGTAATCGACCGCGCCCACGGTCAGCCCTTCCAGGCGCTCGAAGGTGCTGTTGGCCGAGGACAAGAAGAGAATGGGCGTCTGCCGGGTCGATGGCGCCTCGCGCAGCAGCCGGCACAGGCTGAAACCGTCCATGTGCGGCATGTGCACATCCAGCACGATCAAGTCGGGACGCAATGCCAGCGCTCGCTGATACCCCTGGTGAGCATCGCTGGCCAGGGAAATGCGCCAGGGTTGCGCCTTCAGCAGTATCAGCGTCGCACGGAGATCCTCCGGAACATCGTCGATCAGCAGAATATGCGGCAGCGAATCGGAAGACACCGTCGCGCTTCCAGCCTCAGCCGCCCTCCTTTCGTCTCGTCCGTCGTCCATTCGCTGCGTTCTCTTGTCGTGCTTTCGCCAACCCCACTGCCGAAAGGCAAAGGTATCGCAAAGACAATCGAGGGGTGGGTAAAAATTGTCATACCAATAGCGGCAGGTGGGGCGAAGACTTGAAGGGAACGGATCGTTCGTGGCTTAACTGACTGGCATCAGGCTGGGGGGTGGTTTTTTGGGGAGTTGAGGTTGCGGCTGTTATGCATCCCAGCGGGGAACAATCCCCTCGCCACAGAACGGCCCAGTCGTTATGCAGTGTTTACAGCATTGTGCTTGCCAAACCCACCATGCTCCCGATACCAGGCCACCGTGTCCGCAATGGTCACTTCCAGATCCCGGAAGCGTAGCCCCAGCGCTTGCTCGCTCTTGCGAGGGTTGAAACACGTGCGATGCTCCTCGCGTATCACCAGCCGCAACGTCGCCAGACTCAACAGAATCGGCTTGCCGGTCAGCCGGGCATAGATTTCCTGCACCGTCGCAAAGGCGTATAGCAAGGGCAGCGGCAGTTGCCGCGAAGGTGTTTTGACGCCCGCGATCCGTCCCAGCACAGGCACCAACTGCCCCATGGTCATATGCCGGCCCGCCGCGAGGTAGCGCTCGCCTCGCTGTCCCAGTCTGGCTGCGGCAATCAGAGCCCAGGCCACGTCGCGGGCATCGACCACGGCAAAGCTGCCGGGGATCAACCCGGGCAACTTGCCATTCACGACGTCATCGACCAGTTGCCCCGAAGACGTCGGGCCCATGTCGCCAGGCCCCCACATCCAGCCGGGCAGGACCATGCAAGCGTGCATGTCGGGGTAGGCATCCAGGAAAGACAGGACGACACGGTCGGCGAGGATCTTGCTGCGGTAGTAATCGTCCGCATCGACCTCGGCCCGCAGGCAGGTTTCGTCGATGGACGCGCCGGGCTCACCGTCGAGCACGGCGATTGACGAGGTGTGAATAAATCGGCGTATGCCCGCGCGGTACGCCTGATGAAGCAGATCTCGGGTGCCCGTGACGTTGATCGCTTCGAGCGCCGCCCAGTGGCTGCCGCCCTTGTAGTTATCGCGAAAGAACGCCGCCGTGTGGAACACCGTGTCGCAGCCTTGCAGCGAGGCGGCGAAGGCGTTGACATCGGCCATGTCGCCGACAATCAGCTCCACGTCGGGCAGGTCACTGAATTGCTGTTCACCTTTGCTTCTGGAGCGGACCAGGGCTTTGACCCCGTAGCCACGCGCAACCAGTTCCCGTACCAGGTTGTTACCCAGCAAGCCGGTTGCCCCGGTCACAAATATGTTTTGCATGGTTCAGCCCTCCCCCTGTTCGGCGGACGGCAGCAGCACCGCGCTGTCGAAGAACACTTCTTCATGGGTAGCCAGGCCGTCCTTGAAGATGAAATGCGCCGCAAAGTGCACAGTGATGTGCCGGCCATGGGGCAGTATCACTCGCTCCGGCAACATCAGGGGGGCGGTGAAGGTGCCGCACAGTACGGCGACCAGCGCCAGTCGGTCCTCGGCGACCATGAAAGGGCTAAAGTTGATTTCAGCGTCGGGCAGCGCTTCGAACAATGCGACTTCCCGTTTGCGCATGGCCTCGCGACCAATCTGAATGCCCGAGCCATCGAGGTAGATGAAGTCCTCGCTCACCAATGCAAGCATCGCCTCCACATCACGGCAATTGAAGGCTCTTGAGGCGCGTTCCGCATAGTCGTTGGGGCCGGTGGTCATAGAGTCCACTCCATGGGTTTCGAAGGGCCGTAGATATACCGTCGGCGCCATTTTTGAAAAACAGCGACTGCTGCATAATGGCTTTGCATATATGCAAACCAGGGAAGAAAGGACGCATGGCATTGCAAGCGAATTGGGACGATCTTCGACTGCTGCTGGCCGTCTCGCGGCGCGGTAGCTTTCTTCAAGCGGGACAGTTGTTAGGAATCGCGGCGTCCACGGTGTCCCGTCGTCTGACGCAATTGGAAAGCGCCTTGGGCGAACCCCTTGTCGAGCGGGGCGTCGAAGGCTGTTGGCTGACCTCGCGAGGCCAGTCGCTGGTGGAAGTCGCCCTGGCCGCGGAAACCGGTTTGCGCCGACAAACCGTTGCGAGCCCGACCGGGCGCCAGGCCGAGCTCAGTGGCAGCGTGCTGGTCAGTGCCGGGGAAGGCTTCTCCTCCTCCGTACTGGAGGCCGCGAGCCGCTTCACCACCCTGCACCCCCGTTGTTCAGTAGAATTACTGGTCACCGCCGAGTTCCACAAGATCGTCCGCGGCGTGGCCGACATCGGGGTGCGCACCGCGCATCTGGGTGAGCCATCACTGATTTACAAGCATATAGACCGAGTCGCTTATGGCGTCTTCGCCGATGCAGACTATTTGAAGCGCTCTCCAGGGCTCACCCCGGCCACGGCGGCCCATATCGCCTTGCTTCCTCCGCTGGACATGCTGCCGCAATTGCGCGCGGCAAAAGCCGGCGGCCTGGAGCGCGGGCCGATCAGCGTGAATTCATTCACGGCACAACTTGAGGCAGTGCGGCGCGGCATGGGGGTGGCGGTATTGCCTCGGGTCTTGGCGCAGGACCTGATCGAGGTGTTTGCGGAGCTGCCTATTCCAGACCTGGAGGTCTATCTGGTGAGCCGGCCCCAGGCGTTGAAGCAGGCGCATATCAAATGTTTTTTCGGGATTTTGGAACAGGTGTTGCTGGAAGGTGTGTCCGGGGGCTGAGGACCTGGAAGGACGTCCGCGCCTGCGCTTAACCCCATCAACGTCAATCAGTGAAAATCAGCTGCACTCATGAAATCACCAAACCCATCGTCATCGTCGACGACCGCGAATTCCAGAAGGTAGCTGGCACTGACATGCCCGTTGGGCACAACGTAGCTCGCCAGCAACCCATGCAGGTCGTTGCACAGGTCGGTTCTCGACGAGTAGGCGCCGATACCGTAATTGGGGTCGAAGAGCCTCCCCGTCTGGCCCACATCGAAGGACACCCCGATCGCATGACCACCGGCGCCTTCCGGCCCACCGGAGAAGTAGAACGAGACAACGAAGTGGCGGGCGCCGGCTCTCTGGAGGATGTCGAGGACGATGTGGCTGGCAACACCGTCGACGTAGGCAGTCTCGCTGACCGTACTGGCTCCCATGATGCCCTCGGCGGTAGTGCCCATGGCCATCAACACTTCGAATCCTTCCATAGCCTGGGTCAGCTTGCGCTGGGTTTCGATAACCGCCTGGTTCTCGGCCCGCAATGCATCAAAACAGTTATAAGGTGCGCCGAGCTTAATCCATAGCGTACTGAAACCGAAGCACACCCCCAGACTGTCCACGCCAAACCAGGGAATTCCACCGCCAAGCAGGTCACCCTGCCCTTCCCATCTTCTACTCTGCTGCGCTCGGGGGAAGGTGAACATGAGATGTCTCCAGGCTGGGTGATGGCGGCTCCAGTCAAAAGTAGACGACAGGCGACCTGTTCGCCATGTATGCGCCTTTGACGAACCTAGACCCTGATCAACTGCCGCTACTGTCTAATCGATATCGCGTCGCGGATGAGATGCTACAAATACCAATGCAGGACATGACACCTGAGCTTCGAATGTCTGTTCCGACTACCCGATCTGGAGAATAGAAGCCATGGAAAAATGGGTGATATACGCCTGCATCTCAATGTTCTTTGCCGGCTTCACATCGGTGATCGCCAAGATGGGGCTCAACGGCATATCAGCCGAACTGGGGCTGACCGTTCGTACATTATTCGTGTGCATGTTTGTGCTGGTATTCGCCGCATGGGCGGTGCCGGTTCAACACATCGCACAGATCAACCAGCAAAACCTGCTGTGGCTTGGAGCCTCCGGCGTTACCACGGCGCTGTCCTGGATCTTCTACTACAAGGCGTTGAAACTGGGCGACGTCGCTACCATTGCCTTGATTGACAGAGGCAGCGTACTGGTCACCATGCTGTTGGCGTGGCTCATCCTGCGGGAAGTGATCACCTTGCGCACGCTGATAGGCGCGGCGCTGATAGTGGGCGGGTTGGTCGTCATCGCTAAAAAGCCGTGACCCCCTCAAACTATGCGCTTGCACGAATCCCCTGTGGGAGCGAGCCTGCTCGCGATGGCGGCCCTGCATTCAACCTATTCGCCGACAGCCACTCCGCTTCGCAAACAGGTTCAGTTCAAACACCCAGCATTCCCCGAAACCCTCTCGCCGCGTAATACGACTGCACGCCGTTGTGGTACACGAACACCCGGCCATAACGCCGGTCACCGAATATCGCCCCCTCCAGCGAGCGAATCTCAGCGGGTGTGGCCAGCCAGCTGGACGTCTTCAAATCAAATGCCTCCAGCGCCTGCAGCTCGCGGTACTGATCCTCCGTCAACAGGGTGATGCCCATCTCTGCGGCCAGCTCGAGCGCGCTGCCCCGAGGTTTGTTTTCCTTGCGCGCGTCCAGGGCGGCGCGGTCATAGCAAAGGCTTCTGCGGCCGGCCGGGGTTTCCCTGGCGCAATCGCAGAAGGTCACGCGCCCGGTATGCTTGTCGTGGCCGATCACGTCCGGCTCGCCTCCGGTGGTTTCCATGGCCTGGAGGGTTTTCAGCGCGGTAGGGTTGCTTTCGAGCCGGGCCTGGATGTCAGGCCATTGAAGGTCCGGGTGACGATGGGGGTTTTGTTCAAAGCGGGATTTCAGGGTGTACAGGAGGCTTTCCTGTTCTGTTTTTTTCATGGCGTTGACGTCCTAGAACAAAGTGCCGGTGAACACCTGGGCGTTATGGAACTTCGAGTGTCCGGCCACCGCATTCGTATATTGCTCGACCAGGTCATAGGCGCCCAAGTCGACCATTTCGATGTTATTCGGTGCGGTGATGGACTTGGTCATGGGCTGGATGACCAGGCCTTTCACCACGGGCGGGCCTGGGTTGATCAAGGCGTTCAAGATTTTCCTGACCATGGTGGTCTTGGCGAACACATCCGTGGTCGAGGTACTGGCAAGACTGCCATTGGTGCCCAGCAGACCGACCAGGCAATAGAAGACCCAACACGGCGACATCTGCCAGCCATACTTGGCTTCGTTGAGCGACGCATCCACGCTGCCTTTGCACTCGACGATGATGTATTCCTCCACCACGCCGCTGATCAGGTTGCGCTTGACCCATATCTGGTCGATGCCATTGGTGCGACCTGAAGAGGCTTTGCCGATCTTCATCTGGTATTCGTTGCCGAGGACGGTAATCAGCAGTTTGGCGGCAGCATATTCCCCACGGGTTTCGCTGGCGAAATGTATGGCGTTGGAGTTCTCCAGGTTCTGGAAGTGGTTCTGGATTCTGTTTCCCGATTTTCTGTCATGGACCGAGAACTTGTGGGAAATCCACCCATGGGTTTGCAGCCAGTTATAGACCTTTGCCTGCGCGGTCGGGTCCGAGCTGAGCAGGTTCCAGTAGTTGAGCGCAATCGGATCGGGCACGGGTTGACACAAGACGGCTCGGCGTTCGATGACCTGTTGGGCGGCATAGGTTGTGACAGGGTTGGTTGTCCCGAATACCTGTTCGACGTCGGGATGGTAGTAGCTGCCTTTGGTGAACTGCTTGTCCCGTGCGACGGCCTCCTTGATCTTCAGGGCGTCCAGGGTGTCCAGCAAGACCAGTTGATCGGCTCGGTCAGGATTGCCGTAATCCGAAGTGAGGCCATGCCTGTTGGTGATTTGATTGACGACATGCCTCCATTCCTTTCCTGTGGTATCCACCTGGGTGATGCCCAGGCTGCCGATGGGCGTGAAGGGATAGCTGCCGGTCGTCAGGGTCAGTGGCTTGGCGTCGAATGCGGTGTCGGGGGTGAAGAACAGGTTGGTTTTCTTACCATCGCGCTTTTCCTTGGGGGCCAGCTCCATGATTTTTACATTCAATGGATCAGTCAGGCTGGTGTAGTCATTAAGCTGGTTCACAGGAATCCCTCCCGATGTATCCGGCGCGGATATTTCACTCTAGACAGGGGAATTCGGGACGTCCAGCCGGGGGAAGTGGCTGTGCGGCAACTGTTGGTATCGGGTAATTGACAGGCCGCCTTCGTCGGATCGCCGCCCGGAGCAAGCCCGCTCCCACAGGGCGTCGTGCCTGACCTCTTTACGCCTGATAACCCACTGGCATCTCATGCCGCGTCGCCGTCTTCTCTTCGTGATAATGCGGCCTCCCCGCCGGGGACCTCATCAATGCCGAATTCGCCAGTACCGTTTCCGTGAGCAGGCAATCCTGCCCTCCAAACCAGCAAGCCAAGGCCGAGTTCCTATTGCCATGCATGTCCACCACCACCGGCCAGTTCTCCAGGCCGCCGGCGTCGCTGGATGGGATGTCGGGGTAGTGTTTGGGCGGCAGGACCAGCGCGTCGCCGGGGCGTAGCCACAGATCGGCCAGGTAGATCTCCCGTGCCGCAGGCCGCCAGCGTGCGACGCTGATGACCAGTGGCAGGCGCCCGTAGCGAGAGAAGAAGGCGTGGGGGAAGTTGTGGTATTCGAGGTCGGTGGGGTTGTAGGTCAGCAGTTCACGCATGCGCTCCGGCCCCAGATACGGGGATTGATGGCCGGCCCATTTGCCGTAGGTGTATTGGCCCAGGATCAACTGGTCGTACTCGAAGCGCAGGCATTCGCCATTGGCGAGCAGGGTCATGCCGAAGGCTTGTGCCGTTTCCTTCGTGGCCCAAATGGGCTCGTAGCGTACTTCCTTGGCATGGAAGTCGAATTGCTTGATCCGATAGGAGCCGGTGCTCGTCGGCACTTCACGGTCCCACCAGGTGATGCCGGAATAGCGAGCCCCCAGCAGCAGGTCGGGGTTTTCAGGTGTCAGGGAGATCAGCTTGCCGCGCACACAGGCACTGGGCTGGGCCAGGCCATGGTCGTTGAACAGATAAGGAGAGGTTCGCGGATCGAGCGCTACTTCCACGCCCTCGTCGATAAAAGAAACACTGTTGAAGACTTGCATCGTCAGGGACCACTCACGCAAGAAAGCACGGGAGACCCGGCCGGACAGCCGGGTCTGTCTGTTGGTTATCAACTATACGGACGATGTACTTCGCGGAACCAGTCCATGCCGTGGGGCAGACGCCATGGCCGGACGGCGGCGCGCTTTTCGACTTGGGTCAGGCACATGGCGTTCATCCAGTAGTGCACCAGCAATAGATGGAACACGTCGTCGCCACGCCGATCCCAGATCACATCGTCTTGCTGGCGACCCGGCTCGATGGGTTTGAGCCGGCAGTCGTTCTGATCATGCATGCCTTGCAGACAGGTCCCCGTCTCGTAGTTGATCAGCAGCACCGGGTGGTTGATTTCCGGATAGGGTTTTTCCAGCTCGGGCATGTACCAGTACTGCCCCAGGTTGTGCCTGTCCGGGGTTTGCATGGCGATACGGGTCTTGTTCTGCGGGTCAGTCGCCAGGGCCGGTTTGGAGTCGGTGTTGTTGCGCACGATATACAGCAAGGTGCACGGGTCTTCCTGGGTCTTTTCCGTCTGCACCACCTTGACCCTGCCGAACGAGTCATGACACAGGCGCGCCGAGACTTTCACCGTTGGGTTGAGGTCTTTGCCCGCCTGGCCGAAGCCGGCGATGAGCCCGTCGACGCCCGGCGTTTCCAGGTCGTTGCCCGCCAGCACATAAGTGAGTCCAGCCAATGGGTTTGGCACCATGTGCTTGGTCAACGCTTCCCAACGCTGGAGCGCCTTCTCGCTGGCACCATTCAGCAACAGCGCCTCACGCATACGGCGCCCCGGGTAGTAACGCTTGTCGCGAGGCCAGCGCTCAGTGGCCATCAATAGCTTGTGCCCGCCTTTTTGCTTCACCAGTGAGGCCAGCGCATCCCAGAACTGTTCAAAGTCTTCGCTGGAGGCGTCCGCAGCCGGCGGGGTGTGAAAGGTTTCGTGGGTTTCCTTGCTCTTGTTGTCGACGAACACTAGCCGCAGGGCTGGGCCGGTTGCCGCCGCGACAGATGCCTTGAGCCGATTGGAGCGGCCGAGAACAATCGTCGACTCCTGCCAGTCCGCTTTGATTTCCGCCTTGTAGCTGGTGTACCACTGGTAGGCCTGCTCCACTGCCGTGCGGGTTGCGCCACTGTCGATGAAGTAATAGACCGGCGAAAGGGTCAATTCCACAATCGCGGGATCGTCGGCCAGCGACTCGCGCCACTTGCTGAAATCCGCATTACAGTTATTGGGCTCCATCGAGTTGAAGTTGATCGAATGGGTGCCACCCCGCGTGGTCAGGTTGGCCTTGCGATGGGCCAGGTTTTTCTTGACCGTTTCCGAAATCGAGGTCGAGGCGCTGCCGCTGACGAAAGCGCCGTACTCGGCCTTGACCATCGCATCGAGGGTGTTGGTCTGGCTGAGATAGCTCTTGAGCGCGGTCATCGCGTAGTTCAGCGAGCCGCCGACGGTGACCTCACTGACGATATCGACACCGAAAGCGAGGAAGAAGTCGAAGAATGGCTGCGGATTGTCCTCGTCGAAAGCCTTGGGCAGTGCCTTGACCCGCTCCTTGAAGACTTCGGTGGCGTTGGCGGGGTCGACCGCAAGCGTCAGTTTCCACAGCCGTGCCGTGTGGCTGTAAAGCGCAGCCTCACGCTCCTCGAAGGTTTTGATGTCACTGCCGAACGTGACTTTGAAACCCGCGGCAAAGGCACCGTATTTACCAGCCCCCTCGACGCTCGATTGGGTATGGCTTTCATAATCGTCGCGGGAAGAGAACGTCTCGACCGTGGAGTTGTCCTGGGAGACCACCGTGCTCATGGTGACGTGCTGACCCACGTTATAAGACGTGGCCTTGTACGGCACGGCCCGCTTACCCGACTCGGTATCACCGACCTTTTGACATTCCTTCCTGTCGCCGGCCCAGTCGAGCCGATTCAGGCCGCGCCCCAGTAATTGCGAGCCGCCGATATCACGCAGATCATTTGTGCTGCCTTGAATGCCTTCGTTCATCGCTTTCTCCCATCGCTCAGGTGGTATCAACTGATGCCAATTGACGGGATTCAGTATCAGGAGACCGCTGCCGAGCCGACAGTCCAGCGTGGTGTCAGTCCGGTATCAGTTTGGTATCAGGCAAAATGCCATCTTTTCGTTAACGTCGCGGATGCAGAGGAGTAGACTCGGGCGTCTGCCGTTGACTTCCCCTGGCGATCGACATGGACTCCAGATACCGCGTGCTCCCTGCCCTCCCCAAGCGCGATGCTTCGGTGTCCGATGGCCGCGTACTGCTGGACGCCGGGCTATTGAAAGGCTTGCGCAAACAACATGGCCTGAGCCAGGAAACCCTGGCCGAAGCCTGCCTGAACCGGCACCTGTGCGTGTCTATCGCCTCCATCAAACGCGCCGAAACCGGCAAACCGGTGCTCTACCGCACGGCCCGTCACCTGGCGACGGCCTTCGATGTCGACGTGAGTGCGTTGTTGGGCGCAGCCATGTCAACGATGCTGGTGGAGATAGAGCAATCGGTCACCCAGTTGCATGAGAAGACCCTGGCACAACAGACGCTGAAACAAGCCGACGACGCGGTCATCCGCTATGTGCTGGAACTTTCTTTTGCCATCGGGGGGTTGCCCGATGTATTGGCGCATGA
Source organism: Pseudomonas sp. SJZ078 (assembly GCF_007828255.1). NCBI lineage: Bacteria > Pseudomonadati > Pseudomonadota > Gammaproteobacteria > Pseudomonadales > Pseudomonadaceae > Pseudomonas > Pseudomonas sp. SJZ078. The sequence continues at coordinate 168,314 of NZ_VIUG01000002.1, read as the reverse complement.
CATCGAACGCCTGGTCCGGCAGTTCGGCGGCGCAGTCTCCGTCATCGCCCAGGATGTCATCATCGCCCGGTTCGGCTCACCCCACGCCTATCGCAGCGACAGCGAACGTGGCCTGTTGTGTGCGTTGGCGCTGAGCCGGGAGCAATTCGTGAAGCCGGGGCACGCCTTGTTGCTGCGGCTGGTGCGCCTGGGCAACGAAGTGGCGATGCCGGAAGGCGATGCAATCCTGCTTGCGCGACAACCGCTGTCGGACCACCACGGTCACGCTCCGGTGTATGTCGCACAGAGCCTGCTTGAACAACTCGCTTCGCGCTTCGAGTTCTCCCCCACCGACGAGGCTTTTCCCACCTATCGAAAGTGTCGGCGTCTGCGCAACCTCGACGAAAACGCCCCCCGACCGTTGGTGGGACGGGCCATTGAGTTGCTGCAGTTCAAGGGCGTGATCGAGGCCACCCACGAGTGCCAGGACGGCCATGTGGTCTATGTGCGCGGCATGGCGGGCATCGGCAAGACACGGCTGGTCAGCGAGTTTTTCGACATCGCCCGGCAAAGCGGTTTCGCTTGTCACCGTGCCGATGTGCTGGACTTCGGCATGGACAACAGCCTCTGGCCGTTGGGGCAGTTGGTGGGCAGCTTGTTGGGTGTCGCTGGCACTACGTCGATCAATGCTGCGCAGCTGGAGGCCGGGTTGTCCCGCCTGAAAGTGGCGCCTGAACATTGGATGTTCCTTCAGGTCCTGACGGCTGTTTCATCCGCCGAGCCGCCCGCTTTGTATGCAGCGATGAGCAGCCCGGCCCGCACTCAGGGCCTGCTGCTGGCCTTGGTCGAGGTGTTGCGACGAATCGCGGTGCAACAGCCCTTGCTGATCGGCCTGGAGGACCTGCACTGGGGCGACGCTCCATTGTTTACGCTACTGGGCAAGCTGCTCGATGCCACGGACGAGGCGCCCATCGTCTGGCTGCTGACGTCCCGACCAGAAGGCGATCCGCTGGAAAACTCAATCCGTGCTCACGCGAACACACCCATGAGTGTGCTCGACATCGCGCCGATCCGCGCACGGGAGGCCTCCGCCCTGGCCGCTCAGTTCATTGATGTCGACCCGCATTACCGCGCCGATTGCGTCATCCGGGCCCAAGGCAACCCGCTGTACCTGACGCAGTTGCTGGCGAGTCAGGAAGGTACTTTTCCCGATAGCCTGCGACACCTGATACAGACCCGTTTTGACAAGCTGGCCTCGCACCAGCGTCACGCCCTGCACTACGCCGCGGTGCTGGGCAATCGCTTCGAACTGACGCTCTGGCGCGAGGCTCTTGGGCAGCCTGATTATTTACCGACGGCGGACATGCGCCAGGGGCTGTTACGCGAAGTCGAGCCGGGAAGCTACCTGTTCGTCCATGACCTGGTCATGCATTGCCTTTACGACGCGATCCCCGACGTGCTGCGTGAACAGTTGCACCGGACGGTGGCGAAGCTCTACCGTGAGCGCGACCGGGTGCTCCATGCCCAGCATCTGCTGCGGGCCAAAGACCCGGCAGCGTTCGATGCGCTGCTGGCGGCCATGGACGAAAAACGCCTTGCCTGTCAGTACGACAGCGTACTCGCGCTGGCACACCAATGCGCAGTGTTCGGCGAGCGCTCCCAGGGCAGTTTTACCCTTGCGTTGCTGTGCGGCCAGGCCTGTTCGGGTCTGGGCCAGACGGCACAGGCACGGGAACATTTCCAGCGGGCGCTGGCATTGGCGCAACAGCCGCAGGACCGGATCGAGGCGGCGCTCGGGCTGGCGGCGGTCCTCAATACTCTCGATTGCCTGGACGAAGAAGAACGCCTGATCGAAGACATGCTCCCCGTCGCCCAGGCCCTGCGCGCCCACACCGCACTGGCCCGGCTGCATCAGTTGCACGGCAACATCTACTTTCCGCGCGGAGACTATGTCGAATGTCGTCGCTTGCACGAAGAGGCACTCTCCTTTGCGAGGATCGGTCGGGATCTGGAAACCGAGGCAAAGGCCTTGAGCGGGATCGGTGACTCCTACTACGCCCAAGGGAACATGCAGACTGCCTACGAAGTCTTCGACCAATGCGTGCGCCTGTGCGAGCGGCATGGGTTGGTGGACGTGGAAGCAGGCAATCGCAGTGCCCGCGGCTCGGCGCAATTCTACCTGGGCCAGCCGCACCTGGCGTTGCGCGACGCCACGGATGCCATCGAATACAGTCGCCGGATCGGCAACCATCGGGCGGAAGTGTTCTCGCGCCTGACCGCCTCCTGGGTGCTGGCAGCAAGTGCTCAGCAGGCATCGGCAGAGCAGCAACTGACCTGCGCCCTTGAACTGGCGCGCAACCTGGGCGCCAGCCGTTTCGAAGCGATCCTGCTGGAAGGGCTGGCACGGGTAGCCCTGCACCAGGGTGAACGCAAGCAGGCGCAGACGTTGATCATGGACGCGGCAAACCTGGTTGAACGCTTCGATTTGCACCGTTATATCGGCCCCTGGATCTACGGCAGCCTGGCAATGATGGTCGACGATCCGCAACTCAGTGACCAGGCGCTATTGAAAGGCGAAACTCAACTCACCCAAGCCTGCCTCGCCCACAACACCCTGCGCTTTCGCGTGGCCGCCGCTGAAGCCTGCCTGCTGGCGGGGAACATCGAACAGGCAATCCGGCATGGGCAACAGATGGCGGTACTGCCTGAGTCCGCGTCGTGCGCGTGGGTCAGTCATCATGTGCGGCTGATCGATGTGGCGAGCCAATGGTTGCGGGGCGATCGAACGAAGGAGGAGTCGTTGAAAGGGATTCAACGCGCAGCGCAGCAGATGGGATTTGTGGCGACGATGCCACGGTTGCAGCCTCTGCTGGATGTTCAGTGACGCCACGGAACCTCGTTGGGTGGCCCCACGCTTTCGCGAGCAAGCCCGCTCCCACAGAAACTCTGCGGTATATGCAGTATTGAAGTACGACGCCGGACCTGTGGGAGCGAGCCTGCTCGCGATGGCGTCCGAACATTCAACACCTCTACGCTTGAACTGTCCCGTGATAACCCAGCCGCCAAGGCCTATGCTGATCCAATCCCCTCGAGAGGCCGGCCGTCATGATCCAATGCAAACGCGCCTACGAAGCACCCGCCCCCGACGATGGTCGGCGCGTGCTGGTCGACCGCCTGTGGCCGCGCAATTGTCGCAAGGATAAATTGATCATCGACGCATGGCTCCAGGACGTGGCGCCGTCTCCTGAACTGCGCAAGGCATTCAAGAGCGGTGCGATGACCTTTGATCAGTTCAAAGCGGCCTATCGCCAGGCACTGGGCGCGCAACCGCAGCATTGGTGGGAGCTGGTCGACACCGCCTGCAACGGCAACCTCACCCTGGTTTACGCCGCCCACTCGACCAGCGAAAACAATGCCGTGGTGCTGGCCGAATGGCTGGAGGATGAGCTGGAGAAACGGGGAGAGATGAGTTCGCCGGCTTGTTATTTGCCTGAGTTTCCGGACCACTGAAATTGGCGTGATCTGTAAGGTTTTTCGGCTCGACAACCATCGGAACGCGCCAGGGCAAGCCTTGCGACATCCCTATCTTCAGCTATAGCTAAGTCTTTACCACGCATTGAATGGGGCAGGGATGTCGCTCACTCGGCAAACAAGCGTTGATACCCGGCGCAGTGGTCAGCGCCCAGCATCTCAAAGGCGAGCCAGTACCGGTGAACCACTTGAATAAAGCCACTCCGGGGGCTCTGCCATGACGGAAAACAAGCACACGCTCGGGATGCTCACCCTACTGGTCAGCAGCCCGCCGGATAAACGCACGGTCTTCGGTCGAGCCCTGCTTCAACTGATCAGCGACGTGGAGCAGCGGGCCATCAGCATGCTGGTGTCGGAATCCCTGAGCGACGCCACGTCGATCCTGAATTCGGACCCGGCCATTCAATGTGTCCTGCTCAGTTGGGAAATGGACGACAGCGAGGGCCACGAGGAATGCATCAAGCTGCTGACCAACCTGCGTGAACGCAACACCCGGGTACCGGTCTTCCTGATCAGCGACCGAAGTACCGCCTCCAGTATTCCCCTGGTGGTCATGCAGTACGCCGATGACTTCATCTGGCTGCCGGAGGACACCAGCCGCTTCCTCAGCGGTCGCATTCTGGCGGCCATCGAGCGCTACCGCAAAGCCTCCCTGCCCCCCATGTTCGGTGCGCTGGTCAGGTTTGCCAGTTCCTACGAATACTCCTGGCACACCCCCGGCCATGCGGGTGGCACGGCGTTTCTCAAAAGCACCGCAGGTCGGGCGTTTTACGAGTTCTTCGGAGAAAACCTGCTGCGTTCCGACCTGTCCATCTCTGTCGGGGAGCTGGGTTCACTGCTGGATCACAGCGGCCCCATCGGCCAGGGTGAACGCTATGCGGCCAAGGTGTTCGGCGCCCATCGCACGTACTACGTCACCAATGGATCCTCGATGTCCAACCGCGTGATCCTCATGGCCAGCGTCACGCGCAACCAGATCGCCCTCTGCGACCGCAATTGCCACAAATCGGCCGAACATGCGATGACCCTGTCGGGCGCGCTGCCCACCTATCTGGTCCCCACCCGCAACCGCTACGGCATCATCGGTCCGATCCTGCCGCAAACCTTGAGCGCCGAAGGGGTCAAAGCCGCCATCGCGAATAACCCGCTGGTCAAGAAAGGCATCGACCCGACACCGGTGCACGCGATCATCACCAATTCCACCTACGACGGCTTGACCTACAACGTCACCCGCGTAGAAGAATTGCTCGGGCAAAGCGTCGACCGCCTGCATTTCGACGAAGCCTGGTACGGCTATGCACGTTTCAACCCGCTGTACCGCGACCGCTTCGCCATGCACGGCGAGCCCGACGATCACGACGATTCGAAGCCGACCGTGTTCGCCACCCAGTCGACACACAAGCTGATTGCCGCCTTGTCCCAGGCCTCGATGATTCATGTGCGCAATGGCCGCAACCCGATCGAACACGGGCGGTTCAACGAGTCGTTCATGATGCACGCCTCGACGTCGCCCAACTACGCAATCATGGCCTCCTGCGACGTCAGCTCGGCCATGATGGAGGCACCGAGCGGACAGATCCTGACCAGCGAATCCATCGAGGAGGCCGTCGCGTTTCGCCAGGTCCTGTCACGCATGCACAACGAGATGTCGAGCAAGCAGGAATGGTTCTTCACCTGCTGGCAGCCGCCGTCAGTGCGCGTTGGCGCCAGCCAGATGCCGTTCCATGCAGTGGACCCGGTATTGCTCAAGACGGACCCGAGCTGCTGGGTGCTGCACCCGAACGAGGTCTGGCACGGCTTCGGCGACATCGAAGACGGCTATTGCATGCTCGACCCTATCAAGGTCTCGGTGTTGAGCCCCGGCATGGGCGACGATGGAAACCTGCTCGACTTCGGCATCCCGGCCTGCGTCCTGACGGCCTACCTGGAACACCAGGGCATCGTGGTCGAGAAGACCACCGACTTCACCATCCTGTTTCTGTTCTCCATCGGCATCACCAAAGGGAAATGGGGCACCCTGGTCAACGCCCTGCTCGACTTCAAGCGCGACTATGACGAAAACACCGAGCTGGAGCTGTGCCTGCCGGACCTGCTGGTGGCCAATCAGCAGCGCTACGCCGGCATGGGGCTCAAGGATTTGGCCGATGAAATCTTCACCGCGATGAAAAAGAACAAGACCACCTCGACCATGGCCCAGGCTTTCGGCACGTTGCCCACAGCCGTGTTCAGCCCGGTGCAGGCCTACGAAAAACTGGTGCGCAACGATGTCGAGCTGGTGCCCCTGAAGGACGCCGCGGGACGCATCGCCGCCACCGGCATCGTGCCGTACCCACCGGGCATCCCCTTGTTGATGCCGGGGGAAAACGCCGGCCCCGCGGACGGACCTTTGCTGGCTTATCTGAAAGCACTGGAGAGCTTCGACAGATCCTTTCCGGGCTTCACCCATGACACCCATGGGATCGACGTGGAGAACGGCGTTTATCAGTTACTGGTGCTGAAGTCCGGTGGGACGGATTTCGAGTGAGGTAGACACCGACTCCTGGCGCCCCTCCCTCCGGCGGCGCCCTGAGGTCAAGCCAGGAGATGCCGGGAGATCACCTTCGAGATCTCGACGATCCCGGTCTTGCCGGTGAACTCGAACTTCACCTTGCCCAGAGACGAAAAGTAGATCTCCAGCTCGGAGTCCAGATCGAAGGTGCCGGACGTTTCGACCGAGTAAGCCACGATGTTCTTGTAAGGCAGGGAGGTGAAGTCTTTCTTGCTGCCGGTGATGCCCTGTACGTTCACCGCGATGATGCGCTTGTTGGTGAAGACCACGCCGTCACGCATGGATTTGTAGGCGTCGATGACCTGCTCACCATCCAGCAGCAACGCCGTGACACGCTCGGCATATTCGTCGTTCTGCTTGAGTTTGAAGAAGCCTTTGTTGTTGAAGTCGATCATCCATAAATCCTTCGAGTTGAAAAGCGTTTCAGGCCAGTAAAGGCGGGAGGATGGGATTCTGATGCAGTTGGAGCGAACCTCACAAGGATCGGAAGAGGACCTTTTTACCGTCCGACCAAAGCACGGACCTCTGCCACAGCACCTCGATCCTGTCCCGTCGCCACCATTGAAAGCCAGTAGCCATTACCCCTCGTTTATGGTTTCCTGCCCCCGTTACGGTTGTTGGCTGAGGTCTTTGGCCCAGTGTCGGTCACAAGGGGCTCGACTCGGCCGCTGGGGACCTTGAGGTCTCTCTTCAGACGTTCCCCATACGGACGATTCTGCCCTTTTCGACCGTCAAAAACCCCCGGCAGATTGTTTTCTGCCTAGACTGCAACTGTCCCGACGTGCATTCGGTTTTGAATGAGCCTGCACGATAAATACAAAAATAAAGAGGTACTCCCGCAATGTTCAAACCTATCTGGAACGCCCTCGTCTGTACCCTCGCCCTCAGTGCATTGAGCACGGCCATGGCGGCTGATCCGGTCATCATCAAGTTCTCCCACGTGGTGGCCGAGCAAACGCCCAAGGGCCAGGGCGCATTGATGTTCAAGAAGCTGGTGGAAGAACGACTCCCGGGCAAAGTGAAGGTGGAGGTCTACCCCAACTCCTCGCTGTTCGGTGACGGTAAGGAGATGGAAGCCTTGTTGCTGGGCGATGTGCAGATGATTGCGCCATCGCTGGCCAAGTTCGAGCAATACACCAAGAGCGTGCAGTTGTTCGACTTGCCGTTCCTGTTCGATGACATTTCTGCCGTGGACCGATTCCAGTTGAGCCCTGATGGGCAGAAGCTGCTCAAGTCCATGGAAAGCAAGAACATCACCGGACTGGCTTATTGGCACAACGGCATGAAGCAGCTGTCGGCCAACAAGCCGCTGCGCGAGCCCAAGGATGCCCGTGGCCTGAAGTTCCGGGTGCAAGCGTCCGCCGTGCTGGAAGAACAGTTCAAGGCGGTGAACGCCAACCCGCGCAAGATGAGTTTCGCAGAGGTGTACCAAGGCCTGCAGACCGGCGTGGTCAATGGTGCGGAAAACCCGTACTCGAACATCTACAGCCAGAAAATGCATGAAGTTCAGAAGTACATCACCGAATCCAACCACGGTGTACTCGACTATATGCTGATCACCAACACCACGTTCTGGAACGGCCTGCAACCCGATGTCCGTGCCGAACTGGACAAGATCATCAAGGAAGTCACCACCCAGGTAAACAAAGAAGCCGAACAACTGAATCAGGATGCCAAGCAGAAAATCGTCGATGCCAAAACCACCGAAATCATCACGCTCACACCCGAGCAGCGTGGCGAATGGCGCGACAAGATGAAACCGGTGTGGAAGAAGTTCGAAGGTGACATCGGTGCTGATCTGATCAAAGCGGCCGAAGCCTCCAACAAGGCTCAGTAATGGGTTGGCCGGTGCTGCCGTTCTGGCAACACCGGCTTGTCGTCCCCCTGCAGGAGATGTCCTCCATGAACGCTTTTCGGCGCATCTGGGAACACTTCGAGGAAGGTTTCATTGCCTTCCTTCTGGCCGCCATGACGTTGGTTACTTTCGTCTATGTGGTGCTCAACAATCTCTACAGCGTTTTCTACAGCATCGGCGATAACTGGTCGGCCGTCAGTGAACCGGCGTCCGCCATTGGCGATGGCATCATGAATATGGCCCAGGCCATGACCTGGAGCAGCTCGCTGACCAAAGCGCTGTTCGGCTGGCTGATCTTTTTCGGCTTGTCGTATGGCGTGCGCACCGCCGGGCATATCGGCGTCGACGCGCTGGTGAAACTGGCCAGCAAGCCGGTGCAGCGCTTTATCGGGGTGATCGCCTGCCTGTTCTGCCTGACCTACGCCGGGCTGCTGGCCGTGGCGAGCTATGAATGGATCAATACGTTGATGATCGCGCAGATCGGCGCCGAGGACCTGGGTCAATTCGGCATCATGCAATGGCATATCGGGTTGATCGTACCGGTGGGTTTTGCCTTGGTGTTCATCCGTTTCGCGGAAATCCTCCTGCGCATCCTGAGGAATCGTCAGACAGGCCTGGGCCTGGCCGATGAAGCGGCGGAAGCTATCAAACTGACCGAACACGAGGAAGACAAGCCATGACCATTGCCTTCCTGTTTGCAGCACTGTTCATTCTGATGTTCATCGGTGTGCCCATTGCCATTTCGTTGGGGTTGGCCGGCTCACTGACCATCATTTTCTTCAGCCCGGACTCCGTGCGATCCCTGGCGATCAAGCTGTTCGAAACGTCTGAACACTACACACTGCTGGCAATTCCGTTCTTCCTGCTGGCCGGCGCGTTCATGACCACCGGCGGCGTGGCGCGACGGCTGATCGACTTCGCCAACGCCTGCGTCGGCCACATTCGCGGCGGCTTGGCGATTGCCGCGGTGCTGGCGTGCATGCTGTTTGCGGCGCTGTCCGGCTCAAGCCCGGCGACCGTAGCGGCGGTCGGCTCCATCGCCATTGCTGGCATGGTGCGCTCGGGTTATCCACAATCGTTCGGCGCCGGCATCGTGTGCAACGCCGGGACCCTGGGGATCCTGATTCCACCCTCGATCGTGATGGTGGTGTATGCCGCCGCGACCGAGACCTCCGTGGGCAAGTTGTTCATGGCCGGGGTGGTGCCTGGTTTGCTGCTGGGCCTGGCGCTGATGGTCGCGATCTACATCGTCGCGGTGAAAAAGAACCTGCCGGCCCTGCCTAGGGCGACGTTCCGCGAATGGCTGTCCACCGCGCGCAAGGCCCTGTGGGGTCTGCTGCTGATGCTCATCATCCTCGGCGGGATCTATTCGGGGATGTTCACTCCGACCGAAGCGGCTGCGGTGGCTGCGGTGTATTCGGCGTTCATCGCCTTGTTCGTCTACAAGGACCTCACGTTCCGTGAGACGCCGAAGGTACTGCTGGAGTCGGCCAAGTTGAGCATCATGCTGATGTTCATCATTGCCAACGCCATGCTCTTCGCCCATGTGCTGACCACCGAGCAACTTCCCCAACAGATCACCGCATGGGTGATCGATGCCGGGCTCACCCCCGTGACGTTCCTGCTGGTGGTGAACATCGTGCTGCTGGTTGCCGGCGCGTTCATGGAGCCATCGGCGATCATCCTGATCCTGGCACCGATTCTGTTCCCGATCGCCATGCAACTGGGCATCGACCCGATCCACCTGGGCATTATCATGGTGGTGAACCTGGAGATTGGTTTGATTACGCCGCCGGTGGGCCTGAACCTCTTCGTGACCTCGGCGGTGACCGGCATGTCCCTGCCCGCCACCATCCGCGCGGCCATGCCGTGGTTGATGATCCTGCTGGCGTTCCTGGTGCTGATTACCTATGTGCCGTGGATCTCGCTGGTCTTGCCGAACTGGTTGGGGATGAGTTAGCCCACCGGCTCTGCCGAAGTCGCGGCGGTTTTCTCCCGGACCTGGAGTTGACCGCCGTTGGTCTGAGTTGAATGAGCCCACCCGATAAATATTGATGCAAAGGGAACTTCGCAATGTTCACACCTCTTTGGAAAGCGCTCGTCTGTACCCTCGCGTTCAGTGCATTGGGCACGGCCATGGCAGCAGAACCCATCGTGATCAAATTCTCCCACGTCGTGGCCGAACAGACGCCCAAGGGCCAGGGCGCGTTGATGTTCAAGAAGCTGGTGGATGAGCGGCTGGCGGGCAAGGTGAAGGTCGAGGTGTATCCCAATTCCACCTTGTACAACGATGACAAGGAGATGGAAGCCCTGCTGCTGGGGGATGTGCAGATGATTGCGCGATCATTGGCCAAGTTCGAGCAGTACACCAGGACCGTACAGTTGTTCGACTTGCCATTTCTGTTTGACGACATGGCCGCGGTGGAGCGTTTCCAGGTGAGCCCCGAGGGCCAGAAGCTGCTCAAGTCCATGGAAAGCAAGAACATCACCGGCCTGGCCTACTGGCACAACGGCATGAAGCAGTTGTCCGCCAACAAGCCCCTGCGCACACCCGATGATGCCCGAGGCTTGATCTTCCGGATCCAGACTTCCGCGGTGCTGGAAGAACAGTTCAAGGCGGTGGGTGCCAAGGCGCAGCCGATGATTTTCTCAGTGGCGTATCAGGCTCTGCGTGCAGGCGTCGTCAATGGGGCGGAAAACCCTTATTCGAACTTTTACAACCAGAAGCTGTATGAAGTGCAGAAGTACGTCACCGAAACCAACCACGGCGCACTCGACTACATGTGGATCACGACTTCCGATTTCTGGAATGGCCTGCCACCGGATATCCGCGCCGAACTGGACAAGATCGTGGTGGAGGTGACCACCTATACCAATGGTGAGGCAGAGCGGTTGAACCAGCAGGATAAGCAGCACGTCTTGGACACCAAGCTCACCCAGATCATTACCCTCACACCGGAGCAGCGCAACGCCTGGCGGGAAAAGATGAAACCGGTATGGACGACATTCGAAAAGGAGATCGGAGCGGATCTGCTCAAGGCAGCGCAGGCGGCCAATCAGGTTCAGTGACCGAGCTGTCGATCGACTGAACATCGCTTTCTTGTGGCGAGGGGATTTATCCCCTCGCCACAAGAGCTGTGTCGCTTTGCTGCTCTTGTTCACCCCTCCGCAGTGCCAAAGCGCATTGCGTTATGATCCGCTCCTCGTTCTGAACCCGAGCTTTACCCACACATGCCGTCCACTGCCGATATCACCACTGCCCTGCCCCCCGTCCTGGTCGGTCCGCTGCTGCGGCGGCTGGAGCCCACGCGGCTGGTGATGTGGCTGGTGGGGACGCGGTCGCTGGCATTGACGTTGCAGGTGGAGGGTGTGGGCGATCTGGCACTGGATACCGACCACTGCACGGTGGTGCCGGTGGGGCAGCACGCGTTTGTGCACCTGGTCGATGTCCGACTCGATCATCCCCTGCCCCAGGACGTCGCGCTTGAATACGACCTGTTGGTGGACGGCAGCCCCATCGCCGAGTGGGCGCCGCACCTGTTGTATGGCGAGGCGAAACGGCCGAACTTCGTGCTGCACTCGCGTATCGGGCAACTGGTCCACGGCTCGTGTCGCAAGCCTCATCACCCGGCCAACGACGGTTTGCTCTGTGTCGACCGACTGCTCACGCAACCCCCAGCGCAACGGCCGGCACTGTTGATGATGAGCGGCGATCAAGTCTATGCCGATGACGTCGCCGGGCCGATGCTGCGGGCGATTCATGCACTGATCGAGCGGCTGGGGTTGTTCGAGGAATGTCTGGACGGTGCGGTGGTGGAAGACAGCGCCCGGCTCTATCGACACCCGGCCAGCTACTACCATCGCGCCGATCTGTTGCCTGCCCTGGAAAGCAACGAAACCCTGCGCGAGCGATTTTTCGGCGGCGCGCGCAAGCCGATCTTCACCAGCAGCAGCGCCGACAATCACCTGGTGACCTTCGCCGAGGTCATGGCAATGTACCTGCTGGTCTGGTCGCCAGTGCCTTGGACACTGATCGATCCGCAGCCGCCCGAGCTGACCGCCGAGCGACGCCAGCGCTACGGGTTGGAGCAGCAACGCATCGATGGCTTCAAGGCCGGCCTGGATGGCGTGGCGCGGGTGTTGGCGCACCTGTCGAGCCTGATGATTTTCGACGATCACGACATCACCGATGACTGGAACCTGTCTGCACAGTGGGAAGAAACGGCCTACGGCCACCCGTTCTCCAAGCGCATCATCGGCAATACGTTGATCGCCTACATGCTGTGTCAGGGCTGGGGCAACAACCCGGATGCGTTCGAGGATGTGGTTCGCCAGACCGTAGCCCTGAGCGACACGGCACGGGACCGCTACCTCGACAGCGGGCCCCAGGACGCCCTGATCGATACCTTGCTGGGCTTCCAGCAGTGGCACTACGTGTTGCCCAGCACCCCGGCCCTGGTGGTGCTCGATACCCGTACCCGCCGCTGGCGCAGTGAACGCAACCTCAGGCACCCCTCCGGTCTGCTGGATTGGGAAGCACTGAGCGAACTGCAACAGGAACTGCTGGACCATCCTTCAGCAATCATCGTTTCGCCAGCACCGATCTTCGGGGTGAAGCTGATCGAAACTGTGCAGCGGGTGTTCAGTTGGTGTGGTTATCCACTGTTGGTGGACGCGGAAAACTGGATGGCCCACCGCGGCGCGGCCCAGGTGATCCTGAACATTTTCCGACACTCGCGGACGCCAGGGAACTACGTGGTGCTGTCAGGGGATGTGCATTATTCCTTCGTCTACGAAGTGTTGATTCCCCATCGCAAGGGCGGCCCGCGGGTCTGGCAGATCACCAGCAGCGGCATCAAGAATGAATTCCCACCGGTGCTGCTGGAATGGTTCGACCGCCTGAACCGCTGGCTCTACGCCCCACGCTCGCCCCTGAACTGGTTCACCCAGCGTCGACGCATGCGCATCGTTCCCCACACCCCGGAACATGCCGAGGCGGGTGAACGCTTGTGGAACTCGGCCGGGATCGGCCAGGTATTTTTCAATGAGCAAGGCCAGCCGGAGCAGATCTACCAGCACAACGCCAACGGCAAGCCGCCAACGCGGATGCTGGGCCCGACATCCCCTCCAGCCTGACTCCCACAGAGGGATTTGTGGTAACCATGCATCCCTCAGCCATTGCGCAAAACCGGTGGGAGCGAGCCTGCTGGCGATGACGTCCGCACATCCGACATCACCGGTTCAGGCGGACCGCTATCGCGAGCAGGCTCGCTCCCACACGGGATTGATGGCGTACGTGACGCTTGTAACAGTTCGGAAAAACGTGAGGGCCTGCTCGTGATGAAAAAAACGGGGGCCCTGTCTCCAGGGCCCCCGTTTTCATATGCCGTCAGGCAATCATGGGTACTGTTGGTAAGTCTGTCCTTGCTGCGCCGGTGCCTGGTAGTTCTGGCCCGGAATGGCCTTGAGGTTGACTTCAACGCGACGGTTCTGCGCCCGACCGTTGACGTCGGCGTTGCTGGCCACCGGATTATCCGGACCGGCCCCGCGGGCGCTCAGGTTGGCACCACTGACGCCCTGGGACGTCAGGTAGGTTGCCACGCTCTGGGCGCGACGCTGGGACAGGTCCATGTTGTGCTGACGGCTGCCGGTGCTGTCGGTGTAGCCAACGATTTCGATCTGGTTCTGGTTGAACTCCTTGAGGGAGTTGGCCAGGTTGTTCAGCGGCTGGTAGAAGCTCGATGCGATGTTCGCCGAGTCAGTGGCGAAGGTGATGTTGCCCGGCATGATCAGTTTGATCTGGTCGCCCTGGCGCTGCACTTCAACACCGGTGTTGGCCATGCTGGCCCGCAATTTCTTTTCCTGCTGGTCGGCGTAGTAGCCGTAGCCTGCCGCGGAAGCACCCACGACTGCGGCGCCGATCAACGCACCCTTGCCACGATTGTTGTGATCGATGGCCGCACCGGCCAGTGCGCCGGCCAACGCTCCGAGGCCGCCGTACTTGGCGGTCTTGCTCATCCCTGAGGAGTCCGTGGAAGCCTGGCCCTGGTTGTCATACGGGTTAGGCGACGCGCAGCCGGACAACAGGGCCACGGCGGTAGCGACAACGATCAAGCGACGCGAGGTGAACATGGGACAAGCTCCTGGGGTTTTCAGTCTGATGTGCCAGGACATGGGCAATCGACTCTGGCTGGCGTTGGAACGCAGCAAACGTTAAAAATTCCGTCACGCTGCGCTTCGCTCAGGCCGATTTTATCATTGGACGAGGCTGCGGCTTACCCCCCGGACAATCATTTCGATCTCCCGCCCATCGATCGTCAACGGTGGCAACAAGCGGATGGTCTTGCCGCGGGTGACATTGATCAACAGACCGTGGTCCCGGGCGGCACGAAGCACCAGGTCGCGGACCGGTTGCTTGAGTTCGATGCCGATCATCAATCCCTGGCCACGAATCGCCAGCACGTTCGGGTTGTCCGCCAGTTCCGCCCGCAGCCGGCCGATCAAGTGCTCGCCTTGACGCCTGGCATTGCCCACCAGGTCCTGCTCTTGGATGATATCCAATACCGTGCAGCCAACCCGGCAGGCCAGTGGATTACCACCGAAGGTGCTGCCATGACTGCCGGGAGTGAACAGCTCGGCCGCCTTGCCCCGCGCCAGGCACGCGCCAATGGGTACGCCATTGCCCAACCCTTTGGCCAGGGTCATGACATCCGGCACGATGCCCTCGTGCTGGAACGCGAACCACTGCCCGGTGCGGCCGATGCCGGTCTGGATCTCGTCAAGCATCAACAACCAGGCACGCCGGGAGCACAACTGCCGCAAAGCCTTGAGGTAGCCCGGCGATGCCATCTGCACACCGCTCTCACCCTGGATCGGTTCCACCAGTATTGCCGCGATGCGTTCACCGTGGGCCTGCTGGATGTCTTCCAGCGCGGCGAGATCGCCGAACGGCACCTTGATAAAGTCCCCCGGCAAGCGGTTGAAACCCAACCGTACCGCCGGGCCATCGCTGGCGGACAAAGTGCCTAGCGTGCGTCCATGAAAGGCGTTTTCCATGACCACCACCAAGGGCTGCTCAATGCCTTTGTGCCAGCCGTAGAGACGCGCCAACTTCAGCGCGGTCTCGTTGGCCTCGGCACCCGAGTTATTGAAAAACACCCGTTCCAACCCCGACAGTTGGGTGAGCTTTTGTGCCAGCCGTTGCTGCCAGTCGATGCTGTACAGATTCGAGGTGTGGAGCAACAGACCGGCCTGTTCGCTGATGGCGGCCACCAGCCGGGGATGGGAATGACCGACATTGGTCACCGCCACACCGGCCACCGCATCGAGGTACTCGCGACCGTCCTGGTCCCACAGGCGCGTCCCCAGCCCATGGGTGAAACTCAGGGCCAAAGGTTGGTAAGTGGTCATCAGGCAGGTGGCGGTCATGACATCAAGCTCCATCAGGTGGTTTTTTCCAGTATGGTTAGCCACCTTTGCTGGATAAACACTGCTTAACTTCAATCATTTAAAAGCCAGGCTTGATAATGGATCTGTTCCAGGCAATGACGGTTTACGTCAAAGTAGTAGAAACCGGGAGCCTGACCGCAGCGGCCCAGGCGTGCGAAATGTCCACCACCATGGTGGGTAATCACCTTCGGGCATTGGAACAACGCCTGGGGGTACGACTGATCAACCGCACGACCCGTCGACAGCGCCTGACGGAATTCGGCTCGACGTACTATCAGCGCTGCCTGGAAGTCCTGGGGCTGGTGGCCGACTCCGAGCGCCTGGCCGAGCAGACCCAAGGTGAGCCCACCGGCACGTTGCGCATCACTGCGCCGCTGACCTTCGGCACCGAACGCCTTGCGCCGGCCCTGGCCGAGTTCAGTCAGCGTTATCCGCAGGTCAAACTCGACGTGGTACTGACCAACCAGCGCCTGGACCTGCTCGACCACGGCTTCGATGCCGCCATCCGCCTCGGCCTGTCCGATCCGAAGTTGATTGCCCGGCCCTTGATCGACTACAGCCTGACGATCTGCGCTTCCAAGGCCTACCTGGCCCGCCGGGGCACCCCGGAACAGCCCGCCGACCTGCAACAGCACGACTGCCTGTCGTTCGCCTATTCCGCCGGCGACGAGTGGCGCTTCGCCCAGGACCACTGGCCCATCAACGGCCCGGATGGAGAAATCAAAGTGCCGGTGAACGGACCGATGCTGATCAACAGCTCCGCAGGCCTGCATCGCGCGGCCCTGGCCGGCATGGGTGTGGTGATGCTGCCCGATGCGCTGGTGGAACAGGACCTGAAGGATGGACACCTGGTAGCGCTGCTGCAGGATTACCAACTGCCCCATCGGCCAATGAACCTGATCTACGCCCAGGATCGCTACCGGTTGCCAAAGCTGCGCAGTTTTGTGGAGTTTGCGTTGGAGAAATGGGCGAGATCCGCTGACTAAATCCAGGAGTAGCCCTGAGAGGCTACAGAAAACCCAGCGAAACCAGAGACGGTACAGGTCATTGCCCTTGTCGATTCAATCTCGCCCTTCAGCTGACTTTCATTTGGGCTGCGCCGGCTGGTCGTTGCCCCGGGAGCAATGGCCGGCCTTTCCCGAGGAAGGCACGCACCTGCAGCGTTACAGCGCCCGCTTCCCGGCGGTGGAAATCAACAGTTCGTTCTATCGCCCGCACCGCCCCGCCACCTATGCAAAGTGGGCGGACGCGTCGCGCCGGACTTCCGCTTCTCGGTCAAGGTGCCCAAGCAGATCACCCATGAACGGCGGTTGCGCGATTGCGACGGGCTTGTGGGTGAGTTTCTCGGGCAATGTTCGCAATTGGGGGAAAAGCTGGGCTGCCTGTTGATCCAACTGCCACCGTCACTGGCCTTCGATGCAGCGGTGGCCGAATCGTTTTTCGGGGCCTTGCGAGACCGCTATCAGGGCCACGCGGTGCTTGAGCCCCGACATCCAAGCTGGCTGACCGAGCACGTCACGGCATTGCTGCACGATGAACACATCGGCCGCGTCGCCGCCGATCCATCACCCCTGCCCGGTTGCGATCAACCAGGGGGTTGGCCCGGGGTGCGTTACTACCGGCTGCACGGCTCCCCGCGGATCTATTACTCGCGCTACGAAGACATTTGGCTGGAGCAACTCGCTCAACAATTGAAACGCGAACCCGATACGCCGACCTGGTGCATCTTCGACAACACCGCCAGCGGCGCCGCCATCCCCGACGCGTTGCGCTTGGAGGCGCTGATGCGCACCTGAACGCCGATGCCGGCAACAAATGCCGACCAGCCACCGGATCAACCGTGACAACACCGCCCGCGTCCAATAGATTAGGCGACCGAAAAAAAGCTCAATGCCTTTCTCGTCTTATCCAGCTAACAGAAGTAGTGAAATTTCAATGTCCGATTCCAATACCGCTGAATCCGTAGTCACCCTGTCGTCCAAAGCGGAATACGAAAACTCCATCAATCTTTCACAGCATCTGCCTCAAGCCAAGACCATCAGTGAGATGGTGTTGGATGCCTTCCAGTCGAACCGTGAGAGCGACCAGATCCGCGAACTGCGCAGCGCCATCCGCCAGGCCCACGACGCGTTCGACGATGACAAGGCCTACGAACTGATGGGCCAGCTCAAGCAACTCAAGGACGCCGAAGCGGCCGATTTCGCCGCGCTGGAAGACCTGAGCAGCCGCTTCCCCATCAGCCGGATTCTTTCCAGCTACAAGGACGACCCAGCCTTCCAGGAATTGGTCTATGGCCTGGCCCTGAAGGTGCTGAACCAGACCCACCAGGCCATCAGCAACCCGAGCGGCAGCAAGGGCAAGGCCTCGCGGGCCAAGAAGGAAGCGCAAGTGTTTGTCATCAGCAAGGACGGCATCAGCGTCACTCTGCCCCTGCGCACCCCGAGCTCCAAGCCGAACGTCGACCGTGAGGCCTTCGAATTCCTGGGTTTCAATTTCGTCGGCGAAGGGGACGAGGCCGAGCTGGAAAACGACCTGTTCCTCGACAACGACGGCACCGAACAACAGGCCACCCGCAAAAGCATCATCACCGCTTTGCAGCAGCAAAAGGCCTTTGACGGCTATAGCATCGCCCAGCAGTAAACCCGCTCCCACAAAAGTCCGAAATGACACCCATGAAAAAGCCCCGCGCTTCTCGCGAAGACGGGGCTTTTTCATGGGACTGATTGATCAGACCGCGCCGAGCCGCTCGACCATGTCTGGAAACTTCTCGACCAGTTTGATCAGCAGAGCCGCCTGGGCATTGGGTTTGGACTTCTCCTGCTCCCAATTTCTAAGCGTACCGGGGCTAGTCCTGATGCTCTTCGCAAAAACCGCCTGAGACATGTGGAGCTTGTCGCGCAGAGCAACAATTTCCTGCGCCGACACCTCGGGAGCGGGCTTGTCTTCAATCGATATCTGACGAAGGGTGATCTTGCCCTCTCGATGAGCAGCCATCTCGTCGACGCCTTGCATCAGCTCGGCAAACAGATCGCGCTTTTTCATAAGGTACCTCGTACTTTCAACTCTGCGTCTATGGCGCGCTTGAGCGTTTTTTCCTGATCCGAGGTCAGGTTTTCCAACTCGTCCTTGTCATAAATCGCAAACATCCAGAATTGGCCATCATTCATAAGCCAATAGTAGATAACCCGCAACCCTCCTTGCTTCCCCTTGCCACGACGCTCGTCCGCCCAGCGCAACTTACGAAATCCCCCTGTACGAGGCATGAGGTCGCCGGCGCCCGGATGCTGCAGCAGATGAGTTTGAAGCAAGCGATATTCATCGTCCGTCAGGTAACGGCTTACGGTGGCAGTAAATGACGAGGTTTCAAAAAATTGAGTGCGCATGGCAAAACTATAGGCAAATTGCTTATAGTTCAACACCCACCCATCTGTTGCAGCAGATGACAGACGATACCGCTCAAAGCTCCGTACCAAGAAAAAGCCCCGCGCTTCTCGCGAAGGCGGGGCTTTCTATATAGCGTCTGGCGCTTATGGTGCGTAGGTCAGCAGCAGCTCACTTGGCACTTTGAAGTCCAGGGACATCATGACGCTCAGGGCGGTGATGGTGAAGATCGAGAACACGAACAGCTTGCGTGCCCAGACCGTGTCATCCACGGCCTTGTAGCCGGTCCAGGCCATGTACAGCCAGTACATGCCCATGGCGGCGGCGACGGCGAGGTAGCTCATGCCGGCGTAGCCACTGAAGGTCAGCATCAAGGTCGCCACCAGGAAGGCCAGGATGTAGAGCAGGATGTGCTTCTTGGCCACGCGAATGCCACGCTTGACCGGCAACACCGGAATCGAGGCTGCCAGGTAGTCGTTGAAGCGGAAGATCGCGATGGCATAGGAATGCGGCATCTGCCACAGGCTGAACATCACCAGCAGCGTCAGCGCAGCCATGTCGAAGCTGTTGCTGACCGCCACGTAGCCGATCACCGGCGGCATCGCCCCCGACAGACTGCCCACCAACGTGCCGTGAACCGACTTGCGCTTGAGGTACAGGCTGTAGAGGCCGACGTAGATGACAAAACCGATCACTGCAAACAGCGCCGCCAACGGGTTGGCCACCCGATACAACAGCGCCACGCCGGCCACGCCCAGCACCGTGGCGAACGCCAGGGCCAGTTGTACCGGGATCAGCCCCTGGACCAGCGCACGGTTTTTGGTGCGCTCCATCTTGATGTCAATGTCGCGGTCGATGCAGTTGTTGAACACGCAACCGGACGCCACCACCAGGGAGGTGCCGATCATCGCCGCCAGGAAGATGGCCAGATCGACATGCCCTTTCGAGGCCAGGAAAAACCCGCCTGCCACAGAAAGCACGTTACCGAAAATGATCCCCGGCTTGGTGATTTGGATAAAGTGCTTTAAGGACATCCGGACTTTCCTCAGTGCGCCATCATGTTGGTGTGGATGCTGAACATGATCCACAACGACAGGCCGACCAGCAGGACGATCACCAACGCCGCGAAGACAAACGCAATCACGTTGTTACGCTGGGCGGCGGAGCGGTCAAGGTGGAGGAAGTACACCAGGTGTACCAGGACCTGGACCACGGCGAAGATCAGGACGATCCACAGGGTCAGGCTCTTGGGCAGCGATGGGTACATCACCAGGCCGAACGGGATGACGGTCAGGATCACCGACAGGATGAAGCCGATGGCATAGGACTTGACGCTGCCGTGGCTGGCGTCATGACCATCATGGGAATGTGCGTTAGCCATTTACAGGGTCCCCATCAGATAAACAACGGTGAATACGCAGATCCACACCACATCCAGGAAGTGCCAGAACAGGCTCAGGCAGCTCAGGCGGGTCTTGTTGGTCGCGGTCAGGCCATTTTTCTGGACCTGGTACATCATGATCGCCATCCAGATCAGGCCGCTGGTCACGTGCAGACCGTGGGTGCCGACCAGGGTGAAGAACCCGGACAGGAAACCGCTGCGGTTAGGACCGAAGCCCTCGGAGATCAACACGTGGAACTCGTTGATCTCCATGCCGATGAAGCCGGCACCGAACAGGAAGGTCATGGCCAACCAACCCAGGACCTGGGTTTTCTTGCCCTTGTACAACGCCAGCATGGCGAAGCCGTAGGTGATCGAGCTGAACAGCAGCAGAGCGGTTTCGCCCAGTACGTAAGGCAGTTCGAAGATGTCGTGGCCCGACGGGCCACCGGCGACGTTATTTACCAGCACCGCGTAGGCCGCGAAGATCGACGCGAACAGAATGCAGTCGGTCATCAGGTAGAGCCAGAAACCGAATACGGTCATCTCGCCCGAGTCGTGGTGATGGTCATCGTGCCCATGGTCATGACCATGGGCGTGTCCAACATTGGTCACTAAGTTCGACATGGTTTAAGCCTGTTCCAACGAGGTTTCAACACGGGTGGCGGTGGCAGGGACTTTCCCGGCCGCGACCAGACGTTTGTGCTGCTCGGCTTCGATGCGCTCGATGACATCCACCGGCACCATGTAGCCCTGATCGTCACGGGCGGCATGGATGGCGAAATACACCACGGTGCCGACCAGGCTGGCGATCGCCAACCACCAGATGTGCCAGATCATCGCGAAACCGAACACGGTCAACAGGCCGCCCATGACCACACCGGTGGCGGTGTTGTTCGGCATGTGGATCGGCGAGTACTTGGCCGGAGTCTGGTACGCAGTACCGTTTTCCTTGGCTTCGGTGAACGGGTCGATGACGTCCGCTTTCGGCAGCACGGCGAAGTTGTAGAACGGCGGCGGCGAAGAGGTCGACCACTCCAGGGTATGGGCATTCCACGGGTCGCCGTGTTCGCACATGTTCTCTGGCTTGTTGCGGTCACGCACGCTGACGTACAGCTGGATCAGCTGGCAAGCGATACCGACGGCGATCAGCACCGCACCGAACATGGCGACGTACAGGTAAGGCACCCACTCAGGGTTGGTGGTGGTGTTCAAGCGACGAGTCATGCCCATGAAGCCCAGTACATAGAGCGGCATGAACGCGACGAAGAAGCCGGTGATCCAGAACCAGAACGCGCCCTTGCCCCAGCCTTCGTGCAGCTTGAAGCCGAACGCTTTCGGGAAGTAGAAGGCGAAGCCGGCGATGTAGCCGAACACCGCACCGCCGATGATCACGTTATGGAAGTGCGCGATCACGAACAGGCTGTTGTGCAGGACGAAGTCGGCACCCGGAATGGCCAGCAGTACGCCGGTCATGCCGCCGATGGCGAAGGTCACCATGAAGCCCAGGGTCCACATGACGTGGCTGGTGAAACGCAAGCGCCCCTGGTAGATGGTGAACAGCCAGTTGAACAGCTTCACCCCGGTCGGGATCGAAATCAGCATCGTCGCCAGGCCGAAGAAGGCGTTGACGCTGGCACCCGAGCCCATGGTGAAGAAGTGGTGCAGCCAGACCATGAAGCCCAGCACCGAGATCGCGCCGGACGCGTAGATCATCGAGTGATGGCCGAACAGTTTCTTGCCGGAGAAGGTCGAGATGACTTCGGAGAAGATCCCGAACGCCGGCAGGATCAGGATGTACACCTCGGGGTGACCCCAGGCCCAGAACAGGTTGACGTACATCATCGGATTTCCACCCAGCTCATTGGTGAAAATGTGGAAATCCATGTAGCGGTCAAGCGTCAGCAGTGCCAGGGTAGCGGTCAGGATCGGGAACGAAGCGACGATCAGTACGTTGGCCCAGGTGCAGGTCCAGGTGAAGATCGGCATGTCCATCAGTTTCATGCCCGGGGTACGCATTTTCAGCACGGTGGCCAGGAAGTTGACCCCCGTCAGCGTCGTACCCAGGCCGGATAGCTGTAGCGCCCAGATGTAGTAATCCACACCCACGCCCGGACTGTACTGCAGCCCCGACAACGGCGGATAGGCCACCCAACCGGTCTTGGCGAACTCGCCGACACCCAGGGAAACGTTGATCAGCACGACGCCGGACACCAGCAGCCAGAAGCTCAGGGAGTTCAGGAACGGGAAGGCAACGTCGCGGGCACCGATCTGCAGCGGCACTGCGAGGTTCATCAGGCCGGTGAAGAATGGCATCGCCATGAAGATGATCATGATCACACCGTGGGCGGTGAAGATCTGGTCATAGTGTTCAGGTGGCAGGTAGCCAGGCGAACCCTCGGTGGCCATGGCCAACTGGGTACGCATCATGATGGCGTCGGCAAAACCACGCAGCAGCATGACCATGGCGACGACAATGTACATCACGCCGATTTTCTTGTGGTCGACCGACGTCAGCCACTCGGTCCACAGATAGGTCCACTTCTTGAAGTAAGTGATCCCGGCGAACAACGCCAGACCACCGAGCGCGATGATGGCAAGGGTCACCATGACAATCGGCTCGTGGAACGGGATCGCTTCCCAACTTAATTTACCAAACATCGTTTACTCCTCTGCCCCGGCAGCTGAATGCGAGCTCATGTCCATCCCTTCCATGTTGTGCGCCACTTCCTTCTCATGCTTCTCGTGGTGCATCGGCTTGCCTGGATTCATCCCCTCATACTTGTCGATGATGGTCTGGAACAGGTTCGGCGTGACCGCGGAGTAGAGTTCGACTGGGTTGTTCTGGCTCGGTTTGGAAAGGGCTTCGTATTCAGCTTTTTCAAGCTGTTTAGGTGCCTTCTTCACATCGTTGACCCAGGCGTCGAAGTCTTCCTGAGTGGTGGCGATTGCTTTGAACTTCATGCCGGTGAAACCTGCGCCGCTGTAGTTGGCGGAGATCCCTTCGAGTTCGGCGTTCTGGTTGGCGATCAGGTGCAGCTTGGTCTGCATGCCCGCCATCGCATAGATCTGCCCGCCCAGGCCCGGGATGAAGAACGAGTTCATCACGGTGTCGGAGGTGACCTTGAAGTTGATCGGCGTGTGGGCCGGGAACACGATCTTGTTGACGGTGGCGATGCCTTGTTCCGGATAGATGAACAGCCACTTCCAGTCCATGGAGACCACTTCAATGGTGATCGGCTTGACATCGGAGTCCAGCGGACGATACGGGTCCAGGGCGTGGGTCGACTTGTAGGTGACATAACCCAGGGCAATGATGATCAGGACCGGGATCGTCCACACGGCCGCTTCGATCTTGGTGGAGTGCGACCACTTCGGCGTATACACGGCCTTGGTGTTGGAGGCGCGGTATTTCCAGGCGAACAGGAACGTCATGACGATAACCGGCACGACGACCAGCAACATCAGCAGCGTGGCGGTGATGATCAGGTTTCGTTCATCCAGGCCGACCTGGCCCTTGGGATCGAGCAAGGTCATGTTGCAGCCTCCCAGCAGCAACGTGCCGAGCAGCGGCAACAAGCCTAGTAATCGGGGGTACCTGTTTTTACTCATCTCACGACCTCTAAAGCAGCTTGCGCAATGCAGTTGGGTTTTGATCGCCAACACTTCACCCTGCCAAGGGTTGGCATTTTCTTGGATTTGAATAAGGGCTGCCCGTCGAGCGTCAGACGCTGTTCGACCTATCCTGGGCCAGCAGTGAGTTCTTATTCGAATTCGTCGGTAAAAGGCCTTGTTACAGCCCAATTCCATTTGGTGCAGGTAGTAGGAAGGCACCGACACCTGGGGTCGCATGGGGCGCTGGCGCCCTTCGACCACCTCTCGTGCTCAAGCCTGAGCCGGGTCGGATACTCGGTGCGGGCGATTGTAGTGAGCTGAAGCGCTGGAGACCATGTCTCATCCCGAAATAATTTTTATCCAAACCGGCAACAATCTCTTCCAGATACCGCAACGGTGCGGCATGTTATCGAAATTGATTCTCAACAAGAACCCCAGAAAAGGTAGGTCTACTACCCGCGATTCAGACAGCCTGAACGGAACGCATTGAGGTTTTTTGCCCGGCAAGAGCCCGTTTTTCGGGGGGCTCGCCCACTGGCGTTGCGCTGTTAAAAATGCCTGCTGCCGGCTCAGCAAAGATCACCACCAAGGCAAGTTTGAAAGTTTTTTTGTTACAGGACGAAGCACCTATGCATGCTGCGGACGACCCTGGAACCAGGAAATGTGTGACAACGTGTCGCACAGTGTCGCAGGTCATTCTTGTCCCGGATCAAGGCTGATCCTTCCCATCGCTGAAACACAAAACGCCCCGGTTCTCCAACAGGAAAACCGGGGCGTTTCATCAAGGTGCTTCAGCGAAGGGGCTTGCGGTTACGCGACACCAGCAAAGGCACCAGCACCACGATCAGTACGAAGGCCAGCAAGGCCCACTGCGCCAGGGACAAGCCCAGGATCGGCGGGTACGGGGTGGAGCAGAACCCATCAACCTGGAAACCCAGGGGGAAGATTTTCGCCAGCGGCAGATCATCGACAATCGGTTGCAACACATCGATGCCGCAACTGACTGCCGGGAAGAACTGGGTATACACGTGATGTCCCGCCACTCCTGCGCCGGCCAGGGCACAGAGCACCACGATTCCCTCAAGAATCGTCAGGCTGCGACGGGTGCGCATGGCCGCGCCGATGAACGCGAAGATCGCGATCAACAACAGCGCATATCGCTGCAGGATGCACAGCGGGCACGGTGCTTCACCGAGGGCCACCTGCATGTACAGCGCACCACCGATCAGCGCCAGGCAGATCAGCCCGAGCAGCACCAGGTAGCGACGCTCGCGGCCCAACCGCATCATTTCCTCACTCATTGCGTTTTCCTTTGGATGCATGGATCGACGCACAGCCTTGCGACACCCGGCGCGCTATCGGATGGCCGAAGTCTACACTTGGCCATGACAGTGAACGAGCGGCTTGCGCCAACTTTGAGGGGGAATAGACAGGAAAAAGGTTAAGTGCGGATTAACTTGGGGCGTGCGAAGGGTCAGTTGAGAGTGTGCAACGCCTGCCGGCCCCTTCGCGAGCAGGCTCGCTCCCACAGGGGCTGGTGACACCCAGGAAGACACGCTTACCGCAAGCCCGCTGTGGGAGCGGGCTTGCTCGCGAAAGCGGAGTGTCAGGCAACCTCTGTGTCGACGATGCCGCCGTCTTCGCGAGCAAGCCCGCTCCCACAGTTTTTGCAGCGGTCACAACAGTGCATCCGCCGCAATTCCCTGTGGGAGCGAGCCTGCTCGCGATGAAGGCAACCCGGCTCTGCCAGGCTTGCCGCCTGCCTTTATTCCAGTGCCGCAGCCGGCCCGAAGAACTCGTAGCGGCTCTGTCCATCCGGTACGCCCAGGGCTTTGAGATGACGCTTCACAGCCGCCATGAAACCTTTCGGTCCAAGGAAATAGGCATCCAGGTCACGTTGTTCCGGCAGCCATTTGGCCAGTTGCTCCTGACTCAACAAGCCAATCCGGTCGGCCGCCGGACTCAAGCCGTCGTCTTCGTCATAGCAATAGAAACGCTTGAGCTGCGGGTGCCGCTCGGCCAGGTCGTCGATCCACTCACGGAAGGCATGGACGCGACCATTGCGTGCGCAGTGAATGAAATGCACTGGCCGCTCGGTTTGCAATGCCGCCTGCAGCATTGCCAGGGTCGGGGTGATACCAACGCCACCGCTGATCAGCACCAGTGGCTTGTCGCTGGCGGTCAGGTAGAAATCCCCGGACGGCGGGAACAGCTGGATGCTGCTGCCAACCTGGAAATCATGATGCAGGTAGTTCGATACCCGTCCACCCGGCTCGCGCTTGACGCTGATCCGGTACTGGCCGTTGTCCGCCAGTGCCGACAGCGAGTAGTTGCGACGTACTTCCTCACCGTCCAGGAACAGTTTCATGCCGATGTATTGACCTGGCTCGGCCAGCAGAATCGGTCCCTTGTCCGCGGGTTCGAAGTAGAAAGAGGTGATCTCCGAGCTTTCCTGGACCTTGGCCACCAGAATGAATTCCCGATCACCCCGCCAACCACCCGGGGCAGCGGCTTTCATGTCGTACATGCCGGCTTCGGCACCGATGAGGATATCGGCCAATTGGTTATAGGCGGCGCCCCAGGCAGAGATGACTTCGGGCGTGGCAATTTCGTTGCCCAGCACTTCGGCAATCGCCCGCAACAAGCAGGAACCGACAATCGGGTAATGCTGTGGCTCGATCTGCAAGGCGACGTGCTTGTTGACGATTTTCGCCACCAGGTCACCCAACTGGTCGAGCTGGTCGATGTGCCGCGCGTACATCAACACGCCGTTGGCCAGGGCCCGGGGTTGATCGCCACTGGCTTGGTGAGCCTGGTTGAACAGCGGTCGGACCTGGGGGTATTCGGAAAGCATCATGCGATAGAAATGAGTGATCAGCGCTTCACCACCACTTTCAAGCAATGGAACGGTGGAGCGAATGATGGCGCGTTCTTCCCGGGTAAGCATAAGGTGACTCCTCGCGTATTACGGAAACGGATACTCATGCTTATCAGTTTTCGTGCCACAAATATTTTCCTTTATTTTCAGCAAGTTAAAAATAAAGTAGTCATTAAGACACGGGCGAGGATATAGTCCTTTCGACTACACGGAGTCATTATGACCGCAACCTCCCTGCTGACCTCCCTGCTGCCACTGGTAGCGGACTTGTCCCGCGAATTGCCTGAAGGCGAGCGCTATCGCCGCTTGCTCGGAGCCTTGCGCGCCTTGCTGCCCTGCGACGCGGCGGCGTTGTTGCGGCTGGACGGGGACTGCCTGGTGCCGCTGGCGGTGGACGGCTTGAGCACCGACACCTTGGGCCGGCGTTTCCGGGTCAGCGAACACCCGCGCTTCGAAGCGTTGCTGGCCAACCCGCATCCCACCCGTTTTGCTACCGACAGCGACCTGCCCGATCCCTACGACGGGCTGGTCGATGGCCTCGACGACCATCTGGAGGTTCACGATTGCATGGGCTGCCCGCTGTTCGTCGACGAACGTCCCTGGGGCCTGCTGACCCTTGACTCACTGGATCCTGAACGCTTCGAGCCCATCGACCTCAGCGCCTTGCAAGCCTTCGCCAGCCTTGCCGCCGCCACGGTCAGCGCCGCCGAACGCATCGAGCGCCTGGCCTTGAAAGCCGAAGACGAACACCGTCGCGCCGAGGTCTATCGCCAGGCCAGCGGCCAGCAACCCCGCGACATGGTCGGGCAGAGCAAAGCTCATAAACGCCTGATGGAAGAGATCAATCTGGTGGGCGGCAGCGACCTGACCGTGTTGATCACCGGGGAAACCGGCGTCGGCAAGGAACTGGTGGCCCAGGCGATCCACGCGGCCTCCAAACGCGCCGAACAGCCACTGATCAGCCTTAACTGCGCCGCTTTGCCGGACACCCTGGTGGAAAGTGAACTCTTCGGCCATGTGCGCGGGGCTTTCACCGGAGCCACGAGCGACCGGCGCGGCAAGTTCGAGCTGGCCGATGGCGGCACCTTGTTCCTCGACGAAGTGGGCGAGTTGTCCCTGACTGTCCAGGCCAAACTGCTGCGAGTGTTGCAGAGCGGCCAATTGCAGCGCCTGGGTTCGGACAAGGAACACCGGGTCGACGTGCGCCTGATCGCCGCAACCAATCGCGACCTGGCCGAAGAAGTGCGCAACGGCCGTTATCGAGCCGACTTCTATCACCGCCTGAGCGTATACCCCTTGCAGGTACCGGCACTGCGGGATCGCGGCCGGGATGTTTTGTTGCTCAGCGGTTTCTTCCTGGAGCAGAACCGCTCGCGCATGGGCCTTAACAGCCTGCGCCTGAGCAGCGACGCCCAAGCCGCGCTGCTGGCCTACGACTGGCCGGGTAACGTGCGTGAACTGGAACACCTGATCGGCCGTAGCGCCCTGAAAGCACTGGGCAGATGCCCGGTGCGCCCGAAGATCCTAAGCCTCGGCGCCCAGGATCTGGACCTGCCCCAGGCCACCGAGCCAACCTCTGAACACTCCGCTATCCACCCGGCCTTGGCGACGGCTCCCGTGACGGGAGATCTGCGCGAAGCCGTGGACGATTTCCAACGTCGGCTGATCAGCGCCAGCCTGGAACGCCATCAGCACAATTGGGCCAGCGCCGCTCGGGAACTGGGGCTGGATCGGGCGAACCTGGGGCGGATGGCGCGGCGGTTGGGGCTCAGGTAACGCCCTCAAGTTGCTCAAGTCTTGTTTATTACAAGCCGCTGCCCCGAAAATCGGAGGTCGACAGCTTTCCCCCTAAAGCCTGCCCCCAACAAGTCGATAACCCAATATCGAAAGCTGTTTTGGCGATCCTCACGTTCGCCCCACCTTTTCCACAGAAGGTTTTTATGTCTTCCAACAAAGCCCGCGCAGATTCACTTTCGCTTCTGCTGTTTACCTTGCGCAGCGGCAAGCTGATGGCAATCAACCTGCTCAAAGTCAGTGAGATCATTCCGTGCCCGCCACTGACCAAACTGCCGGAATCGCACCCGCACGTAAAAGGCATCGCGACCCTGCGTGGCACATCGCTGTCGGTGATTGACCTGAGCCGCGCCATCGGCGAGCGGCCCCTGGAAGATCCGGATGGTGGTTGCCTGATCGTCACTGATGTCAGCCGCTCCAAGCAGGGTCTGCATGTGCAGGCGGTGAGCAAGATCGTCCATTGCCTGACCACCGACATCAAGCCACCGCCTTACGGCTCCGGCGGTAACCGAGCGTTCATCACCGGCGTAACGTCAGTGGACGGCACGCTGGTGCAGGTGCTGGACATCGAGAAAGTTATCCATGGCATCGCCCCGGCGCAGATCGAAACCGCGCCCACCGAACTGAGCATGGAAGACGCCGAAGTACTGGGCAACGCACGGATCCTGGTGGTCGACGACAGCCAGGTGGCGCTGCAGCAATCGGTGCACACCCTGCGCAACCTGGGCCTGCAATGCCACACCGCCCGCAGCGCCAAGGAAGCCATCGAATGCCTGTTGGACCTGCAAGGCACGGCCGGGCAAATCAACCTCATCGTCTCCGATATCGAAATGTCGGAGATGGACGGTTACGCCCTCACCCGTACCCTTCGGGAAACGCCGGACTTTGCTCACCTCTACGTGTTGCTGCACACCTCGCTGGACAGCGCCATGAACAGCGAGAAGGCCCGCCTGGCCGGCGCCAACGGGGTACTGACCAAGTTTTCCTCGCCAGAACTGACCAAGTGCCTGATCACCGCAGCCAAGGCGGTGGCCGAGCAAGGTCACTGAGTTATACCGATGGCTCGCTTCTGCGCTCCGGCATGGGAGTGATCAGGGTCCGGCAACCTCAGGCATACTCTTGCCCTGACTTTCCGGAACGAGGCATCCCGATGAAAACCCGCACATTGATTTTCCTTGGCTTCGCTGCCCTGGCCGCCCAGGCCCACGCTTCCAGCCCGGAGGCCTGGGCCGCTTACGACAAAGCTGTGCTGGCCAGTTGCATCAAGGCCAGCGGCTTGAAGAACGCCGAACCGGTGGGCACCGCCGCGCAATTCGACGACCGGGTCGGCTACACCGCCCTGTTGCTACAAGGCCAATACCCGCAGAAACACATGAAAGGGGCGACCGGTACCGAGCTGTGCCTCTACCGCAAGAAAACCAAGACCGCCCATGTGACCGAATGGGACTCGATCCGATCCGCCACAACCGAGTAATGAGTGGCGCATAACTTGCTTCGCGAGGCTCGTCACGGCGTTTTTCTGTCGCCGTCTTCCAGTTCTCGACCGGTCGCTCAATGAATACAAGGTTTTCCTGCGTAGGCTGCGGCAAATGCTGCTCCGATCACCACGTTCCCCTGACCCTCGACGAAGCCCGGATGTGGGCGAGCGATGGCGGCCAGGTCATTGTCCTGGTGGAAGGCTTCCTACCCAATGGCCTCGGCCTGCCGATGGCGCAACGCGAGCATGCCGAACGCCGTTCCGTCAGGGTTCGGAGCGGCGGCAGCGATGCCTTCGTGGCGATCACCTTCGCCGCTTATAACGCCGGCCGTTGCCATAATCTCGACGAAGAAAACCTCTGCCGCATCTACGAACGTCGCCCGCTGGTGTGCCGCATCTATCCGATGGAAATCAACCCGCACATCCCGCTCACTCCTGCCGCCAAGGACTGCCCGCCGGAATCCTGGGAAACCGGACCGCAACTGATCGTCGGCGGGACACTGGTCGATGAAGAACTGGCCGGGCTGATCGAACGTTCCCGCCAGGCTGATCGTGAAGAAATCGCGATCAAGGACCGCATCTGTGCGGCCCTTGGGATCCGTACCACCGCGCTGAAAGGCGACGGGTTTACCGCCTATCTGCCGGAGATGGCAGCGTTCGCGGCCGCCATCGATCAGGTGCGCTTGCGGCCCACGGCGCAGGAAACCGGTGAATGGCAATTCCATCTGTCCGGGGATGACGTCGCCCGCGAGGTCATGGCCGGCGGCGCGCGAGTGGTCACAGAGGCGACCCCCGATTACGCGTTTATTTCGCTACGGGCGGCTTAGAGACGACATAAAGACCCCTTGTGGGAGCGAGCCTGCTCGCGATAGCGCTATGTCAGACAACATCAACGCTGACTGAACCGCCGCCATCGCGAGCAGGCTCGCTCCCACAGGTCATTCCAGCGCTTAACCTGCACTCCCCCCTCGCCTAACCCTCGCCGAGAATGTTAGCGTGCTTGGTATTGCCTCCAAGACGAGCCTTGCGCGATGAAAAAAACCGTACTTGCCTTCAGCCGTGTCACACCCCAGATGGTCGAGCGCCTGCAACAGGATTTCGACGTGATCGTGCCGAACCCATCGAAGGGCGACATCAATGCACAGTTCAACGAAGCTTTGCCCCACGCCCACGGCCTGATCGGTGTCGGTCGTAAACTCGGTCGCGAGCAACTGCAAGATGCCGCGAACCTGCAGGTGGTCGCCAGTGTTTCGGTGGGTTACGACAACTACGACCTGGCCTACTTCAACGAACGCGGGATCATGCTCACCAACACTCCCGATGTGCTGACCGAAAGCACCGCCGACCTGGCCTTCGCCCTGCTGATGAGCAGCGCCCGTCGCGTCGCCGAACTGGACGCCTGGACCAAAGCCGGACAATGGCAGGCGACGGTGGGGCCGCAACTGTTCGGCAGCGACGTGCACGGCAAGACCCTGGGCATCGTCGGCATGGGCAACATCGGCGCAGCCGTCGCCCGGCGTGGCCGGTTGGGGTTCAACATGCCGATCCTGTACAGCGGCAACAGCCGCAAGACCGAACTGGAAAACCAGCTGGGCGCGCAGTTTCGCGAGTTGGACCAATTGCTGGCCGAGGCGGACTTCGTCTGCCTCGTCGTGCCCCTGAGCGAGAAGACCCGCCACCTGATCGGGCAACGGGAGCTGTCGCTGATGAAGCCCAGCGCCATCCTGATCAACATTTCCCGCGGCCCGGTAGTGGATGAGCCGGCGCTGATCGAGGCCTTGCAGAACAACCGCATCCGCGGCGCAGGCCTGGACGTCTACGAGAAGGAACCGTTGGCCGATTCGCCGCTGTTCCAGCTGAAGAACGCCGTCACCCTGCCGCACATCGGCTCGGCGACCCACGAAACCCGTGAAGCCATGGCCAATCTCGCGGTGGATAACTTGCGCAGTGCGTTGCTGGGTGAACGACCACAGAACCTGGTCAATCCGCAGGTCTGGAAGTAACCCCCCTCACAGCCCATTCAGCGGGCGCCCAGTGCGACACCGGTCGCCGCTGAACGAGGCTTGCGAAATACCAGCACGTTCCCCAGCATCACCAATACCAGCCCGGCCAACGCCGGCATCGTCCACTGGTAGCCTTCGACAAACGCCGAGACATTCAACGCCACCACCGGGAACAGCACCGTGCAATATGCAGCTCGCTCCGGCCCCATGCGCCCTACCAGCGTCAGGTAAGCGGTGAAGCCGATCACCGAACCCGGGATCACCAGGTACAGCAACGAACCGATGTAGCGCAGGTTCCATTCCATGTCGAAAGCAATGCCGTTGAACAGGCACCAACCCGCCAACATCATCGCACCGTAGGCCATGCCCCAGGCATTGGTGGTCAACGGCTTGAGCCCGGCTTTTTGTTGCAGGCTCGAGAGCATGTTGCCCGCCGAAAAACACAAGGTTCCCAGCAATGCCAACGCCAATCCGAGCAGCGTCTGCGGGCTCGCTTGATGGCCGGCCAGTTCCGGCCAGAACAACAGCCCCAGCCCCAGTAACCCCAACGCACCGCCCAACAGTACATTACGGGCGATCCGTTGGCCGAAGAACACCCGGGCATTGAGGGCATTCCACAGCGTCGCCGTGGAAAACACCACCGCCACCAGGCCACTGGGAATCCACTGGCTGGCCGTGAGGAAACACATGAAATTGATGCAGAACAGGCACAGCCCCTGGGCCAGGCAGATCAAATGACCACGGCGGTTCATCACCTGCAGGCGCCGGCTGAGCAGGAGCATTGCGAACAGGATCAGGGCCGCGAGACCGAAGCGATAGACAATCGATACCGGGATGGCGACGACGCCCAGTTGCAGCTTCAGCGCAATCCAGGTGGTGCCCCAGATGAGCACGGTAAGCAGGTAAAGCGAGAGGTTCATGGTGACGGCTCCTGACAATGGCGTTCAGTGTCACGCCGTCGCCCACGGAGCACTTGCGTAAACTTGCGGTTTTGTCGGCGTGAGGCTGGCACGGGGCTTCCAACGGAGTAGGATGCAAGGCGTTGGAGATAACCGATCATGCCCACACTGCAAACCCTGCAAGTCTTCCAAGCCCTCAACAGTTCGCCCAATGCCCGCCTGGAGCACAGTGCCGAGCTCGGTGACGGCATGGCGGCCGCCTTGTGGACCAATCATCACGACGCCCGGGACTACGAGGCGCCGACCCACCACACGCTGTCCTGCTACATCGCCGGCGGCACCGGTACCTTTCGTCGCGAACGGCCCGACACGCTCGGGGCCCCTGACAAACTCTGCGTCCTGCCGGCGGACCATGAATCGGCCTGGGTCATCAACGGCGACATTCGCCTCGCCCATCTGTACTTCAGTGCCGAACAGTTCGCCCTCGGTTGCGTCACGCTGCTGGATCGCGAACCCCGGCAAGTGCAACTGCGCGAGGCGACCTTCCTCGACGATGAGCAACAGGCGCAACGCTTTCGCCAGTTGATCGCCCTGAATTGGAATGAACCCGGCGAACGCCTGCTGACGACCAGCCTGGCCCACGACTTGCTCAATCATCTGCTGCTCAGCCAGGTCGGCCAACGCCAGGGACTGCGCCTCAAGGGCGGGCTGGCCGCGCACCAGCGCCGGTTACTGGTGGACTACATCGACAGCCATCTGGCCGAGGCCATCAGCCTCGGGCAACTGGCGGCGCTGTGTGCGTTGTCCGAATACCACTTTGCCCGGATGTTCCGCGAAAGCTTCGGGCTGCCACCTCACCAATATGTGTTGGCAAGACGCCTGGCACAGGCGCGACACCTGCTGCGCAACACCTCACAACCGCTGGGCGACGTGGCACTGGCTTGCGGATTCGCCAGCGCCAGTCACTTCACCCATCGCTTTCGCCAGGCATTGGGGGCGACGCCTGGGGAGTATCGGCAGGCCTTCTTGCGCTGATGATGCTTGCCAACGAAAACGGGCCTGCAATGCAGGCCCGTTTTCAGTTGGGATTAAAGATAAAA
Organism: Pseudomonas sp. SJZ078; assembly: GCF_007828255.1. Taxonomy (NCBI): domain Bacteria; kingdom Pseudomonadati; phylum Pseudomonadota; class Gammaproteobacteria; order Pseudomonadales; family Pseudomonadaceae; genus Pseudomonas; species Pseudomonas sp. SJZ078. The sequence goes on along the minus strand of NZ_VIUG01000002.1, from coordinate 134,424 downwards.
CGAGGCTTCAGCCGTGACGCGCGGCCCGCTCGTTCTCCAGGAATTCTTCCTCCAGCATCGCATCAGCCAGGGCCACGGACTCGCTCTGGACCACAGCGGCGCGTTTACCACGCAGCTTGCCGAACAGATGTTCCAGGGCGTTCTCCAGCTTCGTTGCCGCCCCCTCGATAGCGGCCTCCAGCGAACCGGCCTTGTGTGTCACGGAAATCGGCTGATGACCCTTTGGCCGGGCTTCGATCTGGCAACGCAGATCGTGGGGGCCAGGCTTGGCGCCGTTCTCATCCCCCAGATGGACCTCGACCCGTGTCAGGTCCTCCTCATAACGTTCGAGCGTGCTTTCGATGGTAGTACGTACCCACTCCTCCAGTCGGATGCTGCTTTGAATATGGTTATCGCTGTTGACTTGGATTTGCATAGTTCATCCCTTATTTCGGCTAGCTCGCCAGGGGCCTGTCGACGTTGGCGTAACGGCCCCTTGAGTACAGAGTCGGGCTGCCCGAGGAACAATTCAAGCCCCCGAAAAAGATAAATATTGATTTGCAAATAAAGCCGGACAACGGGCAAAAGCGCTGTTAATGTCGGGAGTTTCCTCGCCCCGCCATCTTTCGCAATTTGCGCACCGCACCGCACCGTCAACGAACATCCCGCCCCGAAACGGGCAACCACTGGAATCCCGTTCCAGAGCGTCGCGGGCTATCTTGCCGCGAACACTGACCGACAGTTTTTCCGGCATGTCCCTTGCTATCGTCTTGTCGCAGCGGTCGCAGGCGGCATCAGCTGATGTTTGCGTGTACCCAGCGATGGAAAACGATCATGGAATGGCCGGTGGTCCGGTATTGCGAACTTATCCCGATCACGGCCGGTCAACAACTGCACGTTCAATCAGGCGGTGACGCATCATGGACAACCCTTTTCAGATCATTACCGACGCTTTTGCGCCGCAATATCAAATCAACCTGAGCATCCAGGGCCTCGACGGCAGCATCATGCTGACCCTGTCCAGGGCCGGGCGGATCGTCGCCAAGCGCATGATCAGTGCCCAGCAGCGCAACGACCCCGAACGGCTCAAGCGCCTGGTGCAAAGCATTCAGTTCGGCATCGCCATCGAGCAGGGCCACAGCGCCGTGGCGATCCTCGAAGCCATGACCGGCGGCGACAACGTCAAGCTGCCACCACCGCGCGCTCAGGGAGCGGCCTCCGCCAGTCTCTAGATTTCTCCTTTCTCTATTTCTGCATGCTCGCTGGAACCCGCGCCGACCTTACGGTGCGGGTGCTCGATCTTCACCGACGGGAACTGCGACGACGCATAGCGCACCACCAGGATCGAGAACGCCAACAGCAGGATCCCGCCGCACAGGTAGATGATCCCCAGGTCCGGCGGGCTATGGTGGGACACGTTGGAGATCAGCAGGCGGGTCAATGCGGTGATGGCCACGTAGATCAGAAACCGTACCGGCATGTGGTTGGTCTTGAAGTAGATCCCGACCATCGCGCCCAATTCCAGATAGATGAACAGCAGCAGGATATCGTCGATCTTGATATGCCCTGCCTCGATCATCTGCAAAAACTCCATGACCGCCGCCCATGCGGTCACCGCCCCGATGGCGAACAGCGCCAGGTAGTGGAACGTCTCGACGAACAGGTTGCCCAGGGATTCGGCCAACTGATGGACGTTCTGGCGCAGGTTCTCGGCCCAGTTGATTTTCACGATGCGGTTTCCTTAGGTCGACTCGACCGATGATGCGGGTTGGACGTGACGGTTGTTCTGTATGCAGAAAAAAGGCCAGCGGCGATGAATGAGATGGCAACAAGCTGGCAACCGACACGTCCACCCCACGACAAACGTAGAAACCGGTCTACATTAAAAAGCCACTACCCAAAGGGAAAGGATTCGCTTATCCTCGCAACCTGTATATAAATACAGTGCTCACAAAAAATCGGTTTCAAGGGGCACGAGACGGAAGCAACCGTCGCACCCGCAACGTGATGCTTGGATTTTATTGATTCCGCAGCCTGGCTTCCCATGCTTGCGGCAGACATGCAAACAAACGAGAGGCCAGCCATGGCTGTTGAGATTCTGTACCGCAGTACACGTGATTTGGAGACTACGTTTTTGGACCGTAAGCTCGCTGATGCCCATGACCAGATGCTTGAATTGGCAGAGGTGCTGACCACTGTTCTGATGAAGAATGTGCAAGGCCTGAACGAGAAACAGGCCGAGGATGCGAGCATCTTCATGGCAAAAAACCGGGCGGCGTTTGCAGCAGCCTTCAAAAGCAACGCGGCCGCCCTCGGGGAACTTCTAGGTTCCGAAGGAAGCGAGTGAGCTTACTGTGGCACTCAATAGTAACGACGCGGGTCGGAATCGATCAGGCTGGCCAACTTGGTCAGGGCAAAACGCAGCTCGTCCTGGCTGGTAGGGGACATCAGCACCACCCTTACGCTTCGGCTGGTCCCGGAACGCTCAGCCTGGAACTGCGAGCCACTGAGCACCAGTACGCCGTTGGCCCGCGCAAGCATGGCGAACTCGTCGCCACTCCAGGGCTCAGGCAGCGTCAACCAGACATGGTACGCACAGGGCTGGGTCTTGAGTTCGAAGCTGGCAAAGATTTCCCGGGCAATCGCCTGTCGTGTGGCGGCTTCGTTGCGCTGGATGCGGACCAGTTTCCTGTCCAGGCCTTCGGCGATCAAATTGCTCGCCAGTTGCGCGGTCAACGGTGACGGCATCCAGACACTGCTGCGCACCATCGAGGTCAGCCGTGACAGCAGTTTCGGCGGACTGTAGAGATAACCGACCCGAAGCGCCGGCATGACCGACTTCGACAGGCTGGTCAGGTACACCGACCGCTCCGGCGCGAAGGCCGACAGCGGCTTGGTCGACGGATCGGTGGCAAGAAAGCCATAGATATCATCGTCCAGGATGATGAAATCGAACTCGTCGGCCAGCGCCGCAATCTGAGCCCGACGCTTTTGCGACATGATCGCCGTCGTCGGATTCTGGCACGTCGCCACGCATACCAGCATCGCCGGTTTCTCGCGCAGGCACAGTTCGCGCAACGCCTCGGGGATGATGCCTTCGTCGTCCATCGGCACACCGCGCAGGCGACGTTCAAGACCATGGGCCAGGGAAATGATGCCCGGGTAGCAAAGTGCTTCGCAAAGCACCAGGTCACCGGCATTGGTCAGGGCGCTCATCGCGACCATCAGGCCATGCTGGGCCCCGGCGGTGATCACCACTTGTTGCCATTGCGCATCGGGCAATGAATGGCGCAACCACTGCGCGCCTGCCTCACGATGGGCCGGGTGACCGCCGTCCGGGGCATAATCCAGGGCGCCGGCAAAGTCGACACTTTTCGCCATACCTACCAGCGCACCACGCAGCCAGTACTCCAGGGTTTCGCTGGAAGGCTTGATGATCGAGAGATCGAGCAGCTCGGGTTGCCCAAGATTCAACGATGCGGTGCCCTGGGTTGCCGGCAGGTCCGATGGCTGCTGGCTGAGCACATAGGTGCCGCGCCCCACCTCCCCTCGCACCAGCCGACGTCGATGGGCTTCGCCATAGGCCCGACTGATGGTGCCCGGCGTGACATCCAAGGCATTGGCCAATTCCCGCAGGGTCGGCAAGCGATCACCCTCATTCAGCACCCCGTTACCGATGTCGCGCGCCAAGGCATCGGCAATCGACAGGTACATCGGCTGGTTGGACTCGCTTAGCTGGGGGACCCACATGAATGATCGCTGCCATCGTAGAAATGATGAATTTTCGAGCATATCACATCGAAGCGAAGCCACTTGAAACGGAAACATTCGAATAATTGAGTCGATTGATTCGATACCCAATGATCAAGCGACGCTTATATAGCGATTCATTAAAAATAAATTTTCAATGGATTCAATTATTTAAACAGAAACTGATGCTAAACATCGCGAAACCTACGGACGAACCATTGAATCAATTCAATTCGTTGAAATACACTCACCAAGAATCGAATCAATCGACTCAATCTCTCCCCGATCACTGCGCGTTCCTGCGCCAAGTCGAGACACCATGGCCACAATCAGAAAGGATCTATCCCTGTCAGCGATCATCGCCGGCTTTATCGCCGTGATCATTTCCTATGCAGGTCCCCTCATCATCGTGTTCCAGGCAGCCAAGGAGGCACATCTGGCCGACGACGTAGTGTCCTCATGGATCTGGGCCATTTCCATCGGCAGCGGGATCACCGGCCTCTTCCTGAGCTGGCGCCTGCGTATTCCGGTGATCACCGCCTGGTCGACTCCGGGCGCGGCGTTATTGGTGTCGATGCTGCCGACCGTCACCCTGCCCCAGGCCATCGGCGCCTACGTGGTGGCGTCGTTGATCATTGCCGTGGTGGGTCTGTCCGGCGCGTTCGACAAACTGATGAGCCGCCTGCCCAAAGCCATCGCCGCCGCCATGCTCGCCGGCATCCTGTTCCGCTTCGGCGCAGAGCTGTTCACTTCGATCAAGCTGCAGCCGTCGTTGGTGTTGTCGATGATCGCGGTGTACCTGATCTGCAAGCGCTTTTCGCCACGCTACGCGATTCTGTCGGTGTTGGTGGTCGGTTGCGCGATGGCCGCCGCATCCGGGGAGCTCAACAGCGGCTCAATCACCATTGCAGTGGCTCATCCGGTCTTTATCGTCCCTGAATGGAGCTGGCATGCAATCTTCAATATTGGCCTGCCATTGGCGCTGGTGACGTTGACCGGCCAGTACGTACCGGGTATGGCGGTGTTACGGACCGCGGGCTACAACACACCGGCGCGCTCCATCATTTCGGTCACCGCGATTGGCGCGGCCCTGATGGCGCCCTTCGGCTCCCACGGTCTGAACCTGGCGGCCATTACCGCAGCGATCTGCACCGGTCGCGAAGCCCATGAGGACCGTGACAAACGCTACATCGCCGGTATCGCCTGCGGGCTGTTCTACATTCTGATGGGCATCTTCGGCGCGACGCTGGCCTCGGTGTTTTCCGCCCTGCCGAAAGAATTGATCGCCTCGCTCGCCGGTCTTGCCCTGTTCGGCGCAATCAGCGCCGGGCTGACCGGCGCCATGGCGGACGAAAAGCAGCGGGAAGCAGCCCTGATGACTTTCCTGGTGACCGCATCGGGCATGAGTTTCCTGGGGCTGGCCGCGGCATTCTGGGGCCTGATCTTCGGCCTTGTGGCGCATTTCGTGCTGACTCATACCCGGCAAAGCGAAACCGCCATCATCGCCGCAGGCAAGTGATCGTGACGGCTCAAGGTCCGCTGCGAGCCGTTTTTATCGATACAGCAAGCGCTCCGCCAATTCATCCGCCACCCGGGCCGGGGAGCGTTTCTCCGCCTGGGCATGGGCGAAGACTTCCGTCAGCCGGGCAGCGATTTTCGACAGATGGGCCGTGATGGTCGGCAGTTCTTCGCCGCGATGCTTGAGGGCGACGTAGATCAGGCCGCCGGAGTTGATCACATAATCCGGCGCGTAGAGAATCCCGCGCCTTTCCAATTGATCGGCCACTTGCAGGTTACTCAGCTGGTTATGGGCCGAGCCGGCCACGGCCGAGCAACGCAACTGCGCCACGCTGTGGCTGTTGAGCACACCGCCCAGGCCGCAGGGAGCGAGAATATCGCAAGGGGTGCTGAGCAACGCATCGTTGGCAATCGGGTGGGCGCCCAGTTGCTCCATTGCCAGTTGCACCTTGCCGGGGTCGATGTCGCTGACCAGAAGTTCGGCACCGGCCGCATGCAACTGCTCGGCCAGGGCGTACCCGACATTGCCCAGGCCCTGGATCGCCACGCGCAGGCTTTCAAGATTATCGCTGCCCAGCCGGGCCATGGCCGTGGCACGAATACCGGCAAACACGCCCATCGCCGCGTGGGGTGCCGGGTCGCCCGAGGCGGTGGTGCTGGTGACATGACGGGTCTGTTGGGCGATGCAATCCATGTCGGCCACCGAGGTTCCGCTGTCGATGGCGGTGATGTACCGGCCGTCCAGTTGCTCGATACAGCGGCCAAAGGCTTCGAACAACGCGGCTCGGCTTTCGACATGGGCCGGCCGCATGATCACCGCCACCCCACCGCCCACCGGCAGGCCGGCCAAGGCGGCTTTGTAGCTCATGCCCTGAGCCAGGCGCACGGCATCGACCACGGCACTTTCATCGTCGGGGTAGGATAGATAACGACATCCCCCCAAGGCTGGCCCTGGGCGGCTGCTATGAATGGCAATGACCGCCTTCAACCCGGTTGTCGGGTCTACGCTCAAGTGCAGCGATTCAAGGCGGGAGCTTTGCATGAGCGCAAACATCGACAGGCTCCCGAATCACTTCTGTTTGTTTCGCCAGTATAGGCGCGTAGCTGAAATTTGCTGGAGCACGCCGGAATAAGCTGCCCCGACTCTCATCTTTTCGGGCATAACCGTTACCACATCTCTCTGAGACTGGACGAAAGCCCATGGCAGAGCTAAAACGAGGCAATGTCCGGAGAGTGTGATGAAACCGCGCCAAGCCTTTTTTGAATGTCTGCACCGGTCGCCTGCGGCGCTGTTCGAAGCGGCGTTGTGGATCGCTGCCGAGCATGACCGCAACGTCGACGTACCAGCTTTGCTGAAGGATTTCAGGGATCTGCAACAGCGGGTCAGCCATGACCTGCCCCTGCTGCCCGCCGCGGAGCTGGGCCAGCCCTTGTTGCGCTGCCTGAATAACCTGGGGTTCGCCCAGGACGACTTCACACCCCTGCGTCCACGGGCAGCGCTGCTCGACAAGGTATTGGCCAGGAAGCGCGGCCAACCGCTGGCCCTCGCCCTGATTGCCCTGGAACTGGCCCGAGGCCTGGAAATACCGATGGTCGGAGTCAATTTTCCCGGCCACTTCCTGCTCCGGGTGCCCGGTGCCGATCACTTGCTCGATCCATGCGGCGGTCGCCGGCTGTATCCCAATGACTGCCGGGAACTGTTGCAACGCCAATATGGCTCGAACATGCCGCTCAAGGCTGAACACCTGGTCAGCGCCGAGCCGCTGCAGATGCTCCAGCGCCTGTCACGCAATCTACGGCAGTTGCATCTGACCAACGACGAGTACATCGACGCACTGATCGATGCCGAACGGGTCCTGGAACTGGGCAACGCCAGCGCCGCCGATTACCTGGCCCGCGCCAGCCTGTACCAGCGGCTCGACTGTCCCAATGCCGAACGCTTCGACCTGGAACATGCGCTGATGCTCAGCGACGATCCGATCCAGCGGATCCGGCTGACGGAACGTCTGGGACATCTGCCGCCGAATTCGATTGTGCATTGATCTGCAGGACTGGCAGCATTCTTGTTGACTGTCAGGCCGCCATCGCGAGCAGGCTCGCTCCCACACAGGACCGCGTGCAACGCGAACCAAAATGTGGGAGCGAACCTGCTCGCGATAGCGTCACATCAGCCAGCCCCAATCTCAGCTGGCAGGAGTATCCACCTGATTCGCCGGATGCGCTTTCTGGAACGCAGCATGGGCAGCCGCCAGCGCCGCAACACGACGAATCCGCGGATACCCTTGCAAGGACACGTTGAAACGCTCAGCCGCATACAACTGCGGGATCAGGTAGACGTCCGCCAACCCTGGCGCGGGGCCGAAACAGTAGCCTTCGTCGCCGATCAACTGCTCCACCGCCGCCAGCCCCTGGCTGATCCAGTGCCCGATCCACTCCGTCACCTGCGTTTCATCATGCCCCCACTGCCGCAGTTTGTTGAGCACGCTGACGTTGTGCAGGGGGTGAATGTCGCAACCGATCAGGGCGGCGACGCCACGTTCATGAGCTCGAACCGCCAGGTCCGGGCTGAGCAGCGGCACCTGTGGATAACGCTCCTCCAGGTACTCGATGATGGCAGGCGATTGCACCAGCAGCGCCCCCTCATCGGTGCGCAGCGCCGGTACCCGCCCTTGCGGGTTGATCGCGAGGTAGGCCGGCTGACGATGTTCGCCCCCCAGCGGTGCGATCAGGTTGACCGGCACGGCACGGTAATCCAGCCCCTTGAGTGCCAGGACGATGCGCACCCGATAAGACGAGGTGGAGCGGTAATAGGTATAGAGTTCCATGCTTGCTCCTCACCGCGCCGGCAGGATCTTGCCCCGGCATTCGCCGAAACCGATGGATGCGACACCGTCACGGCTGCAACGGGCCCGCAGGATGATTTCGTCGCCATCCTCAAGGAATTTGCGCACTTCGCCGGACGCCAGTTCGACGGGTTTCCTGCCGCCTTCGGTGATCTCCAGCAAGCTGCCGAACTGACCGTTTTCCGGCCCCGACAACGTACCCGAGCCGAACAGGTCGCCGGCCTGCAGCTGGCAGCCATTGACGCTGTGGTGTGCGACCATTTGCGCCACGGTCCAATACATGTAGCGGGTGTTGCTCAAGGTCAGGCGATGGGCCGGCAGGTTCTGCTCACGCATGGTTTCGGTCAGCAGCAGGACCTCCAATTCGATATCAAAGGCGCCGCCGTCCTGGTCACGCTTGTCCAGCAGGTACGGCAGCGGTTGCGGATCGCCTGCCGGCCGCGCCGGTTGAGGGCGACGGAACGGTTCCAGGGCCTCAGCCGTCACGACCCACGGCGAGATACTAGTCAGGAAGCTCTTCGACAGAAAAGGCCCAAGGGGCTGGTATTCCCAGGCCTGGATGTCCCGCGCCGACCAATCGTTGAGCAGGCAGAACCCGCCGATGTGGTCGGCGGCATCGCCGATGGCGATGGGCTCGCCCAGTGCATTGCCCTTGCCGATCCAGATCCCCAGCTCCAGTTCGTAGTCCAGCCGCGCGCAGGGGCCGAAGGTCGGCTCAGCCTGGCCGGCGGGCAGGGTCTGGCCCTTGGGGCGGCGCACATCGGTGCCAGACGGGCGGATGGTCGAGGCGCGACCGTGGTAACCGATGGGCACGTATTTGTAGTTGGGCAACAGCGGGTTATCGGGACGAAACAGCTTGCCGACGTTCTGCGCATGTTCGATGCCGACGTAGAAGTCGGTGTAGTCGTTGATTTTCGCTGGCAGGTGCATCTGGCAATCCGTCGCCAGAGGAAGCATCTTTGCCCCTTGGGCCAGGATCTGCTCGCGTTGCGCACTGTCTTCGCTCAGCAAGGTCAGCAGCCGTTCGCGCAAGGCCACCCGGGCATTGCGACCCAGCTCGAAAAATGCGTTCAACTGGCCGCCGCTCATGGCTTCGACGGCTTCACGCGCCGCGCCATCGAACAGGCCGGCCTGCAACGCGGCCTGCAAATCGAACACATGATCGCCAATGGCAACACCGCTACGGGGAACACCGCCGCCGACGCTGAAGATCCCCAGCGGCAGGTTCTGCAGCGGGAAATCGGCATGGCCGTTGGCGGAGGCAACCCAGCTACGGGCAGGGAAAACTTGGGTCATGATTATCTCCGGGTCGGGTCGAACGTGACGGGCAGCGAAGCCCAACAGGCATCGTAGTCGGTTTGCAGTTGCGGGCAGTCCAGGGCGAAACGGCTCGGGCGCAGCACCTGGCTGGTTTCGAACATGAAGGCCATGGTGTTATCGATTTTCACCGGGGACAGCTCGGCATTGATCGCCTTGGTGCAGGTTTCGCCGTCCGGACCATGGGCGCTCATGCAACTGTGCAAGGACGCGCCCCCCGGCAGGAAACCTTCGGCCTTGGCATCGTAGGCGCCCTGGATCAGCCCCATGAATTCGTTCATCAGGTTGCGGTGGAACCACGGCGGACGGAAGGTTTTTTCCGCCACCATCCAGCGCGGCGGGAAGATCACGAAGTCGAGGTTGGCCAGGCCATGGACGCTGGTGGGCGAGGTCAATACCGTGAAGATCGAAGGGTCCGGATGATCGAAGCTGACCGTGCCGATAGTGTTGAACCGGCGCAGGTCATACTTGTACGGCACGTTGTTGCCGTGCCAGGCCACGACGTCGAACGGCGAATGATCCAGTTCGCAAGCCCACAACTCACCGAGGAACTTCTGCACCAGCGTGGTCGGCTGCGGGAGGTTCTCGTAATGCGCGACCGGCGCCAGGAAGTCCCGTGGGTTGGCCAGGCCGTTGCTACCGATGGGGCCGAGATCAGGCAGGCGCAACGGCGCGCCATGGTTCTCGGCGAGGTAGCCGCGAGCCTGCGGATCGAGCAGCTCGACGCGAAATTTCAGACCGCGAGGCAGCACGGCGATTTCCAGCGGCGCCAGCTCCAGTATCCCCAGCTCGGTGATGATCCGCAGTCGCCCCGACTGCGGCACGATCAGCCACTCGCCGTCGGCATTGAAGAACACCCGCTCCATGGAGCGGGTGGCCCGGTAGTGAAAGATGCTGATGCCGGCGGGCTTGTCCTGGCCGGCATTGGCCGCCATGCGCACCAGCCCGTCGATGAAGTCGGTGGGGTCGGCGGGGATGTCCAACGGGTTCCAGCGCAGGCGATTGGGGGTGACCTCGCCCAGCGCCCCGCCGGCCAGTTGGTGTTCCAGCTTGACGAAAGCCGGATGGTTGGCCGATGGCCGAATGCGATACATCCAGGTACGCCGCGCCTCGCTGCGCGCCATGGTGAACGCCGTACCGGAAAACAACTCGGCGTAGAGACCATACGGGGCCTTTTGCGGGGAGTTCTGACCGGCAGGTAGCGCGCCGGGCAGCGCTTCACTGGCAAACTCGTTGCCGAAGCCCGATTGGTACGCCAGCTCGGACGCTGTGGAATCGAGGTTCATGGAGCCTCCTGAACACCTGTTGTTTTTATCGTAATTCGATTACGCATAACGTAATTTGCTCGACGACGACCGTCAAGCTATAAAGACGCCCACTCGCTCCCGGATCCAGCGCCCCCATGGAAACCCCGCTCAATAACGGTAAACAGAAAGTCCGCTCGGCCGAAGTCGGCACCGACATTCTCAAGGCCCTGGCCGAACTCTCCCCCTCCACGTCGCTGTCGCGCCTGGCCGAACACGTGCAGATGCCGGCGAGCAAGGTTCATCGATACCTGCAGGCCTTGATTGCCAGTGGGTTCGCCGAACAGAACACCGCCACCAACCATTACGGCCTGGGGCGCGAAGCCTTGCGGGTGGGCCTGGCGGCGCTGAACGGCATGGACGTGCTGCAAGTGGCCGCCCTGCCCCTGGCGGAGCTGCGGGACGACTTGAACGAAACCTGTTTCCTGGCGGTGTGGGGCAATCACGGCGCGACCGTGGTACGGATCGAACCCGCCGTGCGCGCCGTGACCGTGGTGACGCAACTGGGTTCGGTGTTACCGCTGCTCAGTTCCTCCACCGGACTGGTGTTCAGCGCCTATCTGCCGGAACGCGAAACCATCGGGTTGCGCGAACAGGAAGTAGCAGGCATCGGCAATCATGCGCTGGCCGACGACCGCACCTATGCCTCCTTGTGCGAGCAGATCCGCGGTCGAGGACTGCACCACGTACATGGCTTGCTGATGCCGGGCGTGGACGCCCTTTCCGCGCCGGTCTTCAATGCCGTCGGCCAGATAACGGCCGTCATGACCATCGTCGGCCCGACCTCATTGTTCCATGCCGATGAGAATGGCCCGGCGGCCCAACGACTGTTGGCGGCGACCCGGGCCGTGAGTTGGCGGATGGGGTATGAGTCCGGCCCGGGATCAGCCCAGCAAGTCCGGAACCATCCGGATCAGTAAGTCATTGATATGCGCGGTGGTCAGCCAAGGATGCAAATGTTCGTCGGGCCCACTGAAGGCGACAGCATGAATCGTCTGGTGACTGCCGTTCGAGTGGTAAGGAATTTCATCCTGTTCGAAATGGCCCAGTAGATATGCAGCCAGATTTTGAGAGGACGACACCACCCGTTCGCCAAAGCCGTGGATGACAAAACTGGTGACGTAGACTTCATCGAGATCCACGCCGGGCAGATGCCTGTTCAACGCCTGCTGAAGATCTTCAATCGTCAGCGGCTTGATCGTGCGCCAAGACAGATCCATTGAGGGGTTTTCGGCAAGGCCGGTCACGATCTCCATGACAATGCGTTCAAACTCGATCAGATCCAGAGTCTTTGTCCGGTCCTCGTCGGCGAAGGAATAACGCTTGCTGAACACATTGCTGAGTCCTTGCGTGTAATGAGGCAACACTTGTTCTGCGACGCAACCCAGCGCGACATCGAACAAGGTCTCGGAAGAGTGGACCTTTGCGCTCGAAACATCGACCAATGTTGTCAAGTAGTTGGCATGGGGATTGATTCCTCGGGCCTCCAGAGCCAGGCCCAACAGTACCCGCACGGCAAAGTCCACACGGGTTTTCTTGAGCGCGAGAAGCCTTTCAGAGTGAGAGGAAAACAGCTGCAGATTCATAAGCATCCTTGTTTTGTCATTTTGTTCGAACTTCCTGTCCGATCCATTATTGATATTCGCCCAGGCCGGGCTCAATTGATAAAGCGAGCGAGTAGAACAACCCCGCGTAACTTCAACAGGGTCGTTATACACCAGGGCTCGCGTTTATCGCGAAAAGGCAAATGTAAGCGTGCGTGAAGACTTGCAAACAGTTATCTCAGAACAGTGTCCTGATCGAAAAAACCGGACTTGTAATACTAGGCTTTTCGTACAGAGCCTAACCCATGACGCCCATGACCTTGGCCTTCGCCACCGCCTGGGTACGTCGCTGCACGCCCAATTTGCTATGTATCCGCCGCGCATGGGTTTTGACCGTGTGCAGTGAAATGAACAACCGCTCGGCAATTTGCTGATTGGAATGACCTTGGGCAATCAGCTCCAGGACTTCCAACTCTCGCTGGCTGAGCAAGGCTCCTTCAGCAATGACAGCCGGCTGTCCGACGGGCTCCACCGACTGCGCCCAACGCAACAGTTCCGGCTGGCGCAAGCGCAGCTCGCACAAGGCTTGCTGGGCGCGCCAACAGGCGACTCGCTCAAGGCCTTCTTGCATCAGAACACGGGCCTGGGAATGATCGCCGGACAGCCAGACGACTTCGGCCAACGCCAGATACAGCTCGGTTTCCAGCCCGTGCATGCCACAGCACTGCGCCTGGGCAATCATGACCTGCAGTCGGGCCTGCGGATCCTGCCCCCGCTGCAGATAGACCTCGGCCAATACCTGTAAGTATTCAAGCCGCGGAATCAACTCCAGAGTCGCCGGAGGCGCGTGTTTGGCCCGTGGGCCGCGAAAATGTCGCAGGACGCGGGTCAACGCTTCATGGGCCAGCTCCGGGCGGCCTTGCTGCAACCAGAACTGGCAACTGGTCTGCAGCAATACGCCACGGTACACGGTATCGGGAATATGCCGCTGCTGCATGACCCGCTCGGCTTCTCGAAGCTGCACGAACGCCTCACCGTAGTCGCCCTGGTTGGCGGCCAGGCTGGCCTTGCCGAGAAAGCCATAGAGCACTTGTTTGTCCTGGCTGTGCAAGCTCGTTTCCAGGCCCGCTTGAAACTGCTCCGCTGCCTGCTCTTCAAAACCCATGCGCAATGCCAGGCGCCCACGTCGCAGGGCAATGCGTCCCAGCAACGGGGAAAAGTCCTGACCTGGCTTTTCGAGCAACGCCTGGATCTCGCTCAGCAAATGGTCGGCCCGATGGGGCGCGCCGCGTTGCTCCAGCAATTGGGCGTGATCCAGCTCCAATAACCCCTCGAACACCAGCGAGCCTTGTGCACGCGCCAGGCACAGCGCCTGGCGATTGATCCACTGGGCCGACGCCAACTCGCCCTTGAGCAACGCCTGCTGTGTCAGTCCCGACTGGCACAGCAGCCGTGAAGCCCAGGCCTCCGGATCCAGGCTGCTCTGGGCTTGCAGAAAATGTTCGTTCGCCTGATCCCCCTCACCTGCCAGGTGCCATAGCCAGCCACTGAGGACCTGCCACCGCGCGACCAATTGGCGCTGCTGGCACGCCTTGGGCTGGGGCGCAAACCTGGCCAGTTGTTCGATACACGCCGATGCCTGGTCGAAGCGTCCGGCGAACAGCAGCGCGGCGGTAACCAAACCCACCGATTGCGGCGTACCCAGCGTCAGCGCTTCACCCTGTCGATCATGCAAGTCCAGTAACAGCACCACGGTGCGACGCTGCAAGACGTGCTCGAAATTCAGGTGTTGCAAGAGGCTGACGGCGGTTTCGAACTCTTCAGCCAGCATTGCCTGCTCGAACGCCATGGGCCAATCCTGCTCGGCCGCGAACCACTGGCAGGCCCGTCGATGCCAGGAGCGCCCTTGCGGCCACGGCTCCTCACGCACCAGCCGGGCCAGGGCCGGGAATATCTGCAACCAGTCCGAAGACTGTTCCCACGGCTCGATAAAGCACCCCAGGTCCAACAACAAGGGAAGACATTCCGCCCCCACCGTGTCACCGAACAAATGCTCGCACAGCCGCGCATTGAATCGCGGCAGATGGGCCAGCACGCGCCAGGCCTGTGCCAGGTCCGGGGTCAGCGCGCTGAACAACTCGTGTTCGAGGTAATCAAGCAAGGTGCCGGGGCGTCCCGTCGATGCGTGGCGGCGTGCCCACTCGCAACGCTCAAGCAAGGCGATGCGCACGCCCGCGCACCAGCCACCGCTGCGCTGTATCACCTCGCGGGCCGTACGGGCCGCCAGAGGACCGGGAAGATGACCGAGCAACGGTTGGATATCGTCAAGGCTGAACACCAGCGCCTTCGCGTCGAATTCGTGCAGTTCGTCATCGAGCAACAAGCGCAACCAGTTACAGTGTGGACGCCGACGGCCATTGAGCCACAGGTGCAGCGCCGGGCTGCTGGCGTTCAGCAGACGGTCGAGAAACTGGTCCAGCTCGGGATTGGGTACCCGGCAATAATCATCCAGGAACAGCCAGGTCGGCGTTTGCAAGCGCGCCAGATGGGACAACAGCGCCGCCTCCTCCAGCACCGGCAACCCGAGGGTCTGCGCCAATTGCTCGCACATCTGCTTCGCGTCCAGCGCCGCGCCCCCCAGCGGCAACCAATGCAACCGAGATCCAGCGGGAGCCTGCAGGAAACACTCGGCGAACAGCGCACTCTTGCCACTGCCCGCCGGCGCGCAGAGCAGCTTTATCCGTGCTTCGGACGTGAGCAAGGGCTCGCTCAGAGACCGGCGCGGCACATGCGTCGAAGACAGGCGCGGCAGCAATCCAGGACGGTCCGGACACGGGGTCATGGCGGTCATGTGTGAGGGTCCTTTTTATTGTTGTCTCATCACCCTAGTCCTGTGTCACCGACCTTTGGAGAAGTATTCAGCGCGCTGATCGCGGCCCATAAGGAAACGACCGGAGGGGTACCCTTGTGGCGAGGGGATAAATCCCCTAGCCACAGATAAATCCCCTCGCCACAATCAGAAGACCACCGAGGCTTAACGAACCCCACTCGAACGTAGCGCCGCCGGCGTGTAGTCGGCTGCCCTGGCCTCGAAACCATACTCATAGCTGTGCTTCTCTTCGTTCTTCATGCCCAGCGCAATGTAGCGGCCGGCGATGATGTCGTAGAGCGTCTCGAGGGTGTAGGCGGGGTTCTGGTGGTCGTAGTAAAACTGCGCATGCCCTTCGGCCACACGCCACAACTGGCCACGGCCGTCGTAGTGATCCACCAGCGCCGCCTGCCAGCTGTCTTCGTCGAAATACATGTGGCGCTTGGCATAGATGTGCCGCTCGTTGGGCTTGACCGTACCGATCACTTCCCAGACCCGGTGCAACTCGTAGCGGGTCAGGTCCTGGTTGATGTGGCCAGCCTTGATCACGTCGTCGTACTTGAGGCTCGGTGAATCGAGCTTGTAGCTGTTGTACGGAATGTACATTTCCTTCTTGCCGACCAGCTGCCAGTCGTAGCGGTCCGGTGCACCAGAGAACAGGTCGAAGTTGTCGGAAGTACGCAACCCGTCGGCGGCGGTGCCCGGGCCGTCGTAGGCCACCTGCGGGGCGCGGCGCACACGGCGCTGGCCGGCGTTGTAGATCCAGGCCAGGCGTGGCTCCTTCACCTGATCGAGGGTTTCATGCACCAGCAGCACGTTGCCGGCCAGGCGTGCTGGGGCGGTGACTTCCTGCTTGAAATAGGTCAGCACGTTGCTGGCTTTTTCCGGGTCGGCGTCCTTGATCAGGGCCGGCACAGCAGCTTCCTCTTCGAAACGGATCGGCGTGAAGCTGCCGTTGGTCTGCGGTGTGGCCTGGGTGATGATGCGCCGCAGGTTGCCACCGTGATAACGGGTGATGTGGTTCCAGATGACTTCCACCCCGTTCTTGGGAATCGGAAACGCGTAGTAGCGGTTGCCGGTGAAATTGGCCAGGCCGTTACCGTCGTTGATCGCCGTGACATTGAGCGCACTGCGCTTGGCCGATTCGTAGATTTCCGGCGGCAGCCCTACGCTGCGATGGGTCGGATAGACCGGGATCTTGTAGGTTTCCGGGTAGCGCTTGAACATCGCCACCTGGCCTTCGGAAAGCTTGTCCTTGTACTTGTCCACCGTCGCGGCGGTGATGATGAACAACGGCTTCTCATTGGCGAACGGATCCGCCAGAAAGCCTTTGCTGTCCACGGCACCGGCGTTTTTCGGGATACCACCGGTCCAGGCCGGGATCGAACCATCGGCGTTACCGGCTTTCTCCGCGCCCAGCGGCGTCAGGCTGGTGCCCAGTTTGTTCGCCTCGTCCGGCGAAACCGCCGCCATCACGTTTGCGGCCAGCAGGCTCAAAGCCAGGGCACCGCATTGCAGGATCATCTTGCGCATAGGGTTTTCCTTGTCAGCCAGATCAGAAGTTCACGCCGAAGCTCAACGCGAGGAAGTCGCGATCCTTGAGGACGTTGTAATCGCCGCCGAAAAAGTCGGTGTAGCTCAGGCTGGCGGTGTAGGTGTTGCGGTAGTCAGCATCGACGCCGAGGCTGACGGCCTTGGCACCTTCGTTGAACAGGCCGTTGGGACCGTAGCCGGCCACGTCATGGGACCAGGACAGGTTGGGTTTGAAGTTGATGCCGGCAACGACGTTGGAATAGTCGAGGATCGCCCGGGCGCGATAGCCCCATGAGGTGGAGGTGACGAAGCCATCGGTGTCACCGTTGAAGCCGTATTGGCCGTAGACCGAATCGCGGCCGTAACGCAGCTTGTCCTTGGACTCCAGCCCGCCGACATGTACCACCGCCGCCTCGCCCACCAGGGTCAGGCGATCGGCGCCCAATACCTGGTCGAAGAAGTGGGTCATGGTGCTCTGGATCTGGGTGATTTCCTTGCGGCGGTAGCCGGTGTTGTCGGCGCCCGCCCTGGTTGCTATAGGTGAAGCTGCGCCGCCGGCAATCGGGTTGAGCAAGGCCAGGGTCAGGTCGTTGGTATTGAGCTGTACCGGAGCGTTGGGGCGATAGCTGATTTCACCGGTCCATGCGGTGCCGGTGGGCAGCGTGGTGGAGAAGCTGGCGCCGTACAGGCGGATGTCCTCGGGGTATTCGAGGTAATACTGACCGCGGCCGAGCATGACGCTTTGGGCCAGGCCGGCACCGCTGCCTGGAGACAGGCCGTTGGCAATCGCAATCATTCCCGGCAAAGCCGCCAGAGTGGAGGCGCCCGCCGTCGTGGTACCGACAGTAGGCGTGCGACTGTGATAATTCATGAAGTACAGGCCGTATTCGGTGTCATCGCCGAGCCAGCGCAACGCCGTGCCCCACTGCCCGGAGTCACGGGCATCACGGTCGCCGCCCCGAGGAATGACCACGCCTTCGCTGGTTACTTCGATACCCTGGCCGAACGCCTGGGTCAGCGGTACGAACGGCGCGATAGCCGGGCTGCCCACGGTATAGCCGCTGGTGCAACCATCCGCCACCACGTCATTGCCAAAGAACGTGCCGCAGTTATCGACCACCGTCTGGTCCCACTCAAGCTGGTAGAAACCCTCGATGGTGAGCTTGTCGGTCAGGCCCTGGGAGGCGAACAGCATGTTCACCGGGATCAGGCCTTCCTTGATCTCGGCACCCGGACGGCGGAACGCGGACACGTCCACCGGGTTGATGCTGTTGATGGAGTTACCGATGAAGGTACTCTCGCCCCAACTGACCACCTGCTTGCCGGCGCGCACGGTGCCCGGCAGATCGGCAATGGAATAGTTGTGATAGACGAAGGCGTCGAGAAGCTCCGCACCGGAAGACTTGGCACCTTCCTTGCGATTGCTGTCACTGATGTCCTTGAACGGACGGCTTTCGTCCTTCAGCTCGAAGTCATACCAGTACTTGCCACGCACGAACACGCCGGTATCACCGTACTTGAGTTCGAGGTCGTGCAGCCCTTTGAAGATTTTCGAGAACGTCTCGCCCTTCTTGAAATTCAGCCGCCCATCATCACCGGTGGAAGACTGGCCCCTGCCGCCGTTGACCGTGCCGATCAAATCCTTGTCGGCATCGCTCATGCCCCAGCTCGCGCCCACGGACAGCGAGGAGTCGAACTGACCCTCGATCTCGCCAATGTTGAATGAGACGGCCTGGGCCTGGGCACAGCAACCCAAGGCCACCGCAACGGCCAGCGCCTGCGGCTTGAAGATGGCGCGCATTGTTATTGTTGTCATGCGTCTTCCCCGATGAGTGACAGAGACTTCACCCTACTGCCGCCGGTCATGGGCGATAAGCGCACCAAGGAGGTATTCACGCTGTCGCTCGAAAGGATTAGCGCCCGCACAGGACGGGGCTTTGCACACGCCATGAATGGGCTGGATAGTGGCCCATCAGTGCTATGCATGTTCGGCGCCTCGTTTCGACTGTTGCGCGCGCCGTAACAGTGCATGTCCGGATCCGGTCTGTTTCCCGATGCGCCCGATCCCTATGCTGGCCGGGCTTCCAGGGTAACGGGCCTGCAAGCCCCCGCCATGGCATCCCTCACGCCTGGCACACCGTCATTCGGATGGATTGCGTATCGGTCCATCATCCCGTGTTTATCGACGTTGGTTTGTGGCTCCTTTGCAACGTCATGTTTAGGCCGCTGCTTTTTGCAGCGGCTTTTTTTATGTGGGTTTATTTCCTGGGTAAAACTTCTTGTTTCCTACAACACCGTCGGAAACGCTCACCTGCCCGGTTTGCAAGATCAAATTTATAGTCTTTTTCGTCGACTTGGATGGCGACGACATCAATAGGCATGAATGACGGCAAATATTGCATGCCGACATGTCTATTTGAACATTCAGCTCGAAAAGGAAATCGAGATGCTGGAAGAAAAAAATATACTGGTCAATAGAGGAATACCTCGCACGCCCTCTCTTTCAAACAATGGCTTCGGCAGTAACTGGGACCACTCAACAATCACAATTAACGCAGATCTTGGACGTGATGGAATTGATATAGCCAAAGACTGGGTAATCGAGGGCAACCTTTATACCGAAACAACCTACAAAGAAAATATAAAAAACATCGTCCGCATAACCGATACCGAACTCGCAAACACAAAAGCGTATGTTCGCGCTACTGCCAAGGAGGGAACCGATGCCCTCGTCCTAGAGTTAAATGCGCTGGGTCTTCTGCTTTCCAACATAACAACTGATCACCAAAAGCAAAGAACAACCGCCAATCTTTTTTATGGTCACGACCCGCTGACTCATAAAGGACGGGATCCTTATATGAAAGGATTCGATGTCCCATTTCGCATTTCGGAAAAAGACTACATCAAAGCTGCAGAACAATGGAACGCTTCTTATGCCGCTGCTTACCATGCGAAGTTCCTGGCTGAGCAAATGAAACTGCTGAATGCTCGCATCGCTACACAGAATAAGACCATTGCCGATGCCAAAGCTAAAGCCGCCGCTGCTCAAGCAAAGGTCCAGGCCGAGGCTAAACGTGTGGCCGAAGAGCGAGCGCGGCTGGAGGCAGAGGCGCAACGCAAGGCTGCGGCTGAAAAAGCCGCCGCCCAGGCGAAAGCCCAAGCCGACGCAAAACGAATGGCCGAAGAACTGGCTCGCAAAACAGCCGAAGCCGAGGCCAAACGGGTTGCAGAAGAACAGGCACGGTTGGCGGTAGAAGAACAACTCAAGGTCGCGGCTGAAGCCGCCGCCCAAGCAAAAGCCCTGGCTGACAAAGAACGCACGGCCACTATAAAAGCCCGCAAGGCAGCCAGGGCTGAGGCCAAACGCAACGCCAGACGCAGACGGCTTGCCGCGAAAGCGGCCCGGCTTCAGGCCGAAACTCAAACGACACGTAGAACGGCCACGGCTGCTCAGGCATTTCGCCTATCGGGCTCCGTCGCTGTCGCCGGCCCAGCGTTCAGCGTCGCGGGAGCAAGTCTCGCCGCCAACCCGACAACCACCTCGGCAATCACCGCTGCGCTACGCGTTGCCGTCACGGCAATCAGCGAAACCATTGCGGCGACCGCGGTACCCGCTGTCGCAGGGTTTGCGGCATTGCTCTATTCACCCAAGTTGGCGAACGGTGAATTACCGGAACGGTATGCTTTAAGTACACCACTCTCAGACCTCGCACCGACACAACACCACGATTTACACGCCATCGCGGCGGCCGGCGGGACCGTTGACTTACCTGTACGCCTCACCTCCCAAGCGACGGCAGATGGTCAGTCAGAAATCCTCGTGATCAACACTGACGGTGTAACCCACCCGTCGAAAGTCCGAGTGCTACCGGTTACCTACAACGCACAACAGAACCTCTACACCGCTACAACTGAAGA
Organism: Pseudomonas sp. SJZ078; assembly: GCF_007828255.1. NCBI lineage: Bacteria > Pseudomonadati > Pseudomonadota > Gammaproteobacteria > Pseudomonadales > Pseudomonadaceae > Pseudomonas > Pseudomonas sp. SJZ078. The sequence goes on along the minus strand of NZ_VIUG01000002.1, from coordinate 113,849 downwards.
CACCCCACCCAGATCCTTGACGTGGACACCGGTCGTTCAACCCGGAAACAGTTCCACTGCATTTCCAGCCGAACCACCCGGCCCACCTGCTTATACAGGCGCATCGGTAACACCCGTAGTGGGGAGAATCGATCCATTCCCTGAGATATCCCTAAACAGTTTCAATGATTATGTTTTCGTTTTCCCCATCGACTCAGGCCTGCCACCCCTGTACGTCATGTTCAGGGATCGACGTGAAGACCCTGGGATTGCGCTGGGATCGGGTACCCCGATTTCAGGCGTGTGGACGGACGCTGCATCAAAAGGTGAAGGAGCACCCATTCCGTCGCAGATTGCGGATCAATTGAGGGGGAAGAAGTTTAGGAGATTCAGGAAGTTTCGGGAGAGTTTTTGGAAGGCTGCTGCTGGGGATCCTATACTTTCGCAACATTTTGACCGGTACAATCTAGGACGAATGAAGAGAGGGTTGGCGGCAATTGTTAATAAGAATGAACGCATTGGCAGGCGGTATACTTATGAGTTGCACCACATAAAATATATCTCCCACGGAGGGGAAATTTATGACCTTGACAACATTAATCTAATGACCCCAAAACGCCATATCGAAATACATCGAGAGCACAAACAATGACCAAACTAACAATGACAGAATCAGAATTTCTCGCCTTTGTGAAAAAAATTTGCGATGTAGATTATCCATCAGATTCGGCCCACATAGCCGCGATTATGGAGTTTGAAAAAATTTCAGAGCACCCTTCCGGTTCAGATCTAATTTATTATCCAGAAGACGGTCATAACAGCCCTGAACAAATAGTAGCAAAGGTAAAAGTTTGGCGCGCCGCCAACGGCAAACCGGGATTCAAGCAACTCTGACCTTCCAGATACTTAAACGACCTGCTACTGAATAATCGGCAGCAGGCTCTCTTGACTCCGCATCGTGATGTGTCGAGTCCAGCAGTATTTGACCCTCCACTTCTCATCGGTAAAAGCATTATGCACCTCATCTATCCTAGCGACCCATTTGATAAAGAACGTCCCGATGAGCAGTACGCTGAAGAGTACGAAGCGGTAATGATCGCAGGACTGAGGACTGTGCTGTTCTCTTTTGAAGATTTCGAAGCAGGTCTTTTCAGGACTTCTGCGCCCCTCATGCCCGGAGACTCGGTTTTATATCGTGGATGGATGCTGAGACCCAACGCGTATGCCGCTTTGCTTAACCAACTGCGCGAAAAGGGCGTCATTGGAGTGACCGACGCCAGGCAATATCGACTCTGTCATCATTTGCCGCAGTGGTATCCGCTGTTGGTCGCTCACACAAGTGAAACGGTGGTGCTGGATAGCGATGCAAACTTCACTCAGGCGCTCGAGGGCCTGCAATGGCCAGGCTACTTCATCAAGGATTACGTAAAGTCGCTTAACACGGGTAATGGCAGTCTGGTGAACACTCCCGAAGGTATAGCGCCGCTTGTTGAAAAGATGCGCCAATATCGTGGCCAGATTGAAGGCGGTATATGCGTCAGACGACGAGAAGAATACCTCGAAGAAACCGAACGTCGTTACTTTGTGCTCCACGGGCAGGCCTATGGCGTCACCGACGAGGTGCCTGAGTTGGTGATCGAATGCGCGCGGCTGATCGACAGTCCTTTTTTCTCAATAGACGTAGTGCTCAGATCGGACGGTGTACTGCGGGTGATCGAGCTGGGTGACGGCCAGGTGTCAGACCGCAAAGAATGGTCCACCGAGCGCTTTGCCTGGATGTTGAGCCGCGCAGGATAAGTATATACCTGATGGAACCCGCCTTATGGGTAATGTCGGTCACTTGAGGGATTGCTTGCATCATCGTGGCGATTATTTCATCAGCATAAGCATCGTCGCGCTTAAACTGCTGTTTTATCATACCGGCTTATCCCTAACTGAAATTTTTTCGCTCCTGCATCACTGTCAGAGTTCGTCATAAGAAAAATAGCCCATACACCCTGTTTCCATTAACGATCAATTCCCAAACACCCAAACGCCTATTCCTACAACAATGTAAGAACTCCACTACAAGCCCATGAAAAATCCACTGATACGCTGAAAGTCAGTCGCAGCATTCTGCTTCGATTTTAAACTTTAGCGAGTTCTTTATGACGTCAATCAACTACAACAGCTATCGATCAAAAAAAGGTTTTAACAGCCGAGTTCGCTTCCTGGTTTTCCATTACACCGCGGCTAACTTTTCATCTTCCGTCAACGCACTCACCGGTGCCTCCGCCAGTGCCCATTACCTGATTCCGGACTTCACTGACCCAAGCTATTTGAAGGCAGGTTTCAACGAGCCGCAGATTTTCAATCTGGTGGACGAAAACAAACGAGCCTGGCACGCAGGGGTGAGCAGTTGGGGCAATCGCAGCAATTTGAACGACACGTCCATTGGAGTCGAAATTGTCAATCTGGCCGCTGACCACCAGGGGACATTCACCTTCCCGCCTTACTCGCCGCAGCAAATCGAAGCAGTGGAACAGTTGGCCCTCGACATACTTCGGCGCTATCCCGAGATCACTCCGGTCAATGTCGTGGCGCATTCGGACATCGCCGCCGGGCGCAAGAGTGACCCGGGGCCGATGTTCCCCTGGCACGCGTTGTATCTGAAAGGCATCGGCGCATGGTTCGATGACAGCACGCAGCAGTCTTTCATGCAGGCCTACCGGTGCGCGGGCGTGCCAACACGGGAACATCTGTTGGGGCTGTTCCGGAAATATGGGTATGACACCACAGCGGCCACGACGAGCGCGGGTTTCCAGCGTTTGGTACGCGCCTTCCAGTTGCACTTCCGGCCGGCGAAACATGATGGGGTGATGGACATCGAGACAGCGGCGAACCTGGCAGCCTTGGTGAAGAAATACTGTCCCTGAGCACGGTTATCGTCGGCAACGACAACCGGCCCGGGCAATAAAGGTTACACGGCGTAACGCTGCATGTTCACCATCATTTCCTTCAACGCTTCCAGGTTGTCATTGGGATGCACGGCGTTGTCGAAATCGCAGATCTGCTGCCAATGGGCAGCAACGTCTTCGGGCGCGAAGCCCTTGCTTGGGTCGAATCCGACACCGAGGCTGCGCTCCCAACGGACCTTGCCCATCCAGCCGCCGCCCACTTCGAACAATCCGGAGGTTTCCTGGCAGGCTTCGCTGGCCAGGTACACCACCAGCGGGCTGACGAGCTCGGGCTTGAGTTGCTCGAACACCTGCGGCGGCATCAGGCCTTCGGTCATGCGCGTGCCGCCGGTGGGGGCGATGGCGTTGACCAGGATATTGTTCTTGCGACCTTCGATGGCCAGGGTACGCGTCAGGCCATAAAGGCCGAGCTTGGCCATGCCGTAGTTGGATTGGCCGAAGTTGCCGTAGATGCCGGAGGTGGAGGCCGTGAAGATCACCCGGCCATAGTTTTGCTCACGCAGGTGCGGCCAGGCGGCACGGGTGACTTTGTACGCGCCCTCGACGTGGACGCGGTAGACCAGGTCCCAATCGGCGTCGTCCATTTTGTGGAAGGTCTTGTCCCGCAGGATACCGGCGTTGTTCACCACGACATCGACCCGACCAAACGCGTCGAGGGCGTTTTGCACAAGCTTGTCGCCGTCGGTGACGGAATCGTGGTTCGCCTCGGCAATGCCCCCGGCTTCGCGGATTTCGGCGACTACCCGATCCGCTGCCGAGGCATTGGCTCCTTCTCCCTGGGCAGAGCCGCCGAGGTCATTGACCAGCACCTTGGCGCCTTGCCTGGCGAACAGCAGCGCATGGGCCCGCCCCAGCCCACCACCGGCTCCCGTAACGATCACCACCTTATCTTCGAAGCGCACAGACTCACTCATGGGCAGAACTCCAGCAGACCGAGGGTTTAAAGCCTGAGTGTCAGGCACGGGGCTGACGGTCACAATCAACACGGTTGAGAGTGAATGGTAGGCGATAAGGTGAGGGGATGATGCGGTACCAGATTCCACCCGAACCGGGTTCGGCGGCAGGTCCACCGTCGAGGCAAGCTGACCCAACGCTTTGGCGAGCAAGCCCGCTCCCACAGAGGATGGGCGGTAGGTGCAGATCTCAGGTTCAATCCGGGCAGCGGTGGGAGCCGGGCTTGCCCGCGATGACGGTCACCGACATTTCGCCGAGGCCCGCAGCCGCACCGGCTCCGCGAGCTTTTCACGAAATGCCAGGTAATGCTTGAGCACCTGCACCGGGGCTTCGGTCTGTGGATAGTGCCCGATATCGGGCAGCAGCACCGTATCCGCATTAGGGATCAGAGCCTCGTAACGCGCCACCATGTGCGCGCCGGAAATCGGATCGAATGCGCCGTCGATCACCCGCAGCGGTACCTCGCCGCGCTGCATCGCCTGGACCCAGCGGTCGCGATGTACGCGGCGCTCGGGAATGTAGCGGATGAGTTTGTGCATGATCCGTGGCCCGTCGTGTTTTTTTACCAGGCTCCAGTAATCGTCCAGTTCGCTTTCGCTGGGACCGCGCCAGGGACCAAAGATCTGTCGAAAATTCCTGGCCAGGCCTTCGCGTGAAAAAGCACGCCCCATCAGCCAGCCCAACGGACTGAGCAACAACTTCTGCGCCAGAACCGGACGATGGGTTTCCGGAAACAGGCCCCCATTGAGAAACGCGCAACTGGCGATCTCGATGCGCGCCTCACAATGTCGGGCGATCAGCTCCTGGGCCACGCTGTCACCATAATCGTGGGCCAGAATATGCACCGCTTGCCGCTCCTGCAGATGAGCCAGCAATGCCTGCTGCAGATCCGCCTGCTCCAGCAGGCTGTAGACGTGATTCGTCGGCTTGGCGGAGTCGCCAAAACCGAGCATGTCACAAGCGATCACGCGATAACGCTGTGCCAGCGGCTGCCACAGGTAATGCCAGTCCCAACTGGCGGTGGGGAAACCGTGGATCAACAGCAGCGGCTCACCATGCCCCGCCACCCAATACCGGATGGTGTGGCCCCGGAACAGGAAGGTCTGGCCACGCTGACGCCAGATGCGCAGCGGAATCTGGACCATCGGCATCAGTGTCTGTAGCCCGGGTTCTGTTGGTCGAGCTTGCGCAGCAACGCCGGCCAGGCCAGCGCACCGCCCATGCCCTGAGCGCTTTTGGTGACCCCGGCAATCATCGCCCGGGCACCGGCCAGTATGTTCGGCTCGATGGGGATCAGCTCGGCCCCGCCGTTCTGCGCCAACACCTGGATGTCACAGGCCCGCTGGAAGGTAAACATCATCAGGAAGGTATCGGCGATGGTGCCAGCGCATGTCAGCAGCCCGTGGTTGTGCAGCATCAGAAAGTGGCGATCCCCCAGGTCTGCCTGCAAGCGGGCCTTCTCTTCATGATTCAGGGCCACGCCTTCATAAGCGTGATAGGCGAGGCTCGACAACACGAACAACGACTGCTGGCTGATCGGCAATACACCCTGTTTCTGGGCCGAGACCGCCACACCGGCAGCGGTATGGGTGTGCAGCACACAGGCGACATCGTCTCGTGTCTCGTGTACCGCGCTGTGAATGGTGTAGCCGGCCGGATTGATTTCGTAAGGGCTGTCCATCAGCTTGTGGCCGGCCAGATCGACCTTGACCAGGCTCGAGGCGGTTATTTCATGGAACATCAGTCCAAATGGGTTGATCAGAAAGTCTTCGGTGCCGGGAACCTTCGCAGAAATATGAGTGAAAATCAGGTCATCCCAACCATGCAGCGCGACCAGCCGGTAGCAGGCGGCAAGATCTATACGGGTTTGCCATTCAGCGGCACTGACCTGATCCTTGATGCTGAGTGTCGATTGGATGGGCGCTATGCTCACGGCTCTGACCTCGGGCTTATCGTTATAGGTATTGGCACAAGAAAGTGAGTCTAGTCAGCCCTTACCGGAACGGTAGTTGCATTGGCAGCCAGGTTAATGGCCGAGCGGGACACCCGTGGGGAACCCGCGCGCGCTATCAACCACGCAATGCGCCGATCAACTCACCCAACCAGGGTTCGGCATCGGTTTCAGGTGTAACGCTTTCGCTGGCATCCAGGCGCAACATCGGCATCACCTCGCGCACACCCAGCTCGGCGAACAACTCGCGCATCTGCTCGCCACCGCCGCAGAAGGTGTCGCCATAACTGGCATCCCCCAGGCCAATCACCGCACCGGGCAGGCCGCGAAAGAATGCCGGCAGTTGATCGCGGATTGTCGAATACAGCGGAATCAGATTATCCGGCAACTCGCCCATGCCGGTAGTGGATGTCACGGCCAACAAGGCCTGCGGACCGAATGCCTGAATATCGGCCAAGGTTGTTCGCGGGTTATGCAGGGTTTCGAAGCCTGCATCGCCGAGCAGCTTGGCGGCGTGTCGAGCGACTTCTTCAGCGGTGCCGTACACCGAGCCGGAAAGGATGGCGACTTTCATCAATCTGGTCCTGAGCCTGAATAAAAAGAAGCGTGATAGTAGCAGGCTGAACCGCAGAGCTACGATTGACGCTCGACAAGCACTAATGGCCAGTAGACATCTCATCAGGTTATTCGAATAATGCGGCACTTACATGGGCTATACAAAGGACGTGTTCCATGATCAATGCGCAACTGATGCAACTGGTGATAAATGCTTCCAATGACGGAATCGTCATCGCCGAAAAGGAAGGCGAAGACAACATTCTGATCTACGTCAACCCGGCTTTCGAACGGCTGACCGGTTATAACCGCGATGAAATCCTTTATCAGGATTGCCGTTTCCTCCAATCGGGTGATCGCGATCAACCCTCCCTGGAGCGAATTCGCCAGACCCTGGATCAAGGCGGCGCTTGTCGGGAAATCCTTCGCAACTATCGCAAGGACGGCACGCCGTTCTGGAATGAATTGTCACTGTCCACGGTAAAAAACGAGGCGGATGGTCACACCTATTTCGTGGGCGTGCAAAAAGACGTGACGGCCCAGGTCAAGGCGCAGCAACGCGTCGTCCAGCTGGAAAAGGAATTGGCCGAAGCCCGTGCGACGATTGCCCGGCTAGATGCGACGAACGGCGCAAACAAAACGACGAATTAACGGTCATTCACTACAATCACCAGTGAAAACGCAAAGTCATTTCGAGTACACCATGCAACGTGACGCCCTTCTGACTCAGGATGAGTTGGACTTTATCCGGACCATGCAACACATCCCGCAATTGAATGAGCGGGATGTGACATCCAGCCTGCTGGTCAATAGCGGGTCGCAGATCCGTGACTTGCTGACACGCCTGGCGGCAAACGAGCAGGTCACGCTGCAAGCCAACTTCGAAAACCAGCAGATGACCTTCCCGTTGCACCTTGTGGAAGATGAATTCCATACGATGCACCTGCGCCTGGGTGTGCCGAGTATCTACGAGGACGGACCGAAAGTACGCCCATGGCGCCTGACCCTCGAAGAGCCGGTGGCGTTGGAAAATGCCAGGGGCCAGCCCGGGGCCTTGTGGGTTCACGAGGTGTCTTGCAAGGGGGTATTGCTGGAAAACCGCAACCGCACCAAACCACCGAAGCAATTTATCCTGTGGTTCAGCCCTTCAGGCTACGAAAGGATTTCCTTGCGAGGCACCTTCGAACGGGAAACCGACCAAGGCTTGTACGCCTACCATTTGAACCAGAACGACCAGGACGAAACCGAACGCCTGCGTCAGTACATCCTCCAGCAACATCGCCTATCCCATCCGGCCATGCATCTCTAGCGGTCCGTACGCTTAATTCGAACGCCTGGATGATCTACCCTAGGTATCCAGGTTACCTGCCAGCAACTGACGCAAGCGCTGGTGAATCACTGTTCCGTCATTGCCCAGGCAACCGATCGATGATCCTGCCAGGCATTCCTGCATCAGGTCGGAGGCATCACCGGCCAACATCAACGGGCAATCCAGGCTCATCGCCAACCTGTTCAGGCGCTTGGGCAACTCGGCGAACGGCGCATGGTTGGACACCAGCACCAACGCCACGGGTTGAGTCTTCTGGCATACCAGGGTCAGTTCGTCGAACGGCTGGCCGACGGTCATCAACCGGATTCCCACTTCCGCCTTTGACACATATAACGCCGTCACCAGCAACTCCAGCTCACGGCACTGTCCGGCAATGGCGCTGACCAGCACGCGTCGCGACCGGTCCTCGCGCTTGAGCAAAAGCCGCTGGGAAACACGCGAGCGCAGGAATCCGTCAAAAAACAGCCATTCGCTGGTCTGCCCGAACTCCTGCTGCCGTTGCAGCAGTTGTTGCCAGAGAGGCATCAGGATGCGCTGAAACACGACCGGCACCGCGTAGCTGGAAAAAATCTGCCCATAGATGCGATCCAGTTCCACGTCATCAAAGTTGGCGACTGAGACCGCGATCTGGCGCTGCCATTGTGTGTAGTCAATCCTCACCAGATCCGATGGAATCAATGCGGAAACCGGTTGCAACGATTCGGTCTTGCTCAGAATCTTGCCGATTTTACTGACAGCCACCCCACGTTCGATCCAAGCAAGGATGCTGCGTACCTTCTCGATATCCCCCATGGAATACAGGCGATGACCGCTTTCGGTACGTGTCGGCTGGATCAGGCCGTAGCGACGCTCCCATGCGCGCAGGGTCACGGGATTCACCCCCGTGAGTCGCGAAACCTCGCGAATGGGAAACAGGTCTTCGCGCACCAGGCCCGCTGCTGCTTGGATAACGAACTGATCGTCGGTGATTACGCTCATTTTTGTCCTGACAGGCCCGGGCGGTAAATTGGATCCCAGTTTACTCCCTCTTAGTCGTATGATGACAAGCGCAAACCGACTGGACACGCTACTTTGTTATTTTTTGACACAAAATTATCCATGTCGTGCCGTCATGAAAAAACACCTGGGCGACCGGTCCGACCCAGGTACAGCCGCTACAAATAGGTACATCCCGCAGTCACTGATATAGTTTTCTTCCGCTGTGAACCGAGCCCCCCCCATGCCCAGTACCGACGCTCCTATCCTGCTCACCGGCGCAGCCCAGCGTGTCGGCTTGCACTGTGCCCGGCGATTGCTGGAAGACGGTTATCCGGTCATCATCACATATCGCACCGAGCGTCCAGGCGTCCAGACGCTCCGGGATCTCGGGGCGACCGTGATGTTTGCCGACTTTTCCAGCGAAGGCGGGATCCTGGCTTTTATCGAACAGCTCAAGCAGCACACTGACCGGTTGCGGGCCATCGTGCACAACGCCTCTGCATGGCTGGTTGAAACGCCAGGCGATGAATCGGCAGCCTTCAATGCCATGTTCGGCGTGCACATGCTTGCGCCGTACCTGATCAACTTGCATTGTGCCGAGCTGCTACGGCGTTCACATCCCGCGGATATCGTGCATATCAGCGACGATGTAACCCGCAAGGGCAGCAGCAAACACATCGCCTATTGCGCCACCAAGGCTGGGCTCGACAGCCTGACCCTGTCGTTCGCAGCGAAGTTCGCACCGGCGATCAAGGTCAACGGTATTGCACCGGCCCTGCTACTGTTCAAGGCCGAAGACGACGACGCTTATCGCGCCAGGACCCTGGCCAAGTCGGCGCTGGGCATCGAACCCGGTAGCGAAGTCATCTACCAGAGCCTGCGGTATCTGCTGGACAACCCCTATGTCACTGGCACGACCCTGACCGTCAACGGCGGGCGGCACGTCAAATAGCCTTCTTGAGGATCCATCATGGCGCTATCCCTGCCTCAGAATTACCGCGAGATCCTCATCGGCCTGGGCGAAGATCCGGAGCGCGAAGGCCTGCTGGACACACCGGCTCGTGCCGCCAAGGCCATGCAGTACCTTTGCCATGGCTACGAGCAAAGCGTCGAACAGATTGTCAATGGCGCCCTGTTCGATTCGGACAGCGACGAAATGGTGATCGTCGCCGACATCGAACTCTATTCCCTGTGCGAACATCATTTACTGCCCTTCATCGGCAAGGCTCATGTGGCTTATATTCCTACGGGCAAGGTCCTGGGGCTGTCGAAGATCGCCCGGCTGGTGGACATGTTCGCCCGCCGCCTGCAGATCCAGGAAAACCTCACCCGGCAAATCGCCGCCGCGGTGCAACAGGTTACCCAGGCCGCCGGTGTTGCGGTGGTCATCGAGGCCCAGCATATGTGCATGATGATGCGCGGTGTCGAAAAACAGAACTCGACCATGAACACTTCAGTGATGCTCGGGGCTTTTCGCGAATCCAGCACCACTCGCCAGGAGTTCCTGCAATTGATTCGACGGAGCAAGTAAATGCCACAACTTCAGCCAGCCATGGCGCGCATCCGGGTCAAGGACCTGCGCCTGCGCACTTTCATCGGGATCAACGAGGATGAAATCCTCAACAAACAGGATGTCTTGATCAACCTGACCATCCTCTACCCGGCACAGGAAGCGGTTCGTGACAACGACATCGATCATGCGCTGAACTACCGCACCATCACCAAGGCGATCATCGCCCACGTGGAAAGCAATCGCTTCGCTCTGCTGGAACGCCTGACCCAGGAGTTGCTGGACCTGGTCATGACCAACGAGTCGGTGCAATACGCCGAAGTCGAAGTCGACAAACCCCACGCCTTGCGTTTTGCCGAGTCGGTGTCGATCACTTTGGCGGCCAGCCGAGCGACTGCGTAGCCGCTTCAAGCGGCAAGCCACACGTTGTAAGCTTGGCTCCCTCAATCCATCTTGCAGCTTGAAGCTTGCCGCTTGCAGCTGTCTCGAAGAGACCACCATGACCGACCAACAACGCCTCGAACTCGAAGCCGCCGCTTTCCGTCGGCTGGTAGCCCATCTGGATAGCCGCAAGGATGTGCAGAACATCGATCTGATGAACCTTGCCGGCTTCTGCCGCAACTGCCTGTCCAAGTGGTACAAGGCCGCTGCCGATGAACGCCAGATCGAGATCAGCCTCGATGACGCCCGTGAACGGGTCTACGGCATGCCGTACGCCGAATGGAAAGCCCAATACCAGCAAGAAGCCAGCGCCGAACAGCAAGCGGCGTTCGCCAAAGGAAAACCCGATGCCTGATCTGAACACCCTGCGCACCCGTCTCCAGAGCGGCGAACACACCTTCGCCGAGACCCTGGCTTTCATCAAGGATGGCTATGACTATCAGCCCCAGCCTTTCACCAACGGCAACGTGGAGAACGCGGCCGGGCAGAACGAAGGTTCCTGCAAGACCCTCGGCCTGGCTCTGCTCGAAGGCTTGAGCGACGAAGAAGCGCTGCTGGCGTTCGGCGAGCATTACCGCTCGGTGCTGGCAACCCCCGAGGGCACAGACCACGGCAATATCCGCGCGCTGATGGTCCACGGCCTGGCGGGTGTGAAGTTTGCGGCCCAGCCCCTGCAACGCCGCTGATTTTAAAGTTGCAACCCGCATCTGTGGCGAGGGGCGGTGCGACGTTTCGCTAAATCCCCTCGCCACAACGAGCCGTTGCAAGACTCCAATTCCCACATCCCGACTTTTAAGATTGACCCGGCAACTTTATTTCGTTTGCCGCCCCCCTTCGCTCGCAGCTTGAATAGCGCACGCCTTCTTCCCTTGCGAGCCGTCCTTCATGAGCAGCGAAACCATCAGCCAATCGATTTCCGTCGTGCACCCCGTCAGCCTCAGCCACGGCAGAAACGCCGAGGTCTGGGACACCGACGGCAATCGCTACATCGACTTCGTGGGCGGCATCGGCGTGCTGAACCTCGGCCATTGCCATCCACGCGTTGTCGAGGCCATTCGCGAGCAGGCCACTCGATTGACTCATTACGCCTTCAATGCCGTGCCTCATGCGCCCTATATCGAATTGATGGAGCGCCTGACCGCGTTTGTCCCGGTGGACTACCCCATCAGCGGCATGCTCACCAACAGCGGCGCGGAGGCGGCGGAAAACGCCTTGAAGATCGTGCGCGGGGCCACGGGCCGCACCGCCGTGATCGCCTTCGACGGCGGCTTCCATGGCCGCACCCTGGCCACTCTGAACCTCAACGGCAAGGTCGCGCCCTACAAACAGAAAATCGGTGTGCTGCCGGGGCCGGTCTATCACCTGCCCTACCCCAGCAAGGACAACGGCGTGACCTGCGCAGAAGCCTTACAGGCCATGGAGCGATTGTTCAGCGTGGAGATCGACGTCAACGATGTGGCCTGTTTCATCGTCGAACCGGTACAGGGCGAGGCGGGCTTCCTGGCGCTGGACATCCCTTTTGCCCAGGCCCTGCGGCAGTTCTGTGACGACAAGGGCATCGTGCTGATCATCGATGAAATCCAGTCCGGCTTCGGGCGCACCGGCCAGCGCTTTGCGTTCTCGCGACTGGGCATCGAGCCCGACCTGATCCTCCTGGGCAAGAGCATTGCCGGCGGTGTCCCGCTGGGGGCAGTGGTGGGGCGCAAGGCTTTGCTGGACAACCTGCCCAAGGGCGGCTTGGGCGGCACCTATTCCGGCAACCCCATCGCCTGCGCCGCCGCACTGGCGACGCTGGAGGAAATGACCGATGCGCACCTGCGCGCCTGGGGTACGCAACAGGAAGAGGCGATTGTCAGCCGCTACGAATCATGGCGCCGCCGTGGACTGACACCGTTCCTGGGCCGCCTGACGGGCGTCGGCGCCATGCGTGGCATCGAACTGGTCCATGTCGACGGTACCCCGGCAGCGGCACAGTTGACCCAGTTGCTGGCGCTCGCTCGGGACGCAGGGTTATTGCTGATGCCCAGCGGAAAGTCGCGGCACATCATCCGCCTGTTGGCGCCGCTGACTACCGAGGCGGCGATGCTGGAAGAGGGATTGGATATTCTCGAGGCGTGCCTGGCGAAGCTGGTCTGAGTTGCCATGTGGCTGACCACAAAAAACCTTGTGGGGGCGGGCTTGCTCGCGAAAGCGGAGTGTCAGGCAACTAGTCTCTAACTGACACACCGCTTTCGCGAGCAAGCCCGCTCCCACAGGATTCGGGTGGAAACGACGCCCATGAAAAAACCGGCCAAAGCCGGTTTTTTCATACCTGATGAATCAGAACGAAGCGTTCTGCAAGCCGTCCAGGTAACGCTCGGTGTCCAGGGCCGCCATGCAGCCGGCACCGGCCGAGGTGATGGCCTGGCGGTAGACGTGGTCGGCCACATCACCGGCAGCGAAGATGCCTTCGACGCTGGTAGCGGTGGCGTTGCCGTCGCGGCCGCCCTTGACCACCAGGTAACCGTCCTTGAGTTCCAACTGGCCTTCGAACAACGAGGTGTTCGGCGTGTGGCCGATGGCGATGAAGACGCCGTCGACCTTGATCTCGTCAAAGCTGCCGTCGTTGTTTTTCAGGCGGGCACCGGTCACGCCCATGTTGTCACCCAGCACTTCGTCCAGAGTGGCATTGAGCTTGAGGATGATCTTGCCTTCGGCTACGCGGGCGTTGAGCTTGTCGATCAGGATCTTCTCGGCGCGGAAGGTTTCACGACGGTGGATCAGGGTGACCGTGCTGGCGATATTGGCCAGGTACAGGGCTTCTTCGACGGCGGTGTTGCCGCCACCGACCACTGCCACCGGCTTGTTGCGGTAGAAGAAACCGTCGCAGGTAGCGCAAGCGGAAACGCCCTTGCCCATGAACGCCTCTTCCGAGGGCAGGCCCAGGTAACGGGCGCTGGCGCCGGTGGCGATGATCAGGGCATCGCAGGTGTAGGTCGCGCTGTCGCCAGTCAGGGTGTACGGCTTGGCGGCGAAATCCACGGCATTGATGTGGTCGAAGACGATCTCGGTCTCGAAACGCTCGGCGTGTTCTTTCATGCGCTCCATCAAGGCCGGGCCGGTCAGGCCGTGGACGTCGCCTGGCCAGTTGTCGACTTCGGTGGTGGTGGTCAGTTGACCGCCGGCCTGCATGCCGGTGATCAACAATGGCTTGAGGTTGGCACGGGCCGCATAAACCGCGGCGCTGTAACCGGCTGGGCCGGAACCGAGAATAATGACTCGCGAATGACGAACTTCAGACATGACCTGCTCCAATTGACCAGCCCTTGCGGGCCGGAGCGCCGGCTGAGCGGCGGGAATAAAAAAGACCGTTGATGCACTTAGGGAAGGCTTTGGTTCGACGGCCTTGAAAAAGAATGGGTGCAGCGTATCGAGGGAGCGAAGATTAAGGAAATACGGTTTAACAATCCAGCTCATAGGTGAGTTCTATGTCGGGCAGCGCCTCCAATAGAGTCGTCCGCTCAATAAACCTGTTACACGCCGTGTAGACGCTTTCCCGCGCGAGGCAAAGCCGGTAAGGTCGGCGCGTTCACCTTCTCTCGGAGCTTCCCATGCCCGCCCCCGTCCTGTCCGGCCCGCAATATCTGCAAGAAGGCCTCAAGCTGGTCTTGAGCCCGGGCCTGCGTTTGTTCGTATTGTTGCCGCTGGCGATCAACCTCGTATTGTTCGTCGGCCTGATCTACCTGGCCGGCCATCAATTCAGCCTGTGGGTCGACACATTGATGCCGTCGCTGCCGGGCTGGTTGAGTTTCCTCAGCTACATCCTCTGGCCGCTGTTCGTGGTACTGGTGGTGCTGATGGTGTTCTTTACCTTCACGATGCTCGCCAACATCATCGCCGCGCCGTTCAACGGCTTTCTGGCAGAGAAAGTCGAGGTGGTGGTCCGTGGCTCCGACGACTTCCCGGCCTTCAGTTGGGGCGAGTTGGTTGCCATGGTCCCGCGCACCCTGGCCCGGGAAGCACGCAAGCTCGGCTACTTCCTGCCCCGCGCCCTGGGGCTGTTCGTGCTGTCGTTCATTCCCGTGGTCAACCTCGTGGCCGCGCCACTGTGGTTGCTGTTCGGCGTGTGGATGATGGCGATCCAATACATCGACTACCCGGCGGACAACCACAAGCTGGGTTGGAACGAGATGCTCGCCTGGCTGCGACAGAAACGCTGGCAGAGCCTGGGTTTTGGCGGCAGCGTGTACCTGGCGCTGCTGATCCCCGTGGTCAATATCCTGATGATGCCGGCGGCCGTGGCCGGGGCGACCCTGTTCTGGGTGCGCGAGCAAGGGGCCGAGGCCGCGTTGGCGCGCCAAGGCTGAACCGGTCACAAATCCATCACCAAGGCGTCACACTGGCGAAATGGCCCCGGTCGACACTGGGGTCATGAGCACACACCTGCATATCACCCTCATCACCGAAACCTTCCCGCCGGAAATCAATGGCGTGGCCAATACCTTGGGCCGCTTGCATGAGGGTTTGTGTGCCCGAGGGCACCGGGTTGAGCTGGTGCGTCCGCGACAAGCCACCGATCAAAGCCAGGCCAGCGACGATTTGCTGCTGTGCCGGGGCTGGCCGCTGCCAGGGTATCCGGGGTTGCAGTGGGGCCAGGTATCCATGCACAAACTGCTGCGGCGCTGGAAGCGTCAGCGTCCCGATGTGCTGTACATCGCCACCGAAGGGCCGTTGGGTTTGTCGGCATTGCGGGCAGCGCGACGCCTGGATATTTCGGTGGTCAGTGGCTTCCACACCAATTTCCAGCAATACACCCAGCAGTATGGTCTCGGGTTGCTCAGTCGCGCACTCACCCATTACCTGCGCTGGTTTCACAACCGCTCCAACCTGACGCTGGTGCCCAGCCTCAGCCAGCAACTGGAATTGGAACGGCGGCATTTCGAGCGCGTCATGCTGTTGTCCCGCGGCGTCGACAGCCAGTTGTTCCATCCGGTCAAGCGCTCGGTCTCCCTACGGGAAAGCTGGGGCCTGGGCGATGACGATATTGCCGTGATCCACGTTGGACGCCTGGCGCCGGAGAAGAATCTCGGCTTGCTCAAGCGTTGTTTCGACAGGCTGTGCAGTGCGTTCCCGCAGCGACGGATGAAGCTGGTGGTGATCGGCGACGGCCCGCAACGATCTGCGCTGGAGCAGGCATTGCCCGATGCGATTTTCTGCGGCACCCAACGTGGCGAGGCGCTGGCCAGCCACTACGCCAGCGGGGATGTGTTCGTCTTTCCGAGCCTGACCGAAACCTTCGGCAATGTCGTGCTGGAGGCCCTGGCGTCCGGGCTGGGTGTGGTGGCCTACGACCAGGCCGCCGCGGCACAGCATATCCGCCATGGCTATAACGGCGTGCTGGCAATGCCGGGGGATGAGGATGCGTTCTGCGATGGGGCCCGCTGGTTGCTGGAGGAGCCCGAAGCGTTACGTTGCGTGAGGCTCAATGCCCGCCAGCACGCCAGCCGCCAGGGTTGGGCGTCGGTGATCGAGCAGTTCGAGGCGCAGTTGCGGGGGGCTTGTGTGGGTGAGCAGGGGATGCCTGCGCCGTCGACGATGCGCTGATTTTTCGGTGCCAGTGCAGTAGCCATCGCGAGCAGGCTCGCTCCCACAATCAGATCTTCAGCGAATGCATATCTGTGTTCGACCAGATCCATTGTGGGAGCGAGCCTGCTCGCGATGGCGTCAGAGCAAACGCCGCTTAAACCAACGTCATCAGCGCTTCACGGCTGAACGGCAGGATCTCCTGCTCCCGACCTTCGCGCACTTTCTGCGCCCAGTCCGGATCCACCAGCAGCGCACGGCCTACCGCCACCAGGTCGAATTCGTCATTGTTCAGGCGCTCCAGCAGTTTCTCCAGGCTGGCCGGTTGCGCGACCTTGTCGGTATTGACCATGAACTGCAGGAACTCGCCATCCAGGCCAACGCTGCCAACGGTGATGGTCGGCTTGCCAGTGAGTTTGCGGGTCCAGCCGGCCAGGTTCAATTCGGAACCGTCGAACTCCGGCTCCCAGAAGCGACGTGTCGAGCAGTGGAAAATATCCACGCCAGCCTCGGACAGCGGCTTGAGGAACTCACCCAGGGCTTCGGGGGTCTGCACCAGGCGCGCCGTGTAATCCTGTTGTTTCCATTGGGAGAACCGGAAGATGATCGGGAATCCTTCGCCCACGGCGGCTCGCACGGCACGGATCAATTCGATGGCGAAGCGCGAACGGTTGGCCAGACTGCCACCGTAACCATCGGTGCGTTGGTTGCTGCCTTCCCAGAAGAATTGGTCCACCAGATAACCGTGGGCGCCATGAATCTCTACGCCATCCATGCCGATGCGCTGGGCGTCTTTTGCGGCTTGGGCGAAGGCGGCGATGACTTCGTCGATGTCTGCCTGGGTCATACCGTGGACCACCACCTGGCCGTCCTTGAGCTTCTCGGTCGGGCCATAGCCCGGCACGCTGGCATCCGGTTCGGTCCCGGTGCGGCGCACACTGCCCACATGCCACAACTGTGGAACGATCTTGCCGCCTTCGGCGTGCACAGCATCGACCACTTGCTGCCAGCCGGCGAGTGCTGCATCGCCGTAGAAGTGCGGCACGTTCGGATAGCCGTTGGCAGCCTTGTGCCCGACCGTCGTGCCTTCGGTGATGATCAGGCCAACCCCGGCCGCTGCGCGGCGACGGTAATATTCGATGACCTTGGCGTTCGGCACACCGCCCGGCGAAAAGGAACGGGTCATCGGTGCCATCACCACCCGGGTCGGCAGCTCGAACGCGCCGAGTTGGAAGGGTTTGAACAGGGCTTTTACAGGCATGAGGCACTCCACGGGACAAGGTCGCAGGTCGATATGACGAGGATAATATGCAGCGCGGGGCGTGCTGGGTAGCACTATTGATTGGAGTGATTAAGGATCAAAAGCCAGCCGCGAAACCTGTGGCGAGGTGATAAATCCCCTCGCCACGGGGTTCAGTTGGGCTCTGCGGTTCAGCCCAGCGCTTTCTCGATCGCCTGGATCACAGTCGGATCATCCGGCGCCGTACGCGGCGAGAAGCGCGCCAGCACCCGGCCGTCCTTTCCGAGCAGGAATTTCTCGAAGTTCCAGGTGATGTCCCCGGGGAACTCGGCGCCCTCGCCCGCCAGCAGGCGGTAGAGCTGATGCCGGTCATGACCGTTCACTTCCAGCTTGCTGGACAGCGGAAACGTCACGCCATACTCGTGGCTGCAGAATTCCTGGATTTCTTTTTCGGTTCCCGGCTCTTGCCCGGCGAACTGATTGCAGGGCAGGCCCAGCACGCTGAAACCCTTGTCCTTGTATTGCTGATAGAGACTTTCCAGCGCCGCGTACTGAGGCGTCAGGCCACATTTGGAGGCGACGTTGACCACCAGCACGACTTGCCCCTTGAAAGGCGCCAGAGGAAGCTCCTGACCACCCAGAGCTTTCAGTTTAAGGTCGTGAAAAGCACTCATGACGAACTCCAGGTTTGCGGATCTTCGAAACAGCCATGGCCGGTAACCGACTAAAAAAGGCGCCCATGGCGCCTTTCCTGTTCATTTCAGCGTAGCGCAGAAAAATCAGTGGTGGTGACCACCTTCGCCATGGACGTGACCATGGGCCACTTCTTCCTGGCTGGCATCGCGGATGTCGACAACCTTGACCTTGAAGTTCAGGCGCTGGCCGGCCAACGGGTGGTTACCGTCTACAGTAACGTCGTCGCCGTCCAGGTCGCGGATGGTAACGATCTGCATCTGGCCATCCGGCGCCGACGCATGGAACTGCATGCCCACTTCCAGCTCGTCCACGCCTTCGAACATGCTGCGGCTCAGGGTGCTGACCAGTTCGGCGGAGTATTCGCCGTAGGCGTCTTCCGGTTCAACGGTCACGTTCAGTTCGTCACCGGTGGTTTTACCTTCCAGGGCTTTTTCCAGGCCCTGGATGATGTTGCCTGCGCCATGCAGGTAGACCAGCGGAGCGCCGCCGGCAGAGCTGTCGATGACCTCACCAGCGTCGTTGGTCAGGGTATAGTCGATGGAGACAGCCTTATTGGCGGCGATCAGCATGGGGCGAGACCTTTTGCATAAGAATGAAGAACGGACAAGTCTAAACAAGGATTTGCCCGAAAGCGAACGGAACCCTGACAAACGGGCCCGTGCGCCCAGACCGACGGTCACCGGTTTCCACCAGGACGAGGAGGGTCACTGGGTGGCCGAGCTGTCCTGCGGGCATACCCAGCACCTGCGCCACCAGCCCCCCTGGCAGTCCCGGGCGTGGGTGCTGGATCCCACGCAACGTATTGAAAAAATAGGCCAGCCCTTTGATTGCGGCTGGTGTGCTCAGGCGCCGGTCAGCGATACTCTTGGTGACTGAATAAATGGTAGACGGCTATACATAGGCCTCGCCTTTGCCATGCTCCCTTAGAGAATCCGCATGCAAACTTTTTTTATCGCGCCCACCGATTTTGGTGTGGGCCTGACTTCCATCAGCCTCGGGCTGGTGCGGACCCTTGAACGGGCCGGGCTGAAGGTCGGTTTTTTCAAACCCATAGCCCAGCCTCACCCCGGCGACACCGGCCCGGAACGCTCGACCGAATTGGTGGCCCGTACCCACGGTCTCAAGCCTCCACAGCCGCTGGGCCTGGCTCATGTCGAGCGCATGCTCGGCGACGGCCAGCTCGATGAGCTGCTGGAAGAAATCATTACGCTTTATCAGCAGGCGGCCGTCGGCAAGGACGTACTGGTGGTCGAAGGCATGGTCCCGACCCGCAACGCCAGTTACGCCGCCCGGGTCAACCTGCACCTGGCCAAGAGCCTGGACGCCGAGGTGATCCTGGTGTCAGCGCCGGAAAACGAGGTACTGACCGAGCTTTCCGGACGGGTGGAGTTGCAGGCCCAACTGTTCGGCGGGCCGAAAGACCCGAAAGTGCTCGGCGTGATCCTCAACAAAGTCCGCACCGACGAAAGCATGGAAGCGTTTTCCGCCCGGCTCAAGGAGCATTCGCCCTTGCTGCGCAGCGGCGATTTCCGCCTGCTGGGCTGTATTCCCTTCCGGCCCGAACTCAACGCTCCGCGCACCCGCGATGTGGCCGACCTGATGGGCGCCCAGGTACTCAATGCCGGCGATTACGAAAGCCGGCGCATGAGCAACATCATTATTTGCGCCCGCACCATGCGCAACACCGTGGAACTGCTCAAGCCCGGCGTATTGGTGGTGACGCCGGGGGATCGCGACGACATCATCCTCGCCGTGAGCCTGGCCGCCATCAACGGCGTGCCTCTGGCCGGTCTGTTGTTGACCAGCGATACACTGCCCGACCCACGCATCATGGAACTGTGCCGTGGCGCCCTGCAGGCGGGCCTGCCGGTACTGTCGGTGAGCACGGGCTCCTATGACACCGCCAACCTGCTCAATGGCCTGAACAAGGAAATCCCGATCGACGACCGCGAACGTGCGGAGATCATCACCGATTTCGTCGCCAGCCACCTGGACGCCCAGTGGTTGCATCAGCGCTGCGGCACCCCGCGGGAAATGCGCCTGTCACCAGCGGTGTTCCGCTATCAATTGATCCAGCGCGCCCAGGCCGCCAACAAGCGCATCGTCCTGCCGGAAGGCAGCGAACCGCTGACGGTCCAGGCCGCCGCCATTTGCCAGGCCCGAGGCATCGCCCGCTGCGTACTGCTGGCCAAACCCGCCGACGTCGAAGCCGTGGCCCGCGCCCAGGGCATCGAGCTGCCGCCGGGGCTGGAAGTTCTCGACCCGGATTCGATCCGCGAGCGTTACGTCGAACCGATGGTGCGACTGCGCAAGAGCAAAAGCCTGAATGCGCCGATGGCCGAGCAGCAACTGGAAGACACCGTGGTGATCGGCACGATGATGCTGGCGTTGGACGAAGTCGACGGGCTGGTGTCCGGCGTTGTCCACTCCACCGCCAACACCATCCGTCCGGCCCTGCAGTTGATCAAGACGGCACCGGGCTGCTCCCTGGTGTCATCGGTATTTTTCATGCTGTTCCCCGAGGAAGTGCTGGTGTATGGCGATTGCGTGATGAACCCGCACCCCAGCGCGGCGGAGCTGGCGGAGATCGCCCTGCAAAGCGCCGACTCGGCTGCCGCATTCGGCATCACGCCACGGGTGGCAATGCTCAGCTATTCCAGCGGCGAATCGGCCAGCGGTGAGGAAGTGGAAAAAGTCCGCGAAGCCACCCTGCTGGCCCACGAGGCGCAACATGGCTTGTTGATCGACGGCCCGCTGCAATACGACGCCGCCGCCAACGAAACCGTAGCGCGGCAACTGGCGCCCAACAGCCAGGTGGCCGGGCGGGCGACGGTGTTCATCTTCCCGGACCTGAACACCGGCAACACCACCCACAAAGCCGTCCAGCGCAGTGCCGATTGTGTCAGCCTCGGGCCGATGCTCCAGGGCCTGCGCAAACCGGTGAACGACTTGCCCCGTGGCGCCCAGGTCGATGACATCGTGTACACCATCGCCCTCACCGCGATCCAAGCCGCCAACCGACCCATGGATATTTAAATGCTGGATTTCCTGCCTGCCCCGGTGCGAGGCGTCATCGCCTCGCTGCTGCTGGCGCTCAATACCATTGCCTGCTGTACGCCACTGTTCATCGTGGCGATCGTCAAGCTCCTGCTGCCCTTCCCCGCCGCCCGACGCTTCACCGATTGGCTGATGAGCCACATCCATGAAGCCTGGATCAGCCACAACAAGGCCTGGATGAACCTGCTGCGCCGCACCCGCTGGCACCTCAGCGGCCTGGAGGGCCTGGACTACCAGCATTCGTACCTGATCACCAGCAACCACCAGAGTTGGGTCGACATCATGGTGCTGCAGTACGTGCTCAATCGCCGCGTCCGCCCGTTGAAGTTCTTTCTCAAGCAGGAGCTGATCTGGGTGCCGGTAATTGGCCTGGCCTGGTGGGCGCTGGGATTCCCGTTCATGAAACGCTACTCCAAGGCCTATCTGGAAAAGCATCCGGAAAAGAGAGGCAAAGACCTGGAAACCACCCGCAAGACCTGCGCGAAGTTTCGCAACAATCCAGTGGGCATTTTCAATTTCGCCGAAGGCACGCGCTTTACCGAAGGCAAGCATGCCCAGCAGCAGTCACCGTTCCGTTATTTGCTCAAGCCCAAGGCCGGTGGCATCGCGTTCGTGCTCGATGCCATGGGTGAACAACTGGAATCGATCATCAACGTAACCATCCATTATCCGGGCGGGCGTCCGGGTTATTGGGACTTGCTCTGCGGCAACGTGGGGGAAGTGGTGGTGCATTTCCAGGAACTGCCGATCCCGCCGCAGTTCGTCGGCAGGAACTACGACCAGGACGGCGCCTATCGCCTGGAGTTCCAGGGCTGGATCAACCAGTTGTGGCAGGACAAGGATGCACTGCTTGCGCAGATGCACCAGGAATTCCCAAACCGCCGCTGACTCCCTTGTGGGAGCGGGCTTGCACGCGAAAGCGGTGTGACAGTCGATATCCATTTTGAATGTCAGTCCGCGTTCGCGAGCAAGCCCGCTCCCACAGGATCCGAGCCAATGAAAAAGCCCGTCGATGATTGCTCATCGACGGGCTTTTCGTTTGCCGTTGACGCTTAGATCGCGCCGCGGCTGCGCAGCAGATCCAGCACCTGCTTGACGCTCTCTTCCAGCGTCAGCGACTGGGTGTCGATCACCAAATCGGCGTCCAGCGGCACGTCATACGGGAAGGACTCGCCCGGGATGTTGTCGCCGGCCGCGGCGTACAGCCCTTGCGGATCGCGCTGGGCGCATACCGCCGGCGAGGCCTGGACGTAGACTGTCAGCAGGCGCTCCTTGCCGATCAGGTCCTTGGCCTGCAAACGCCCTTCGGCGCTCGGTGCAACGAATGCCGCCAGGGTCAACAGGCCGGCTTCGTTGAACTGACGGGCGACGTGGGCCGCTCGGCGCCAATTCTCGGTGCGTCCGGCACGGTCTTGCGGCAGGCCTTTGTTCAGGTCATGGCGCAGGTTCTGGCCATCGAGGACGAAGACCGCACGGCCCATGTCGAACAGCTTGCGCTCCACGGCGTAAGCCAGGGTGCTCTTGCCGGCGCCCGAAAGACCGCTGAACAGCACCGTCGCCGGCTGCTGGCCGAAGCGCTGGGCGCGTTCTTCCACCGATACATGGGCAAGCTTGCCGTGATGCGTGCTGCTGCCGTGGGCCAAGGGTTGGGCAACGATCATGCCGGCGCCGACGGTGCCATTGGTCAGGCGATCGATGACGATGAACGCGCCGGTAGTGCGGTTGCTCTCGTAACCGTCCAGGGCGATCGGCGCATCCAGGGCAATCTTCACCTTGCCGATTTCGTTGAGCTGCAGCGCACTGGCGGGGCCCTCTTCGAGGGTGTTCACGTCGACCCGGTTGACGATGCTGGCAATGGAGCCAGGCACGTAGCTGGTCGCACGCTTGATGTCGTACTTCTTGCCCGGCAGCATCGGCTCCTCGGCCATCCACACCAGCATCGCTTCGAAGCTGTCGGTGACCGGCGGGACATTGTCGGCATGCACCAACAGGTCGCCCCGGGAGATGTCGATTTCGTCTTCCATGGTCAGGGTCACGGCCTGGCCCGGGCCGGCCTGCTCCAACTCGCCTTCGAAGGTGACGATGGATTTGACGCGGCTGCTCTTGCCCGACGGCAACACCACCACTTCGTCGCCCTTGTGCACGATGCCGCTGGCCAGGGTGCCGGCGAAACCGCGGAAGTTCAGGTTCGGACGGTTGACGTACTGCACCGGGAAGCGCAGGTCGGTGAAGTTACGGTCGCCCGCCACTTCCACGGTCTCGAGAATTTCCATCAGCGACTGGCCGGTGTACCACGGCGAGCGCTCGGACTTGTTCACCACGTTGTCGCCCTTGAGGGCCGACATCGGCACGAAGTGCATGCTCGAAGGCTTCATTTTCAAGCCTTCGGCGAACTTCAGGTAGTCGGCCTTGATCGACTCGAACACGCCCTGGTCGAAGTCCTTGAGGTCCATCTTGTTGATGGCCACGACGATGTGCTTGATGCCCAGCAACGAGGCAATGAAGCTGTGGCGACGGGTCTGGGTCTGCACGCCGTAGCGGGCGTCCACCAGAATGATCGCCAGGTCACAGGTAGAGGCACCGGTGGCCATGTTGCGGGTGTACTGCTCATGGCCGGGGGTATCGGCGATGATGAACTTGCGCTTGGCGGTGGAGAAATAGCGGTACGCGACATCGATGGTGATGCCCTGCTCGCGCTCGGCCTGGAGGCCGTCGACCAGCAACGCCAGGTCGATGTCGTCACCGGTGGTGCCGACTTTCTTCGAATCGCGGGTGATGGCTTCCAGGTGATCTTCGTAGATCATCTTGGAGTCGTGTAGCAGGCGCCCGATCAGGGTGCTCTTGCCGTCGTCGACGTTACCGCAGGTCAAAAAGCGCAACAGCTCCTTGCGCTCGTGCTGGCCCAGGTAGGCGAGGATGTCCTCGCTGATCAAATCAGATTGGTGGCTCATTGCATTCAAGCTCCGAGCTGTAAGCTTCAAGCGGCAAGCTTGTCGGCGTACAGCTAGTCAGAAATTTTGTTGATCAACCCGCCCAGCATTCGAGAAAGCTCGCGGGTTTCCATAACCCAGTTTTCAGCCAGCGAATCTGCGACGTAAGCAATATCCCGAGCAATAAGGATTTGGGTACGCAGCTCCCCGCAGGAACCTTTCGCAACCCAAAGGAAATAAATTTTCTCTTTGGCATTACGGCGCTCCATACCTTCAGCAATATTGGAAGGCACCGAAAGTGCCGAGCGGGTGATTTGATCCTTGAATCCAAAATCCCCACATCGCGCAAACTCTCTATAGATCCCTACCGCCAAATCCTTACTTCGCTGCCAAACAATCAGTTTCTCGAAATCCATTGCGAGCCATCCAATCCGGCTCGCAGCACCGTCTGCAAGCACCAAGCTGGGAAGTTACGCATTCCGCCCTTAACTTGCAGCTTGCCGCTTGTAACTCGAAGCTTAAAAGTAACCTTGACGTTTCTTATCTTCCATCGAGCCTGCGCCATCGTGGTCGATGACCCGGCCCTGGCGCTCGGAAGTTCGCGTCAGGAGCATTTCCTGAATGATGTCCGTCAGGCTCTCGGCCTCGGACTCCACCGCGCCCGTCAACGGGTAGCAGCCAAGGGTACGGAAACGCACTTTCTTCTTGACGATACGGGCCTTCTCTTCCTCGGACAGGTGTTCGAGGATGCGCTCGTCGTCGATCATGATCAGCGTGCCGTTCTTCTCGATGACTTCGCGCTCGGCAGCAAAGTACAGCGGCACGATTGGAATGCCTTCGAGGTAGATGTACTGCCAGATGTCCAGCTCGGTCCAGTTCGACAACGGGAAGACGCGGATCGACTCGCCCTTGTTGACCTTGCCGTTGTAGACGTTCCACAGCTCCGGGCGCTGGTTCTTCGGGTCCCAACGGTGCTTGCTGTCGCGAAACGAGTAGACGCGCTCCTTGGCGCGGGATTTCTCCTCATCGCGACGGGCACCGCCGAACGCGGCGTCGAAACCATACTTGTCCAACGCCTGCTTGAGGCCCTGGGTCTTCATGATGTCGGTGTGCTTGGCACTGCCGTGGGTGAACGGGTTGATGCCCTGCGCCACGCCTTCGGGGTTCACATGGGTG
This sequence comes from Pseudomonas sp. SJZ078, assembly GCF_007828255.1. Taxonomy (NCBI): domain Bacteria; kingdom Pseudomonadati; phylum Pseudomonadota; class Gammaproteobacteria; order Pseudomonadales; family Pseudomonadaceae; genus Pseudomonas; species Pseudomonas sp. SJZ078. Next base: position 88,533 of record NZ_VIUG01000002.1, on the reverse strand, counting down.
ATCAGGTCCAGGCCCATTTCCTCGACCATGCGATCGCGGAACTTGTACATTTCCTGGAATTTCCAGCGGGTGTCGACGTGCATCACCGGAAACGGCAGCTTGCCGGGGAAAAACGCCTTGCGTGCCAGGTGCAGCATCACGGCGGAGTCTTTACCGATGGAGTACAGCATCACCGGGTTGTCGAACTCGGCGGCCACCTCGCGGATGATGTGGATGCTTTCCGCCTCCAGCTGTTTCAGATGCGTCAGTTTGTCGACCATGGCTACTCACGAAAACTTTCTTATGAACGGCCAGCGGGCCGTGTTCGAGCGAAGAATCCTAGCACAGCGATCTCTTCTATTCAGGGCGCCAACTAGATCGAAACAGCATATGGATATGCCTGGGGGTTCGGGCAACACAACAGTCTTTGTGGGAGCGGGCTTGCTCGCGAAAGCGGTGGTTCGGTTGCGCAGAGTTTGACTGACACACCGCCTTCGCGAGCAAGCCCGCTCCCACAGGGGATTTAGGTTGTGTCAGATGGGATTCGGGCAATCGATGAAGATATGCTCCAGGGCAAAGCGTCGCGCCAGATAATCGCCCAACGCCTGCACGCCATAACGTTCGGTCGCATGATGGCCGGCGGCGACGAAGCTGATGCCGTTTTCCCGGGCGCTGTGGAAAGTCTGCTCCGACGCTTCGCCGCTGAGGTACAGGTCGACCCCGGCCGTCACCGCCTGGTCGATGTAACCCTGGCCGCCACCGGTGCACCAGCCGACCCGGCGGACCATCTGCTGTCCTTCGATCAGCAACGGCTCACGACCCATGACTTCCTGGACCCTGCGGGCGAAATCCCGAGGCGTCATCGGTTCGGACAAGGAGCCGACCAGGCCGACGACCTTGGGGTTCTCCGGGTCCAGCGGCCCTTCGACGGTGATCTCCAGTTGACGGGCCAGCTGCACGTTGTTACCGACGTCGGGGTGCAGGTCCAGCGGCAGATGGTAGGCCAGCAGGCTGATATCGTGCTTGAGCAGGGTTTTCAGGCGACGCTGCTTCATCCCGGTGATGCACGGGTTCTCACCCTTCCAGAAGTAACCGTGATGCACCAGCACCAGATCGGCATCGGCCTCCACTGCGGCGTCAAGCAACGCCTGGCTGGCGGTCACGCCACTGACGATGCGCATCACCTGGGGCGCGCCTTCGACCTGCAGGCCGTTGGGGCAGTAATCGGCAATCCGGCTGCTCGCCAGGTAACGGTCCGCTTCTTCAACCAGGGTGCTCAGGGCTACGGCCATGAAAAGACTCCTAAATATCCGGTTCCGAGGCGCGCGCGGCCTCGTATAATGCGCGTCATTATGGGCGGTCTCATTCCGCCTGCAACTTTTGTAGGACGTGATAGATGCTCAAGGCGCTGCGTTTTTCCGGCTGGCCGCTGTTGGCCGGCGTGCTGGTCGCACTACTGATTATCCAGCGTTATCCCGAATGGGTTGGTCTGCCGAGCCTCGATGTCAATCTGCAGCAGGCACCGCAGAGCAAGGCGTTGTTGCAGGGGCCGGTGTCCTATGCCGATGCCGTGACCATCGCCGCGCCGGCCGTGGTCAACCTCTACACCACCAAAGTCATCAACAAACCCAGCCACCCCCTGTTTGAAGATCCGCAATTCCGGCGCTTCTTCGGTGACAACTCGCCGAAGCAGAAACGCATGGAATCGAGCCTGGGTTCGGGCGTGATTATGAGCCCGGAAGGCTACCTGCTGACCAACAACCACGTCACCAGTGGCGCCGACCAGATCGTGGTGGCCCTCAAGGATGGCCGCGAGACCCTGGCCCGGGTGATCGGTAGCGACCCGGAAACCGATCTCGCGGTATTGAAGATCGACCTCAAGAATCTGCCGGCCATCACCATCGGCCGTTCCGACAGCATCCGCATCGGTGACGTCGCCCTTGCCATCGGCAACCCCTTCGGCGTCGGCCAGACCGTGACCATGGGCATCATCAGTGCCACCGGGCGCAACCAGTTGGGCTTGAACAACTACGAAGATTTCATCCAGACCGACGCCGCGATCAACCCCGGTAACTCCGGCGGCGCGCTGGTGGATGCCAACGGCAACCTCACCGGAATCAACACGGCGATCTTCTCCAAATCCGGCGGCAGCCAGGGCATCGGTTTCGCCATCCCGGTGAAACTGGCGATGGAAGTGATGAAATCCATCATCGAGCATGGCCAGGTGATTCGTGGCTGGCTGGGTATTGAAGTGCAGCCATTGACCCAGGAGCTGGCGGAGTCCTTCGGTTTGTCCGGCCGGCCTGGCATCGTGGTGGCGGGGATTTTCCGCGATGGTCCGGCCCAGAAGGCCGGCCTGCAACTGGGTGATGTGATCCTGAGTATCGATGGTGAACCGGCCGGCGATGGCCGTCGCTCGATGAACCAGGTGGCGCGGATCAAGCCCACCGACAAAGTCACCATCCAGGTGATGCGCAACGGCAAGGAGCTCAAGCTCACCGCCGAAATCGGCCTGCGCCCACCGCCCGCGCCGGTAGCGGTCAAAGAAGAGCAGTGACCGGCAGGCTCTGAAATACTCTGTGGCGAGGGAGCTTGCTCCCGCTGGGCTGCGCAGCAGCCCTGAAACGGCCATCCTCGATAATCTGACTGATTGCCTTTAATTGTCCCGGGGCTGCTTCGCAGCCCAGCGGGAGCAAGCCCCCTCGCCCCAATAAAACACAGATAGCATAAATTCTCATTAGTAGTGTTATATTGTTTCAATTAAAACAATTGGAACAACATAACATGTCATATCTAAAGCGGATTTCCCTCGCCAGCCTGGCCTTGGGCCTGCTGGGCGACCCGGCCTTTGCCGAGGAAACCCAGCCTCTGGAACTGGACGCCATCAGCGTCACCTCCGATTACGAATCCCCCACCGGGCCGGTGAAAGGTTATCGCGCCACCCGCTCCGCCAGCGCCACCAAAACCGACACGGCCCTGCGGGACATCCCCCAGTCGGTCAGCGTAATTCCGGCTGACGTCCTCACGGACCTGGGCACCACCAGCGTCGAACGAGCACTGGAGTTTGCCGGCGGCGTATCGAAACAGAACAACTTCGGCGGCCTGACACTTTACGAATACAGCGTGCGCGGCTTCACGACGTCAGAGTTCTACAAGGACGGTTTCAGCGCCAACCGTGGCTACCCGAGCACGCCGGACGCCGCCAACATCGAACGCATCGAGGTATTGAAGGGGCCGGCGGCCAGCCTCTATGGGCGAGGCGACCCAGGGGGCACGGTCAATATCGTCACCAAGAAACCCCAGCCCGAAGCCTTCACCACCCTACAGACCAGCGCCGGCAGTTGGGACCGCTACCGCACCGCGCTGGACGTCAATACGCCACTGGACGCCGAAGGCACGCTGCTGTCGAGGGTGAACCTGGCGGTGGAGGACAATCACAGCTTTCGCGATCACGTCGACAGCCAGCGGGTATTCGTGGCGCCTTCCATCAGATGGCAACTGAGTCCCGACACACGCCTGTTGGTGGAGAGTGAAATCGTGCGCCACAGCTCGACGTTCGATCGGGGCATCGTCGCGCCAGGTAATCGCTGGGGCGGCATGTCCCGCTCGACCTTCCTGGGCGAACCCAACGACGGTGACATCGACAACCACAACAACATGCTCCAGGCCGCCCTCGAACACCAGCTCAACGACACTTGGCAACTGCGTCTGGCCAGTCATTACAAACAAGGCGAACTCTGGGGCTTCGCCTCCGAAGCACGTCCGCTGAATGCCGATGGCCACACCGTCAACCGCCGTTACCGCGAACGCGACAACGATTGGCACGACAGCATCACCCAGTTGGAACTGCGTGGCCTGTTCGATTCGGGACCATGGCAGCACGAACTGCTGATCGGCAGCGAATACGAGGATTACCGCAAGAACGAGCGCGTCACCACCATCAACGGCGGCAACTACCCCATCGACATCTATCAGCCCATTTACGGCCAGCCCAAACCCAACGGGCTGCGCACCGGCTCGGATTTTTTCGAGCGTGTCCAAAGCCGTGCGTTGAATCTTCAGGATCAGATCATCTTCACCGACAAACTGCGAGGCATGCTCGGCGTGCGCTACGAGCATTTCGAGCAAAGCATCGATGATCACACCACCCAGCTCACCAGCCACCAACGCCACGATGCCCTGACGCAACGGGCCGGCCTGCTGTACCAATTGACGCCTGAAGTCGGACTGTTCGCCAACGCCTCCACCTCGTTCAAGCCCAACAACGGCCTGGATGCGAGCGGCAAGACCTTCGACCCGGAGGAAGGCGTCGGCTATGAAGCCGGGATCAAGAGCGAGCTGTTCGACGATCGCTTGAGCACCACTCTGGCGGCGTTCCATATCGAAAAGGAAAACGTCCTGGCGCTGGATCCCGGCACCAACACCAGTCGTGCCATGGGCAAGGCCCGTAGCCAGGGGGTCGACCTGCAGGTCAGCGGACAACTGACCGACGCCGTCCGCGTGATCGGCGCCTTCGCCTACATCGATGCCGAAGTGACCCAAGGGGACAAGACTATTCCAACGGGTAGCCGCATCCTCGGCGTGGCCAAGCGCAGCGGCAGTCTGCTGGGCGTCTATGAATTTCAGGATGGACGCCTGCGCGGCTCGGACGTCGGCGCGGCGTTCACTTACGTGGGGGATCGTTCGGGCGAAGCCGGCAAGGACTTCGAGCTACCGGCTTATCACACCGTGGATCTGCTGGCTCATTACAAGACCAGCGACAACGTCACCGTGGGCCTGAACCTGAACAACGTCTTCGACGAAAAATACTACGAGCGCTCCTACAGCAACTACTGGGTCACCCCCGGCAACCCGCGCAACTTCACCGTCAGTCTCACCCTCGATCTATAAAAAAGGAAGTCGGCATGAAATACCCCAAGACACTCGCCCTGCTCGGCCTGTTCCTGGCGACACAAGCCTCGGCCCACGGTTTGTGGACCGAACAACGGCGCGGCAACATTGAAGTGATTTACGGCCACGGCGCCGAGGACAACGCGTTCAAGGCACAGAAAATCAGCGGCGCCTGGGCTTATGACCTGGGCGGCAAGATGATTCCCGTCACGGTGCAACGCCTGCCCGACCACGCGCGCCTGCAACCGCTCAAACCTCCGGCCGTGCTCGCAGTGGCACTGGACAACGGCATGTGGTCGCAGACCGCCGACAAGAAGTGGATCAACGAAGGCCGCAGCAAGGTGCCCGGCGCGATCGAGTCGACCCACACGTTCAAATACAGCCTGGCCATCTATGAGCCAGGAGCGAAGCTGCCGAAGCTGGAGCCGCTCAAGTTCGTGATCCTGCCAGACGTCGACCCACTGACCGTAGGTCCCGGCCAGTCACTGCCGGTACGAGTCCTGCTGGATGGCAAGCCCGCGGCCGGTGTAAAACTGGTGGGCGATTACCGCAGCGCGCCGAACACCGTATCCACTGAAACCGACGCGGACGGCCGGGCCCAGGTGCTGGTGCGCAATGAAGGCTTGAACGTCATCGCCGCGCAGATGGAAATCCCGCTCAAGGACGACAAGGACGTGGCGACCCGTGGTGTATTTACTTCGCTGACATTCCTGGGCGAACCGCATCACGAATGAGGCCCTGATACATAACCTGAGGGAGCGAGCCTGCTCGCGATAGCGGTGGGTCAGCAACATAGACTTGAGCTGAAAGTACGCCATCGCGAGCAGGCTCGCTCCCACAGGGGATTTGCAGCGCACTCAAATCCTTTGAACACCCGAAAACACTGTGGGAGCGGGCTTGCTCGCGAAAGCGGTGGGTCAGCAACTTAGGGGTTGGCTGACACTCCGTCTTCGCGAGCAAGCCCGCTCCCACATGGCCGGCTTGAGCCTTTAGAGCTCGCCGAGGGCCTCGATCAGCGCCTGGTTCTGCTCCGGCGTGCCAATGCTGATCCGCAGAAACTGGGCAATCCGCTCCTGCTTGAAGTGCCGCACGATCACGCCCTGCTCCCGTAGCTTCGCCGCCAACCCCGCCGCATCATGCCCGGGGTGACGGGCAAAGATGAAGTTGGCCGCCGAAGGCAACACTTCAAAACCCTTGGTCTCCAGTTGCGCCACCACCCACTCGCGGTGCTCGATGACCAACCGGCAGGTTCGCTGGAAATACTCGCGATCATCGAACGCCGCCGCGCCGCCCACGTTTGCCAGGCGATCCAGCGGGTAGGAGTTGAAGCTGTTCTTGATCCGCTCCAGCGCTTCGATCAGATCCGGATGGCCCACCGCCAAGCCCACTCGCAACCCCGCCAGCGAACGGGACTTGGACAAGGTCTGGGTGACCAGCAGGTTGGGATAACGGTCCACCAGGCTGATGGCCGTCTCACCACCGAAGTCGATGTAGGCTTCATCGACCACCACCACCGAATCCGGGCTGGCCTTGAGCATCCGCTCCACTGCGTCGAGCGCCAGCAGGCAACCGGTCGGGGCGTTCGGGTTGGGGAAAATGATCCCGCCGTTCGGCTTGGCATAGTCCGCCGGATCGATCCGGAACTGTGCGTCGAGGGGCACGGCGTCGAACTGGATGCCATACAAGCCGCAATACACCGGATAGAAGCTGTAGCTGATGTCCGGGAACAGGATCGGCTGGTCGTGTTGCAGCAGGCCATGGAAAATGTGCGCCAGCACTTCATCCGAACCATTACCGAGGAACACCTGGTTGGCTTGCACACCGTAATAGCGGGCCACAGCGCCTTTGAGCAAGTCACTGTTGGGATCCGGGTACAGGCGCAGGTTGTCGTTCAGCTCGGTCTGCATCGCCGCAAGAGCTTTGGGCGATGGGCCGTAGGGATTCTCGTTGGTGTTGAGCTTGACCAGGCGGGTCAGCTTCGGTTGTTCGCCCGGCACATAGGGCACCAGGTTCTTGACGAACGGGCTCCAGAATTTACTCATTTCAATTTCCCTGCCCATCAATGGAGGACTCATCAAGAATTCGATACTCGGCACTGCGGGCGTGGGCGCTCAGCGATTCGCCACGGGCCAGTACCGAAGCCGTCTTGCCCAGTTCGGAGGCGCCCTGCTCGGAGCAGAAGATGATCGACGAACGTTTCTGGAAGTCGTACACCCCCAGCGGCGACGAGAAACGCGCGGTGCCGGAAGTCGGCAATACGTGGTTGGGACCGGCACAGTAATCGCCCAGGGCCTCGCTGGTGTGGCGGCCCATGAAGATCGCACCGGCATGACGGATCTGCGGCAGCCAGGCCTGCGGATCGGCGACCGACAGCTCCAGGTGCTCCGGCGCGATGCGGTTGGCGACCTCGATCGCCTGCTCCATGTCATCGACCTTGATCAGCGCGCCACGGCCATTGATCGATGTGTTGATGATCTCGGCGCGCTCCATGGTCGGCAGCAGCTTGTCGATGCTGGCGGCGACCTTGTCCAGGAACTCGGCATCCGGGCTGACCAGGATCGCCTGGGCGTCTTCGTCGTGCTCGGCCTGGGAAAACAGGTCCATGGCGATCCAGTCCGGGTCGGTCTGGCCGTCGCACACCACGAGGATTTCCGAAGGGCCGGCGATCATGTCGATACCGACCTGGCCGAACACGTGACGCTTGGCGGTGGCGACATAGATGTTACCCGGCCCGACCACCTTGTCGACCCTCGGCACGCTTTCGGTGCCGTACGCCAATGCCGCCACGGCCTGGGCGCCACCGATGGTGAACACCCGGTCCACGCCGGCGATGCAGGCAGCGGCCAGCACCAGTTCGTTGATTTCACCCCGCGGCGTCGGCACGACCATGACCACTTCAGCAACGCCGGCAACCTTGGCCGGAATCGCATTCATCAGCACAGAAGAGGGATAGGACGCCTTGCCGCCCGGCACGTACAAGCCGGCGCGGTCCAGCGGCGTCACCTTCTGGCCCAGCACCGTACCGTCGGCTTCGGTGTAGCTCCAGGAGTCCTGTTTCTGTCTTTCGTGATAGCTGCGCACCCGGGATGCAGCTTTTTCCAGGGCCTCACGCTGGGGCACAGTGATCCGGGTCAGGGCCAGCTCCAGGCGCTCGCGCGGCAGGATCAGGTCGGCCATGGACGCCACTTGCAGGCCATCGAACTTCTGGGTGAACTCCACCAGGGCGGCATCGCCACGCTCGCGCACGGCCTTGATGATATCCAGCACCCGCTGATTGACCGAGTCGTCAGACACACTTTCCCAGCTCAACAGATGATCCAGATGATGCGCGAAATCCGGATCGGCAGCGTTGAGTCGGCGAATCGAAGTGGGAGCGGTCATAGCGAGGGCCTCATTAATGGCAAATGCTCAGGCGCCCTAAGCTACCAGTCCATTCGCGTGGGCACCTGAGAAAATTGGCTATGACACGGATAGACGGGCGCGACTCGAGGTCGCGCAGGTAAATCAGCCGCGGTGTCGCGATTCCACTGCCTTGCGCAGGGTATCGATCAGAGCCTGGATACGAGCATGCTGCATTTTCATCGATGCCTTGTTGACGATCAGCCGGGAGGTGATGTCCGCGATGAAATCCTGGGGTTCCAGGCCGTTGGCCCGCAGGGTATTGCCGGTGTCGACGACGTCGATGATCTTGTCCGCCAAGCCGATCAGCGGCGCCAGCTCCATCGAACCGTACAACTTGATGATATCGACCTGACGACCCTGCTCGGCATAGTAACGCTTGGCAACGTTGACGAACTTGGTCGCCACCCGCAGACGCCCCTTGGGCTCCGGCGCACCGACCTTGCCGGCAGTCATCAGCTTGCACCGGGCGATCCGAAGGTCCAGGGGCTCATACAAGCCCTGGCCGCCGTATTCCATCAGCACATCCTTACCGGCAACGCCAAGGTCGGCGGCGCCATGCTCAACGTAAGTCGGCACATCAGTGGCACGCACGATCAGCAGGCGCACATCGGCCTGGGTCGTGGGGATGATCAGCTTACGGCTCTTGTCCGGATTCTCGGTCGGCACGATGCCCGCTTCAGCCAGAAGCGGCAGGGTGTCGTCAAGGATGCGGCCCTTGGACAGTGCGATGGTCAACATGGGAAACGTCAGTCCTTATCAAGGTACTCATGCCCGGACGCAAGCGGCGCCGGACACACATCGAAGGTGGACCACCTTCGATTTGAAACGAAATCCAGGCACATCCTTGTGCCCCATGCAGCCGGAACTAGCCCGGAACGCGGCGGATCTTGGCGCCGAGCATCTGCAGTTTTTCTTCGATGCATTCGTAGCCACGGTCGATGTGGTAGATGCGGTCGATCAGGGTATCGCCTTCGGCAATCAGGGCCGAAATCACCAGGCTGGCCGAGGCCCGCAGGTCAGTGGCCATTACTGGCGCGCCCTTGAGCTTCTCGGCGCCGGTGACGATGGCGGTGTTGCCTTCGACCTGGATCTTGGCGCCCATGCGGTGCAGTTCGTAGACGTGCATGAAGCGGTTTTCGAAGATCGTCTCAATGACCGCGCCGGTGCCTTCGGCGATGGCGTTGAGAGAAATGAACTGCGCTTGCATGTCCGTCGGGAACGCCGGATATGGCGCGGTCCGCACGTTCACGGCCTTGGGCCGCTTGCCGTGCATGTTCACTTCGATCCAGTCTTCGCCGCAGGTGACTTCGGCGCCGGCTTCCTTGAGTTTCTCCAGGACGGCTTCAAGGATGGTCGGATCAGTGTCCTTGACCTTGACGCGACCGCCGGTGACGGCGGCGGCGACCAGGTAGGTACCGGTTTCGATCCGATCCGGCATCACCTTGTAGGTGGCCGAATGCAGGCGCTCGACGCCATCGATGGTGATGGTGTCGGTACCGGCACCACTGATCTTGGCACCCATGGCGATCAGGAAGTTCGCCAGGTCCACCACTTCAGGCTCGCGAGCAGCGTTTTGCAACACGCTACGGCCCTTGGCCAGTGCAGCGGCCATCATGATGTTCTCGGTGCCGGTCACGCTGACGGTGTCGAAGAAGAAATGCGCGCCGCGCAGGCCGCCTTCAGGCGCCTTGGCCTTGATGTAGCCGCCTTCGACGTCGATGACCGCGCCCATGGCTTCCAGGCCACGGATGTGCAGGTCCACCGGGCGCGAGCCAATGGCGCAACCGCCAGGCAACGCGACTTCGGCTTCACCGAAACGGGCAACCATCGGCCCCAGCACCAGGATCGATGCCCGCATGGTTTTCACCAGCTCGTATGGGGCAACCAGGGTCTTGATGGTACGCGGGTCGATCTCGACGGCGAGTTTCTCGTCGATCACAGGCTCGATGCCCATGCGACCGAACAGCTCGATCATCGTGGTGATGTCGTGCAGGTGCGGCAGGTTGGCCACGGTCACCGGTCCATCGCACAGCAGGGTCGCGGCCAGGATCGGCAGGGCGGAGTTCTTTGCCCCGGAAATACGGATTTCGCCATCAAGACGAACGCCGCCGGTAATAATCAGTTTATCCATAAGAATCTCGAGGCCCTTGGGCTCAGGTGCGCTCGGCCCAGGCCGCGCTGCTGAAAAATTTCATCGTGACCGCGTGGATGCTGCCATCGGCAATCCATGGGTTCAAATGGGCATAGATGCTCTGCTGACGCTTCACTGGGCTCAACGCCGCCAGTTCATCGCTGATCACGTTCAGCTGGAAGTTGCAGCCTTCGCCCTCAACTTCCACCTTCGTACCAGGCAGCTTTCCTTCAAGGAAGCTCTTCACTTCTACAGCCTGCATGCTCAACCTCAATCGGCGCCCTGTGCGCGCGGGTCGCACATCATACAAAAAAGCCCCGCGCCTGCGAACCCCGCGAAGCAGGACTCTGACGGGGGGACTTTTCCAACGATGTGGGTCAGGAGTGCGCCAACAGCTCGGTCAGTTCACTGACCTGGGCTATTTCGCGCATGTCTTCGGGCATCCCACGGATGCTCCACGTTTTGCCGGCCGCCTTGGCGTCCCGCATGAAGCACAACAGCAGCGACAAGCCGACACTGCTGGATTTCTGCACCGCCGAGCAGTCAATGACCACCTCGGCGGCACTGACGGACTTGATCAGCGCCTGGCCCTGCTGGCGCAGGTCCGGACCGGTGCGATAGTCCAGCACGCCACTGAGCAACAACTCACCGGCTTCGCCCAGACGAACGGCCGACTCACCCACCGACTCGATCATTGCTCCTGCTTCTCCTTGGCTTGCTCGGTCACTTCCTTGGCCTTGGCGACTTCGCCGGCCCAACCATCGATGGTCTTGTCCAGGTCATTGCCATTGCGTTGCATCGCATCGGCGAACTGGTCGCGGAACAACTTGCCGATGTTGATGCCGTTGATGATCACGTTGCGCACCTTCCACTCGCCGTTCAGCTGTTCGAGCGTGTAGGAAACCGGGTAGATAGCACCGTTGTTGCCCTTGACCTGCATGTCGACGCTGGTGCGGGTACCACTTTCGTCCTTCGCCGGCCCAACAGTGATGCCCTGGTTGTTGTATTCGAGCAAGGCGTTGCCATAGAACTGCATCAGGCTGCGCTTGAAGTTTTCCTGGAAGCGGGTCATCTGCGCAGGGGTTGCCTTACGCGAGTACTTGACCGTCATGATGCTGCGGGAGATGCCATCGGCGTCCACCACCGGACCGACAATGCCGTTCAGCGCGTCATAGAACGCGCCCGGATCCTGCTTGTATTTCTCCTTGTTGGCAGCAAGGTCTGCCAACAACCGGGTCGTGGTGTCCTGGATGATGTCGTGGGCGGAAGGCGCCGCCAGGGCATTGGTCATCAGCGGCAGGGCTGCCAGCAGGACCAACAGGCTGCGTCGCAAGATAGAGATCATCGAAAGGCTCCTCATTTGGCGTCTTTGCTAACGGTATTGAGCAGGAATTTCCCGATCAGGTCCTCGAGCACCAGCGACGACTGCGTGTCATGGATGGTCCCACCGTCCTTGAGCAGGGTTTCTTCCCCGCCTACGCTGATACCGATGTATTTCTCACCCAGCAGGCCCGCCGTAAGGATAGATGCAGTGGAATCGGTCGGCAGGTTATCCACGCGCTTTTCCAGCTGCAGCGTCACCCGTCCGGTGAAACTGTCGCGATCCAGATCGATTGCCGTGACCTTGCCGATGGTGACACCGGCCATGGTCACCTTGGCTCTGACCGTCAAACCGGCGATATTGTCAAAATAAGCATAAAGTTTATAAGTATCGGTATTCGCGGTCGGCGCCAGGCCGCTGACGCGCAGGGCCAGCAGCAACAAAGCCAGGATGCCGGCCAGCAGGAAAAGGCCGACACCGATTTCCAGGGTGCGGTTTTGCATCAGAAATCTCCAAACATCAAGGCGGTCAGAATAAAGTCAAGGCCCAGAACCGCCAACGAGGCGTACACCACGGTCTTGGTTGTGGCACGGCTGATCCCCTCAGACGTGGGCTCGCAGTCATAGCCTTGAAACACGGCGATCCAGGTCACCACGAACGCGAATACGGCGCTCTTGATGACGCCGTTGAGCACATCGTCGAGAAAGTCGACGCTGTTTTGCATGTTGGACCAGTACGAACCTTCATAGACGCCCAGCCAGTCGACGGCCACCCATGAACCACCCCAGATCCCGACGACGCTGAAGATAATCGCCAGCACCGGCAGGGAAATGAAGCCGGCCCACAGGCGCGGGGCAATAATGTACTTGAGCGGGTCTACGCCGATCATTTCCAGGCTGGACAACTGCTCGGTGGACTTCATGTTACCGATTTCGGCCGTCAGCGCCGAACCGGCACGCCCGGCGAACAGTAACGCGGTCACCACCGGGCCGAGTTCACGCAACAGCGTCAGGGAGACCATCTGCCCGACCGCCTGCTCCGAACCGTAGCTGGACAGGATGTTGAACCCCTGCAACGCCAGCACCATGCCGATGAAGATCCCGGACACCACGATGATCACCAGGGACATCACCCCCACCGAATGCAGTTGCTTGACCAGCAGGCCAAAACCGCCACCCGTGGAGTTGCGCCCCAGCAACGCATGGGCCAGGAACAGTGTGGAACGGCCCAGTACCGCCAGCACGTCGATGCCGGAACGGCCGAACAGGCGAATTCTTTCTATCAATGATTTCTTGCGCATCAGCGCTTCCCCAACAGATCGGTACGGTAATCCGTGGCTGGAAAATGGAACGCCACCGGACCGTCCGGATCACCCTTCATGAATTGGCGAATGCGCGGGTTGTCCGAAGCCTTCAATTCCTGGGGCGTACCCTGCCCCAATACCTGGCCATCGCCGACCACATAGATGTAGTCCGCGATGCTGGCGGTTTCGGCCAGGTCGTGGGACACCACGATGCTAGTGATGCCCAGCGCATCGTTGAGCAGGCGTATCAGGCGCACCAACACGCCCATGGCGATCGGGTCCTGCCCGACGAAGGGCTCGTCGTACATGAGGATTTTCGGATCGAGGGCAATCGCCCGCGCCAGTGCGACCCGGCGCTTCATGCCGCCGGACAGCTCGTCCGGCATCAGATCGAGGGCGCCACGCAGCCCGACCGCCTGCAATTTGAGCAGGACAATGTCACGGATCATCTCTTCCGGCAGGTCGGTATGGACCCGCAGCGGGAACGCCACGTTCTCGAACACGTCGAGATCGGTGAACAGCGCGCCACTCTGGAACAGCACGCCCATGTGTTTGCGCGCATCGAACAGGTCGCTGCGCGACAGCTTGGGAAGATTCTGGCCATTGACCCAGACTTCACCGGCACTGGGGCGCAACTGCGCGCCCATCAGGCGCAGCAGCGTGGTCTTGCCGCACCCGGAAGGCCCCATGATGCCGGTCACCTTGCCGCGCGGAATGCGAATATCGATGTCATTGAAAATGCTGCGCGTCCCTCGCTTGAAGGACAGCCCCTTCAGCTCGACCGCGTAGGCGTTGTCGGCACTCATCTAAACTCCTTGCGATGCAGCCTCACATCCGAATGCCCTGGCCAGCCGATAAACGTCGCGACCGCCGGGCATCCGGACCGGCGGCGAACTATATCACTGCAACGGCCACGCGCCCAAGGGCCACCCCTGCCCGGTTAAGCCTGGCTTAAGGTAAATGAGTACATTTTATTCAAACCCGGCGAGGTGTTTGCACGAAGCATGACGAACTAGCGTGAGGGAATTGTTCATTGCCGTTATAATCGCCGCCTTTTCATCGGGCTATACGATTTCTGACATGAGCCAATCCAGCGATCTGATCCAATCGGCACAACGTACCATCCGCCTAGAGCTCGAAGCCGTGCAAGGCTTGCTGCCCCGCATCGACGCTGATTTCGTACGCGCCTGCGAGATGATTCTGACCAGCAAAGGCCGAGTCGTCGTGGTTGGCATGGGCAAGTCCGGGCACGTCGGCAACAAGATCGCCGCAACCCTGGCCAGCACGGGCACCACGGCATTCTTCGTCCACCCGGCCGAAGCCAGCCACGGTGACATGGGCATGATCACCCGGGATGACATCATCCTGGCGCTGTCCAACTCCGGCTCCACCAATGAAATCATTACGCTGCTGCCGCTGATCAAGCGTCTGGGCATCCGGCTGATCAGCCTCACCGGGAACCCGGATTCGCCGCTGGCCAAGGCCGCCGAAGTGAACCTCAACGTTCATGTAGAACACGAAGCCTGCCCGCTGAACCTGGCACCGACCTCGTCCACCACTGCGGCCCTGGTCATGGGCGATGCACTGGCCGTGGCTCTGCTGGAAGCCAGGGGGTTCACCGCGGAAGATTTTGCCTTCTCCCACCCCGGTGGAGCCCTGGGTCGCCGCCTGCTGCTGAAGGTCGAAAACGTGATGCACGCTGGTGAAGAGCTGCCCCAGGTACAACGCGGCACGCTGCTCAAGGACGCGCTCATGGAAATGACCCGCAAAGGCCTGGGCATGACAGTGATCCTCGAGGCCGACGGCAAGCTCGCCGGGATCTTCACCGACGGCGACCTGCGTCGCACCCTGGACCGCACCATCGATGTACACAGCGCCACCATCGACCAGGTCATGACACCCCACGGCAAGACGGCCCGCGCAGAAATGCTCGCCGCCGAAGCCCTGAAAATCATGGAAGACCACAAGATCAGCGCCCTGGTGGTGGTCGACGCCGAAGACCGCCCGGTGGGTGCCCTGAACATGCACGACTTGCTGCGTGCGGGAGTCATGTAAATGAATACAGACCTGCTGCAACGCGGTAAAGACATCAAGCTGGCCGTGTTCGACGTGGACGGCGTGCTGACCGACGGACGCCTGTATTTCCTCGAGGACGGCAGCGAGTTCAAGACCTTCAATACCCTCGACGGCCAAGGCATCAAGATGCTGATGGCCGCCGGTGTGCAGACGGCTATCATCAGCGGCCGCAAGACCCCGGTGGTCGAGCGGCGCGCGAAGAACCTCGGCATTCCCCACCTTTATCAGGGGCGCGAGGATAAACTGGTGGTTCTGGACGAGCTCCTGGGCCAACTCAACCTGAGCTATGAACAGGTCGCCTACCTGGGTGACGATCTGCCAGACCTGCCGGTGATTCGCCGGGTTGGCCTGGGCATGGCAGTGGCCAATGCGGCCGGTTTCGTTCGCGAACACGCCCATGGCGTCACTACCGCACGGGGCGGCGAAGGCGCGGCCCGTGAATTCTGCGAACTGATCCTGCGCGCCCAGGGCCGCCTCGAAGCGGCCAACGCCGCGTACCTGTGAGCCATCTATGCTGAGCAAGAAGATTCGCACCATCCTGCTGTTCGCGTGCATCGCGGCGATTTTCGCGGCGGTGGGCTACTGGAACATCAGCCCCGAACGCTTTCTCGATCGCCCCGCCGTCCAGGTCGAGGCGAACGATATCGACTGGTATGCGACCAACACGCATACACTGCAATACTTGCCTGATGGCAAGGTGCAGTACGAAATGACGTCAGACAAGGTCGATCACGTCAAGGCCACCGACATTACCCTGGTCGCCAATCCGGACCTGAACATGTTCCGTGGCACGGCGTTCCCCTGGCACGTGCAGAGCAAGCGCGCCGAAGTCAATTCCGGCGGTACCGAAGTGGAACTGATCGACTCGGTGCGCGTCGCGCGAACCGACGAGAAGAATCGCACGACCATCATCACCAGCACTCGCATGACCGTGTTCCCGCAACAACAATATGCGCAGACCGAGCAACCCGTTAGAATCGACGGCGCCGGTGGTGTATCGACCGGCACAGGAATGAAAGCGTATCTGAAGGAAAGCAGGATACACCTGCTATCGAACGTAAGAGGACAGTATGAAGCTCGCTAAAACCCTCCCTATTTTGCTCAGTCTGGGCGCAGCACTGGGAAGCGCGAGCGCCTGGTCTCTTCCCAATGACCGCGACCAGCCTATCCGTATCCAGGCCGACGACGCCCAATTGGACGACAAGAACGGTATCGCCACCTACAAGGGCGACGTGATCATCACCCAGGGCTCGATGAAGGTCACCGGCAATACCGTGACCATCACCCGCACCCAGTCCGGCGATATCGACGTGGTGACCTCGGTGGGCAACCTGGCTTATTTCGAGCAGTTGCAAACGGCCGGCGACACCAAGCCCGTGCAGGGCTACGGGGTGACCATCCAATACCACGCCTCCCAGGATCGCGTGGTCCTGATCGACCGCGCCAAGGTCATCGACAAGGACAACAACGTCACCCAGGGCGAGAAAATCGTCTACGACACCAACAAGAAACTCGCCAGCGCCGGCCGCGCCACCGGCAGCAAGGTGACCGAGCAGCGTCCGCGGATCGATATGGTGATCCAGCCGAAAAAGAAAACCGAGCAAAAGGCCCAGTAATGGCAACTCTGAAAGCTCAGCACCTGGCCAAGAGCTACAAGGGCCGTCAGGTCGTGCGTGATGTCAGCCTGTCCATCGACAGCGGCCAGATCGTCGGCCTCCTCGGCCCCAACGGCGCGGGCAAGACCACCTGTTTCTACATGATCGTCGGCCTGGTCCAGGCCGATCAGGGCCGCGTCCTGATCGATGAGCTGGACGTCAGCCACCAGCCGATGCATGGCCGGGCAAAGGCCGGCATCGGCTACCTTCCACAGGAAGCGTCGATCTTTCGCAAACTGTCGGTCGCCGACAACATCATGGCGATCCTCGAAACCCGCAAGGAACTCGACAAGGCCGGTCGTCGCCAGGAACTGGAAAGCCTGTTGCAGGAATTTCACATCAGCCACATCCGCGACAACCTGGGCATGAGCTTGTCCGGCGGCGAACGGCGCCGGGTGGAAATTGCCCGCGCCCTGGCCACTGCACCGAAATTCATCCTGCTCGACGAACCATTCGCCGGCGTGGACCCGATTTCGGTGGGCGACATCAAACAGATCATCCACCATCTCAAGGCCAAGGGGATCGGCGTGCTGATCACCGACCACAACGTACGCGAGACGCTGGACATCTGCGAAACCGCCTATATCGTCAATGACGGTCAATTGATCGCTGAAGGTGACTCCGCCACCATCCTGGCCAACGAACTGGTCAAGGAAGTGTATCTGGGCCATGAGTTCCGCCTGTAAGCGCGAAGTGCCTGGCAAGCTGTCCCGGCGCCGTCGATTCAACCCGGCAGCGCCTCGGGACGCTCTCAGTGAATCCCCTATCATCGGGAAACTAATTGAGAGCTACCCCTAGGCAAACACCTCGGTTTCAGGCATATAATTTGCTTAAGGTTTGGCGCTTCGGCGCCCTTGTAGTGGATGGCGCATGTGCGCCGGCGAATAAGGTGTTAAGCCCCTGCCATGAAACCATCGCTAGTCTTGAGAATGGGCCAGCAGCTGACGATGACACCGCAGCTGCAACAGGCCATCCGCCTGCTCCAATTGTCGACCCTGGACCTTCAACAGGAAATCCAGGAGGCCCTGGAATCCAATCCGATGCTCGAACGCCAGGAAGAAGGCGACGACTTCGACAACACCGATCCACTGGCCGACAACGTCGAGCAGAAACCCAATACCGAGATTCAGGAAACCTCCTACCAGGAAGAAGCCGCCCCGACGGTGGATAACCTCGAGGATGGCGAATGGAACGAACGCATCCCCAACGACCTGCCCGTGGACACGGCCTGGGAAGACGTCTACCAGACCAGTGCCAGCAGCCTGCCGAGCAGCGACGATGACGAGTGGGACTTCACCACGCGTACCTCTGCCGGTGAAAGCCTGCAAAGCCACCTCCTGTGGCAACTGAACCTGGCACCGATGTCCGATACCGATCGCCTGATCGCCGTGACACTCATCGACTGCATCAACAACCAGGGCTACCTGGACGAAACCCTCGAGGAAATCCTCGAAGCCTTCGATCCGGAGCTGGACATCGAGCTGGACGAGATCGAAGCCGTCCTGCACCGTATCCAACAGTTCGAGCCGGCCGGCATCGGCGCCCGCAACCTGGGTGAGTGCCTGCTGCTGCAACTGCGCCAGCTGCCAGCCAAGACACCGTGGCTGGCCGAAGCCAAGCGACTGGTCACCGACTATATCGACCTGCTCGGCGGCCGCGACTATAGCCAGCTGATGCGCCGTATGAAGCTCAAGGAAGATGAACTGCGCCAGGTGATCGAACTGGTCCAGAGCCTCAACCCGCGCCCTGGCTCACAGATCGAGGCCACCGAACCCGAGTACGTGGTTCCGGACGTGATCGTGCGCAAGCACAACGATCGCTGGCTGGTGGAACTGAACCAGGAATCGGTCCCCAAGCTACGGGTCAACGCCCAATATGCGGGCTTTGTAAGACGCGCCGACACCAGCGCCGACAACACCTTCATGCGCAACCAGTTGCAGGAAGCGCGCTGGTTCATCAAGAGCCTGCAGAGTCGCAACGAAACCCTGATGAAGGTCGCCACCCAGATCGTCGAGCATCAACGGGGCTTCCTGGACTATGGCGACGAAGCGATGAAACCGTTGGTCCTGCATGACATTGCCGAGGCGGTGGGCATGCACGAGTCGACAATCTCCCGGGTGACCACGCAGAAATTCATGCATACCCCACGGGGTATCTACGAATTGAAATATTTTTTCTCCAGCCACGTCAGCACCTCCGAAGGCGGCGAATGCTCTTCCACGGCCATCCGCGCGATCATCAAGAAACTGGTGGCCGCGGAAAATCAGAAAAAGCCGTTGAGTGACAGCAAGATCGCTGGTTTACTGGAGGCACAAGGCATTCAGGTGGCCCGCCGTACCGTCGCCAAGTATCGTGAATCCCTCGGGATCGCGCCTTCGAGTGAACGCAAGCGGTTGATGTAACAAGGCCACGCCACAGCGTTCCAGTGGCAGGCATTTCTGCCTGCCGCTTTATGCACTGGCAACGAAGGAGAAGCTGTATGCAAGTCAACATCAGTGGACACCAACTGGAAGTGACCGAACCCCTGCGTACCTACATCGGCGAAAAACTCGACCGATTGGAAAGGCATTTCGACAAGATCACCAACGTGCAGGTCACGATGAACGTCGAGAAGCTGCTGCAGAAAATCGAAGCCACGTTGCATATTCCCGGCGGAGAGGTGGTTGCCAATGCGGAGCACACAGACATGTATGCCGCGATTGACCTGCTGACCGACAAGCTGGATCGCCAACTCAAAAAGCATAAGGAAAAGACCCAGAGCCTCCTCCAGGGCGCTACCGGTCGTTAACCCCCCCAATCCATGATCCGACTAGAAACCATCCTGACCCCCAGCCGTTCCAAGGTGAACGTGCTGGGAGGCAGTAAAAAGAAAGCCCTCGAACAAATCGCCGACCTGATCCACCTTGACGTCGAAGGTCTGGAAATGCAGGACGTCTTCGAGGCCCTGATTGCCCGTGAAAAACTCGGTTCCACCGGTTTTGGCAACGGCATCGCCATTCCCCACTGCCGCCTCAAGGGTTGTACCGCCCCGATCAGTGCACTGGTGCACCTTGAAGCCGCCATTGATTTCGACGCCATCGACGGCGAACCGGTCGACCTGCTGTTCGTACTGCTGGTTCCGGAAGCCGCGACCGATGCGCATCTTGAGCTGCTGCGCCAGATCGCCAGCATGCTGGACCGCAAGGAAGTGCGCGAAAGACTGCGCAGCGCAAAGAGCAACGAAGACTTGTATCAGGTAGTCCTGGACGAGCAGAACGGTCATTAATCATGCGCCTGATCATCGTCAGCGGTCGCTCCGGCTCCGGTAAAAGCACGGCACTCAATGTGCTTGAGGACAGCGGCTACTATTGCATCGACAACCTGCCGGCGGGCCTGCTGCCGGAGTTGGCCGAACGGGCGCTGATTCACACCGAGCTGGCGCAACCGCTGGTGGCGGTTTCCATCGATGCACGCAACCTGCCGAGCCACCTGTCACGCTTTCCCGAACTGCTCGAGGAAGTGCGCAACCGGCATATCCAATGCGATGTGCTGTACCTGGATGCCGATGATGAAACGCTGCTCAAGCGTTTCTCCGAGACCCGACGGCGCCACCCGCTGAGCAATGCCAACCGCTCCCTGGCCGAAGCTATCGAAGACGAAAGCCAGTTGCTCGGGCCGATCGCTGACCTGGCAGACCTGAAGGTCAACACCACGAACCTGAATCTGTATCAGCTGCGCGACACCATCAAGTTGCGTCTGTTGAACCAGCCGGAGCCAGGCACGGCGTTCCTGGTGGAGTCGTTCGGCTTCAAGCGTGGCATGCCGGTAGACGCCGACCTGGTGTTCGATGTGCGTTGCCTGCCCAACCCTTATTGGAAACCGGAGCTGCGCGAGCAATCCGGGCTCGACCAGCCGGTGATCGACTACCTGGCTGCCCAACCAGATGTCGAGGAAATGTTCCAGGACATCTCCGGCTACCTGCTCAAATGGCTGCCCCGGTTTGCCGCCAGCAACCGCGCCTATGTCACGATTGCCATCGGCTGTACCGGTGGTCATCATCGCTCCGTCTACCTGACCGAGCGCCTGGGCCAGCTCCTCCAACAATCCCTGAAGAACGTCCAGGTTCGCCACCGCGACCTCAGCTAAAGGATCCACATCGCGATGCCTGCTCGGGAAATTGAAATCATCAACAAGTTGGGCTTGCACGCCCGGGCTTCAGCCAAATTCGTCGGGGTTGCGGGCCAGTTCAAGGACACTACCATCCGCGTCGGTCGCACACCTGACCCTAGCACCATGATCGACGGTAAAAGCATCATGGCGATGATGATGCTGGCTGCCGGCAAAGGCACCACGATCCACCTGGTAACGGAAGGGGACAAAGCGCAGGAAGCAATGGATGCGCTGGAGGCGTTGATCAAGAATTATTTTGATGAGGGCGAGTAAGCCCTCGGCCATGTCGACTTGAGACTGGCTTTTGTGGCAAGGGGATACCCCCTGGGTTCTACGTACGCAAAAAAGGCGCGTCATTCAGAAATGACGCGCCTTTTTCATGCCCTTGGCCTCAGCTACCCGCCACCATCATCCGCTCGATCAACACCGAACCGGTGCGGATGTTGCTGCGCAGCTCCAGGTCATTCCCCACAGCCACGATTTGCTTGAACATATCGCGCATGTTGCCAGCAATGGTCACTTCCTGGACCGGGAACTGGATCTCGCCGTTTTCGACCCAGAAGCCGGCCGCGCCACGGGAATAGTCGCCGGTGACCATGTTCAGGCCGTGGCCCATCAGTTCCGTCACCAGCAGGCCCCGGCCCATCCGCCGCAGCAAGGCCACCTGGTCCTCTTCGCCATGGGTCACGAACAGGTTGTGCACGCCACCGGCATTGGCGGTGCTCGGCATGCCGAGTTTGCGGCCCGAATAGGTGCCGAGGATGTAGGACACCAGCTCCCCCCTCTCCACGAACGGCTTGGCATACGTGGCCAGGCCATCACCGTCGAAAGCCGAACTGCCCATGGCCTGCATCAAGTGCGGGCGTTCGTCGATGGTCATCCACTCCGGGAACAGTTTCTGACCCAGGGCGCCTTCGAGGAACGAGGACTTGCGATACAGGTTGCCGCCGGACACCGCCGACAGGAAGCTGCCGAACAAACCACCGGCCAGCTCGGCGGCAAACAGCACCGGCACTTCACAGGTCGGCACCGGTCGCGCGCCCAGGCGACTGGCCGCCCGTTGCGCGGCTTTGCGACCAATCACCAGCGGATCCGCCAGCAGACTGCCCTGGCGGTTCACGTCGTACCAGTAATCACGCTGCATCTGGCCATTGGCCTCGGCAATCATCACGCAGCTGAGGCTGTGACGGGTCGAGGCATAGCCGCCGATGAAGCCCTGGCTGTTACCGTACACCCGGCAACCCTGATGGGTATTGAGCGTCGTGCCGTCGGCATTCTTGATCCGCGGATCGGTATCGAATGCTGCCGCTTCACAACGCAACGCCTGCTCGATGGCCTGCTCGGGAGTGATATCCCAGGCGTGGAACAGATCGAAATCCCGCGTCTCCTTACACATCAGGGCGGCATCGGCCAAGCCCGAAGCTTCGTCTTCGGAGGTGTGCTGGGCAATCGCCAGTGCCGCGGCGACGGTTTCGCGAATCGCGTCCGGGCCGCTGGCCGATGTGCTGGCCGAGCCCTTGCGTTGGCCGACGTACAAGGTGATGCCGAACCCCTGGTCGCGATTGAACTCGACGGTTTCCACCTCACGCTGGCGTACCGACGTCGACAGACCCTGCTCCAGGGACACCGCCACCTCACAGGCACTGGCGCCCTGCCGTTTGGCTTCGGCAAGGATCTGCTCGACCTGTTCTTGCAGTGCCGGCAATGCTTGCGGGCCGACGCTCTGAACTGCACTCATGGCTTTCTCCACTCAAATTCTGCTTTCGGTAAGGCCTTCGAGCGACCGGGCCGGACAAGCGGCCCCCGACTGGTTATCATGGCGGCGTTTCTTTGCGGACTGCCCCCATGGTTGATTCTTACGACGACTCCCTCTACGAGGGTGAAAAAAGCAAATCCCAGGTCAAACGCGAGCTGCATGCTCTGGTTGACCTCGGCGAGCGCCTGACAACACTCAAGCCTGACTTGCTGGCCAAATTGCCCTTGACCGACGCCTTGCGCCGGGCTCTGGCCGATGCGCCCAAGCACACCGCGAACATCGCGCGTAAACGGCACCTGCAGTTCATCGGCAAACTGATGCGTGATCAGGACACTGACGCCATCCTGGTCCTGCTCGATCAACTCGACGCCTCCACCCGGCAGTACAACGAACGCTTCCATAACCTGGAACGCTGGCGCGATCGCTTGATCGCAGGCGACGACGGCACCCTGGAAAAATTCGTCGTCGACTACCCCGAGGCCGATCGCCAGCAGCTGCGCTCGCTGATCCGTCAGGCCCAGCACGAAGTCGCGCAGAACAAGCCACCGGCTTCGAGCCGTAAAATCTTCAAGTACATCCGTGAGCTGGACGAGACTCAACGCGGCCTGCGCTGAGTGATGTCCGCGGGTGGAGGCTCGTACTCCACCCGCTGTTCCTGTCATGCGCCCGTGCCACCCACGGTAATCGCATCGATCTTCAGGGTCGGCTGACCGACACCCACCGGCACCGACTGCCCGTCCTTGCCGCACGTCCCTACACCGCTGTCCAGGGCCAGGTCGTTGCCGACCATCGACACCTTGCTCATGGCCTCCGGTCCGTTACCGATCAGCGTGGCGCCCTTGACCGGCGCGGTGATCTTGCCGTCCTCGATCAGGTAGGCCTCGCTGGTGGAGAACACGAATTTGCCGCTGGTGATGTCCACCTGACCGCCGCCGAGGTTGGCGCAGTAGATGCCTTTTTTCACCGAAGCGATAATTTCCGCCGGATCGCTTTGACCGCCCAGCATGTAGGTGTTGGTCATGCGCGGCATCGGCAGGTGCGCATAAGACTCACGGCGGCCGTTGCCGGTACGGGCCACGCCCATCAGCCGGGCGTTGAGCTTGTCCTGCATGTAGCCCTTGAGCACCCCGTTCTCGATCAGCGTGGTGCACTCGGTCGGGGTGCCCTCGTCGTCGACGCTCAGCGAGCCGCGCCGCCCGGCCAAGGTGCCATCGTCGACAATGGTGCAGAGTTTCGAAGCGACCATTTCGCCCATGCGCCCGCTGTAGGCTGAACTGCCCTTGCGGTTGAAATCGCCCTCCAGGCCATGCCCCACCGCTTCGTGCAGCAGCACGCCGGACCAACCGGACCCCAGCACCACCGGCAACGTGCCAGCCGGCGCAGGAATAGCCTCCAGGTTGACCAGCGCCTGGCGCAGGGCCTCCCGGGCATAACCCATGGCGCGGTCTTCGCTGAGGAAATAGCGGTAGTCGGTACGCCCGCCTCCGCCGTGACCACCGCGCTCGCGGCGACCGTTCTGCTCGACTATCACGCTGACGTTGAAGCGCACCAGCGGCCGAACATCCGCCGCCAGGCCGCCGTCGGTGGAAGCCACGAGGATGCGTTCCCAGACACCGGCCATGCTCACGGATACCTGTTGGATGCGTGGATCGAGGGCCCGGGTGGCGACGTCGATGCGCTTGAGCAGTTCGACCTTCTCGGCCCGGCTCATGACTTCCAGCGGATTATCCGGCGCATACAACTGCGCGACATCCTGCCTGCTGAAGGCCTGCACCGTGCCGTTCTGCCCGGCCCGGGAAATCGAACGCGCCGCACGGACCGCAGCCCCTAGGGCTTCGAGGGTAATGGCATTGCTGTAGGCAAAGCCGGTTTTCTCGCCGGACTGGGCACGCACGCCCACGCCCTGGTCAAGGTTGAAACTGCCTTCCTTGACGATGCCGTCTTCCAGGGACCAGGACTCGGAAATCTGACCCTGGAAATACAGGTCGGCCGCGTCGATACCCGGACCGGCCAGGTCGCCCAGCACGCCTTGCAGGCTTTCGAGGGTCACGCCGCCGGGGGCTAGAAGGTGTTCACTGACTGAGGACAACAACCCGCTCATATGTTTTACGCCTTGAATTCGTCGTCTTGGACAGGTCGCTGTCGAGCGCCCTGCGAGAAAAAGCGCCGATGGCTGGCCACCGGCATGCGCGCCCGGATGGACGCCTGTTCGCTGCTGTCGCGCTCGGCCAGCAGCACGCCTTCGCCTTGATCCTGTTGCGCCAGCACTCGCCCCCACGGGTCGACAATGGCCGCATGACCAAAGGTCTCCCGAGGCCCCGGATGCACGCCCCCTTGGGCGGCCGCCAGCACATAACACTGGGTTTCGATGGCCCGGGCGCGAATCAGCACCTCCCAATGAGCCGCACCGGTGACGGCGGTGAACGCCGAGGGCGCCGTGATCAACTCGGCGCCGGCAGCCCGCAGCTCGCTGTACAGCTCCGGAAAACGCAAGTCATAGCAGACCGTCAGGCCGACCTTGCCCACTGGCGTATCGGCAACTACCACGTTACCGCCATAAGCATAGTCATCAGACTCGCGGTAGCGCCCACGATTGTCGGCCACATCCACGTCGAACAGGTGCAGCTTGTCGTACCGCGCCACGATCTGGCCCTGATCGTCCACCAGCAGCGAGCAGGCATGGGCCTTGGCCTCGGGCCGGTCCACCGGCGGCAGGGGCAACGTGCCGGCCACAATCCATAACCTGAGGTCACGGGCAGTCTGTTTCAACCAGGGCAGGATCGGTCCCTGACCGATGGCTTCGGCACGACCGATGTCGGCCACGTCCCGCCGTCCCATCGCCGCGAAGTTTTCCGGCAACACCGCCAGCCGAGCACCGCCAGCGGCGGCCTGCTCCAACAGCACACGGGCCCGGGCCAGGTTGGCGAGTACATCGCTTTGGCTGACCATTTGGATTACTGCGACTGGCATGGTGCTTCCTCATCTGTTGCATCGCTCACCTTGTGGGAGCAGGCTTACTCGCGAAAGCGGTGCATCTCTCAGAACAATGTTGAATGTGCCGACGCATTCGCGAGCAAGCCCGCTCCCACAGAAGTTGGCGTTGTCTATCAGAACGGTTTGTCGAAAGTGATCTTCGGCTCTTTCCACGGCCCCTTGACGTCGTATCTTACGCTGGCAAAACGCGCCACGCGGTCGCCGATCAGCTTGTCGATCAAAAACAGCGCACCGCCCACCGCCGGTGCGCCGACAATCAGCGCGGCAATCGGCAGGTTGTTGGTCACCGGTAATGTCACCTGCAACTTGGCGTCGACCCGGTCAGCCACCATGTCCAATGTCCCGTTGAGTTCCAGGTTGCTCGAAGGCCCCGTCAGGGTAATGGGTTCACGGGTCACGTAGACGCCATTGCTCGCCACCAACAGCCCCTTGACGCGATCGTAGCTCAGGCCTTTGCCGAACAGGTCGGAGAAGTCCAGCCGCAGCCGTCGGCCGATGGAGTTGAAGTTCAACAGGCCGAACACCCGCAACGCCTGGGCGCTGCCCTCGACCTCGACGAACTGGCCCTTGCTCAACGACGCATCGAGGCTGCCGGAAAAGCGCTTGGTCGCGACCCACGCCGGTGAGCCAGGCCAATTGCCGTCGACGTCCAGGTGGAAGTCCTGGCTGGTCACGCTTGGGGCGAATCCCCAGCCCTTGAGCACATCAGCCAGGTTCTTGCCGCCGATACGCCCCTTGTACCAGCTGCGGGTGGAACCGGGCACGCCTTCCCAGCCGCCACTGCCCTGCAACACCATGCCCTTGAGACCCATGTCCAGATTATTCAGCGCAATGCCCTTGCTGGTCGGACGCACCTTCAACGACCAGGCACCGATCAGATCCGGTCCCTGGAACAATTGGGCAATCGCGATATCCATGGCCGGGATCCGGGTCGGGTCCACCGATGCCAGCGGATCCGGCGCGTTCTCATCGGCTTGCACCGTCGGGTCCGCGGCCGGCAGGCGAACGTAATCGAGCTTGATCCCGATCGGAGTGCTTTTCGCATCCGGGAGGCTGGCGCTGCCCTTGGCCTGCTGGCTGTCGAGACCCAGGGCCCAGGCATCCGGCTTACGGTCGAGCTGCACCGAGGCCTGGTCCAGGGTCGTTCCCATGGCCGTGAGCTTGCCCACCTTCAGATCGACACCGCTGAGCAGTTGCTTGGCGCTGCCGCTCGGGTCCTGTCCGGCGTACTTGTTCAGCAGGTCCTGCCACGGCCCGACATCCAGTTCCGACAGTGTCCCACGCAGCCGCACCCCTTTGGCTCCCGGCAAGACAGCATCGCCGCCCCCGAGCAACAGCTCGCCGCGACCATCGGCCGGCTTCCCGCCCGGCGCTGCGTAAGTGAAGCTGGCGAGGTCGCCATAATTGACCCAGTAACGCCGCTCCGGCCCCTGCAGCGTCATGCGGAACACCGTGTCTCGCCCGGTGTCGGCCGTCATGCCGAAGGGCGCCGGCAGGTCCACCGCCACGCCCTTGAGGTTGGAACTGACCGACAACTGGCTGTCGGCGCCGTCGAGTATCACCTGCAATTGGTAAGGAACGACCCCGGAAACAGGCAACGGCTGGGTAACGTTCAGCCAGTCGGTGAGTTTTTTGACCTCCAGACGCCCGGACGCCACCACCCGGGTATTGAGCGCACCGGCACGGCCATCGGCAAAGATCTGCGCGGTCAAAGGTCGGTCGAACGCCCGGGTGGCGATGTTCTTGCCGCTCAGCCCCTTACTGCTGTCGAAGCGGAAATCGCCCTTGAGCTGAGTCAGCTCCAGCACCGGATCGCTGAGCTTGAGCCGGGCGTTGTCGGTGCTGAAGTCCACCAGGATCTTCGGTGGGTCTCCCTTGGCCAAGGGAATATCGAGTTTCACAGAACCTTGCAGGCCGCCTTCGCCTTCCCAGCCGGCGAATGTCTCAGCCGTGCCGATGGGCGCCGTCTGCAGGATTTTCAGCCCGTCCCCCAGCCCCCCGGCGAACCCGCCCTCCAGCAGCAGATGGGAATGCTGCCCATTCGGGGCATGGGGAATGTTCACCGCCACGTCCTTGACCTGGGTGTCCAGCAATTGTCCCTGGCTGGCGAAGATGCGCACGCCGCTGTCTTCGACGAAGACATCGCCGCTGACCTTGCCAACCGAAGGCCAGCCCGGCTGGAAGGCCAGTTCGGCGTCATGCACCTTGAAGAACAGGCTGATGCTGCGGGCCGCGTCCTCGGCGCCGTGGTTCAGCGAGCCCTGGTACTGGAAAAACCCTTCATCCACGGCCCCCTTGACGATGGCCGTGCGCAGCCACTCATCCAGAGCCGGGCTCAGCACCGCCGGCAGGTACTTGCCGGTGTAACGCCCGTCGCCGTCCACCAGGCCGACCCGCAAGTCCATGTAGTCTTCCTGGCTGTGATCGAAATGCAGGCGGATCAGGAAATCGCCGGCAATCCGGCCCTCCTCCCCCAGCACCTTCAGGTAGGGCGCGATCAGGGTGAAACCTTGCTGGTCGAGCTTCCAGGTCAGCCGCGCATTGGCCTGCAGGTATTGCCAGGGCTTGGCGAAGATCGGGTCCAGGTGCAGGGAAAAATCCTTGCTGTCCATGCGCAGCTCGCCGCCGCCGAGATCGCCGCTGAGGCTGCCCGAGACGTTACGCGCTGCGGGGGCACCGTGATAGGCATTGAAACCCACCGTGTCCAGGTTGGTGGCAAAGCTGACCTTGCGATCACCGGCATTCTGCGGCCGGTAGTCCACCCACACGTTGCGCAGCGCGCCAGTGAACCTGAGACGGTCGATGGCCGTCGCGACCCCCTCGGGCAAAGGCGCCAAGGCATTGAGCAGCGGCGTAATCGGAGTCAGGTCGAGACGATCGGCCTGTAGATGCCAGAGTTCTTCAGCCTTCTCGGTGGCCGCACTCTGCTGCAGTTGCAAGCGCGATTCCCAGCGGGTTTCCCCCAGGCTCATCGCCAGGGAATCGAACGTCGCGGTGAACCCGTCGCTGCCGCGCTGGAAATAGCCGTTGAGTGCCAGGTTACGGATCTGTACCGGCTTGCGCTCGGCGTAGGCGCCGCTGATGTCCGGCGCATTCAGGCGCACTGCGGCACTTTGCAGCGTGCCATTCCCCCAACTCAGCCAGAACTCGCCGCCGGCCTTGGCCTGGGAGAAATGCCATTCGCGGGTCAGGCGCTTCGGCAGCCATTTCGACCAGTCGCTCTGTGGCAGGCTCAGGTAGGCTTCGGCCTGGCCGTTCTTCCAATCGGCGGCGCGGATCCGGGTACGCAGGTTGATTGCCAGCGGTTGCCCGTCGGGCAGGGTCAGGCGCGCATCCAGGCGCTGGCGGCTGACGCCGGTCCTGAGACTCAGGCCCACATAGGTCAGGGTCAGCGGTGCTTGATCCAGCGGCTGCAAAGTCACCTGGCTGTCCAGGATCGAAAGCTTCGAGACCATCTGCATGCGATCAAACAATTGCTGCGGGTCGAACGGTTGATCGTCCTTGACCGGCAGGCCTTCCAGGGCCCACTTGCCGTCGGCGCCTTCCTTGAGGCTGATCTTCAGGCCCCCGAGCTCCAGGTGGGCGATGCGTACCTGGCGGGCCAGCAGGCTGGCCCACAGGTCGGGCACGGCACGCACCTCGTCCAGGTGCATGGCATTGGCGCCATCGCCGATCATCACGTCGCGAGCCAGCAGAATCGGCGCCAGGCCACTCCATTTGCCCTCAAGGCTTCCAACCCGCAACGGCATGCCCAGCGTTTCGGTGGCCCGGCGCTCGATCTCGGTACGGTATTCGGCTACCAGCGGCGCCAGTTCCCGCCCCAGGCTGACATACAGCGCCAGCAGTACCAGCAGCAGCGCGCACAGACCCAAGCCCCAGCGGGTCAGCACGGCCAGAATGCGGGTCAAACGCTCCATGTCAATGGACTCCCCAGGCAAAGGTATTCAAATCGGCGAGACCACCGCTTCAGGAGCCACTTCAGAGCAGCACAACGTCGTATTGTTCCTGGGAGTACATGGTCTCTACCTGGAAGCGAATCGTACGCCCGATAAAGGCCTCCAATTCCGCGACATTACCCGACTCCTCATCGAGCAGGCGGTCTACCACTTTCTGGTTCGCCAACACTCTATAGCCAGTGGCCTGGTAGGCGCGCGCCTCCCGGAGAATTTCCCTGAAGATTTCGTAACACACGGTTTCCGGGGTCTTCAGCTTGCCCCGCCCCTGGCAGGCGCTGCACGGCTCGCAGAGCACCTGCTCGAGGCTTTCCCGGGTGCGTTTACGGGTCATCTGCACCAGACCCAATTCGGTGATGCCGATGATGTTGGTCTTGGCGTGGTCGCGTTCGAGTTGTTTTTCCAGGGTTCGCAGCACCTGACGCTGATGCTCTTCGTCCTCCATGTCGATGAAGTCGATGATGATGATCCCGCCCAGGTTGCGCAGGCGCAGTTGGCGAGCAATGGCCGTGGCGGCTTCCAGATTGGTCTTGAAGATGGTTTCTTCGAGATTGC
This sequence comes from Pseudomonas sp. SJZ078, assembly GCF_007828255.1. NCBI lineage: Bacteria > Pseudomonadati > Pseudomonadota > Gammaproteobacteria > Pseudomonadales > Pseudomonadaceae > Pseudomonas > Pseudomonas sp. SJZ078. The sequence goes on along the minus strand of NZ_VIUG01000002.1, from coordinate 58,369 downwards.
GATGGCCGACGAACGCCCCGGTGTTCACGTCGATGGTGCTCATGGCCTCGGCCGGATCGACCACCAGGTAGCCGCCGGACTTGAGCGGCACCTTGCGCTCCAGGGCCTTCTGGATTTCGTCCTCGACCCCGTACAGGTCGAAAATCGGCCGCTCGCCTGGATAATGTTCCAGGCGATCGGCGATTTCCGGCATCAGCTCGGCGACGAACTGCGTGGTTTTCTGGAAAGTTTCCCGGGAGTCGATGCGGATTTTCTCGATCTTGGGGCTGACCAGGTCCCGCAGCGTGCGCAGCGCCAGGCCCAGGTCCTCGTAGATCACGCTGGGGGTGGCGATGGTCTTGATCTGCGCGGCGATCTGGTCCCAGAGCCTGCGCAGGTAACGGATGTCCATGAGAATCTCATCGGCGCCGGCACCTTCGGCCGCGGTGCGCAGGATAAAACCACCGGTCTCCTTGATCCCTTCCTTCTCCACGCAATCGCTGACCACCTGCTTGAGGCGTTCGCGCTCGGCCTCGTCCTCGATCTTCAGGGAAATGCCGACATGAGCGGTGCGTGGCATGTACACCAGGTATCGCGACGGAATGGACAGTTGCGTGGTCAGGCGCGCGCCCTTGGAACCGATGGGGTCCTTGGTGACCTGCACCACCAGGCTCTGGCCCTCATGGACCAGCGCGCCGATGCTCTCCACGGCAGGCCCTTCGCGCATGGAAATCTCCGAGGCATGGATGAACGCCGCACGGTCCAGGCCAATATCGACGAACGCCGCCTGCATGCCCGGCAACACCCGCACCACCTTGCCTTTGTAGATGTTGCCGACAATGCCGCGTTTTTGCGTGCGCTCGACATGAACCTCTTGCAGCACACCGTTTTCAACCACCGCCACGCGCGATTCCATCGGCGTGATGTTGATCAGGATCTCTTCACTCATGGCAGGGTCTCGTTCAGGCATTTTCACGATAATGGCTGCATCTGGTCAGGCGGCGTTCAACGCACGTTCAAGGTTTGCCAACAGGGTATGCCGAAATGCTCCAGCAGTTGCGCGGTTTCGCACAGCGGCAAGCCAACTACCGCAGAATAGCTGCCCTCCAGCCCGGCAACGAATACCGCACCCAGCCCCTGGATGCCGTAGCCACCGGCCTTGTCCAAAGGTTCACCGCTGGCCCAGTAGGCCGCCGCTTCCTCTTCGCTGATAGGGCGAAAACGCACCCGACTGCGGACCACCCGGGATTCGCAGCGTTGGCCATCCAGCACGGCAATGGCGGTCAGCACCTCATGGTCGCGACCGGACAGAGCCAACAGCATCGAGCGCGCATCGCTCTGGTCCAGTGGTTTACCGAGAATCTGCCCGTCGAGCACCACCGCCGTGTCGGCGCCCAACACGCAACCACCGTCGTCGATCGGCAATGCCCGCCGCCCGGCCTCAGCCTTGCCGCGTGCCAGGCGCTCGACATAAGCCGAAGGGGTTTCGTGATTCAGGGGAGTTTCGTCAATGTCCGCGCTGATGGCGGTAAAGGACACGCCAATCTGCGTGAGCAGCTCACGCCGACGCGGCGAGCCTGAAGCGAGGTAAAGCGGTTTCATCAATGCATCTCCCGCTCAAGCCCGACCCAATCAGTTGATCTTGAAACGCAGACGCAGGCCACGCAAACCGAAGCTGACCCAAGGCCAGAGCAAGGCACTGACCAGGGCCGGCAGCACCAGTGCCAGGGTTGGCTGGCGATTGCCGGTCAGCGCGCTGAGCCATAGCTGTACCAATTGCGCCAGGCCGAATATCACCAGGATCACCAGGCATTGTTGCCACATCGGGAACATCCGCAGGCGCTGCTGTAGCGACAGCACCAGAAAGGTAATCAAGGTCAGGATCAGCGCGTTCTGCCCCAGCAGCGTTCCATAGAGCACGTCTTCGGCCAGCCCCAGACACCAGGCGGTGACCATGCCGACCTTGTGCGGCAGCGCCAATGCCCAGAAAGCCAGCAGCAAGGCCAGCCACAACGGGCGAAGGATCTCCATGAATTGCGGCAGCGGCGAAACGCTGAGCAACAGGCCCAGGGCGAAGGTCAACCAGACCATCCAGCCGTTACCGAAGTGGGTACTGCTCATTCTTCTCGTGCTCCCCTGGTGGCGGGCGTGGCGGCGGGCACTCTGGCAGCCGGGCGCGACGGTTGGGCCTCTGGTGCATGAGTGGCCGGTGCATGCGTTGCAGGCCTGGCCGGTGTCGCGGCGGGCGTTGCCGACCTGGCAGGCGTGGTAGCGGGGGTAGCAGCCGGTGTGGTTACTGGCGTAGCCGGTGTGGACACGGGCGGATTCGGCGTTGCGGCCGGCACGGGTGCGCCAGCGCCGGGGACAACCGCTTCGCCGCCCTGCCGGTCCTGGGCTTCCTGGGCCGCGGCAGCGTCGTTGGCGCGCTCCTCAGGCGTGCGGTTGTCGCTGAACACCAGCAGCAGGTAACGGCTGCGGTTCAGCGCGGCAGTGGGTACCGCACGGACAATGGCGAATGGCTGGCCGGAGTCATGGATCACTTCCTTGACCGTCGCCACCGGATATCCGGCCGGGAAGCGCTGGCCGAGGCCGGAACTGACCAGCAGGTCGCCTTCCTTGATATCGGCAGTGTCAGCCACGTGCCGAAGCTCCAGGCGTTCCGGGTTGCCGGTGCCGCTGGCAATCGCCCGCAGACCGTTGCGGTTGACCTGCACGGGGATGCTGTGGGTGGTATCGGTCAACAACAGCACGCGAGACGTGTAGGGCATCAACTCCACCACCTGGCCCATCAGGCCGCGGGCGTCGAGCACCGGCTGGCCGAGGACCACGCCGTCGCGCTCACCCTTGTTGATGACGATCCGGTGGGTAAACGGGTTGGGGTCCATGCCGATCAACTCGGCCACTTCGACCTTTTCGTTGACCAGTGCGGAAGAGTTGAGCAACTCGCGCAGCCGCACGTTCTGCTCGGTAAGGGCCGCCAGCTTCTGCAGGCGTCCCTGCAACAGCAGGTTCTCGGTCTTGAGTTTTTCGTTTTCGGCGACCAGCTCGGTCCGGCTGCCGAACTGGCTGGCCACACCTTGCCACAGCCGTTGCGGCAGGTCGGTGATCCAATAGGATTCCATCAGGACCAGCGACATCTGGCTGCGCACTGGCTTGAGCAGTGTGAAGCGGGCATCGACCACCATCAGCGCAACCGATAGCACGGCCAGCACCAGCAGGCGCACACCCAACGAGGGGCCCTTGGCAAAAAGCGGTTTAATAGGCCGCTCCTCCCAGGCAAATGTTCTCTTTATTCATACGGCATCAAACCGGCCTGGATACGAATGACAGAAGATAAACGCCAACGGGCAGCACTGCAAAGTGCTGCCCGGAAGCGAACAACATGGACCCGGCGAGACTTATTCGCTGGAGAGCAGGTCCATGGTGTGCTTGTCCATCATTTCCAGGGCGCGACCACCGCCACGGGCAACGCAGGTCAGTGGATCTTCGGCAACGATCACCGGCAGGCCGGTTTCCTGGGCCAGCAACTTGTCGAGGTCACGCAGCAACGCGCCACCACCGGTCAGCACCAGGCCGCGCTCGGCGATGTCCGATGCCAGCTCCGGCGGCGACTGCTCCAGGGCGCTCTTCACCGCCTGGACGATGGTCGCCAGGGATTCCTGCAGCGCTTCCAGCACTTCGTTGGAGTTCAGGGTGAATGCGCGAGGAACGCCTTCGGCCAGGTTACGGCCACGAACGTCGACTTCGCGGACTTCACCGCCCGGGTAGGCCGTGCCGATTTCCTGCTTGATGCGCTCGGCGGTGGATTCGCCGATCAGGCTGCCGTAGTTGCGGCGCACGTAAGTGATGATCGCTTCGTCGAAGCGGTCGCCGCCCACACGCACGGATTCGGCATAGACCACACCGTTGAGAGAGATCAGCGCGATCTCGGTGGTGCCGCCACCGATGTCGACCACCATCGAACCGCGGGCCTCTTCCACCGGCAGGCCGGCGCCGATGGCAGCGGCCATCGGTTCTTCGATCAGGAACACCTCACGGGCACCGGCGCCAAGGGCCGATTCACGGATGGCACGACGCTCCACCTGGGTGGACTTGCATGGAACGCAAATCAGCACACGAGGGCTGGGCTGCAGGAAACTGTTTTCGTGAACCTTGTTGATGAAGTACTGCAGCATCTTCTCGCAGACGCTGAAGTCGGCGATCACGCCGTCCTTCATCGGACGAATGGCTGCGATGTTGCCCGGTGTACGGCCCAGCATGCGTTTGGCTTCGGTACCAACAGCCACGACACTTTTCTGGTTACCGTGGGTGCGGATGGCCACGACCGAGGGTTCATTCAGGACGATACCGCGCTCGCGCACGTAAATAAGGGTGTTGGCAGTGCCCAGGTCAATGGAAAGATCGCTGGAAAACATGCCACGCAGTTTCTTGAACATGGGAAAGGGACCCTAGGCAACGCGTGGGTAAAAAAGTGCGGCAAACTCTAACAACGACAGGGATTTTGGGCAAGGCGCCAATATGTTAAATTGGCCGCTTTTCTGTGCACCAACCCCTACAATCGCGGCCGTAGGGCCGTAGAAATGCGGTAGTGTTCCGACAATCTAACACACGGACAGACTGCGTCCGTTCTGTTTTCCACTGGAGAATCCCATGGCGCTTGAACGCTCCGACGTGGAAAAAATCGCTCATCTGGCCTGCCTGGGCCTCAATGAAGCCGATCTTCCACATATCACTTCCGCCCTGAACAGCATTCTGGGGCTGGTCGACGAGATGCAGGCGGTCAATACCGACGGTATCGAACCGCTGGCCCACCCACTGGAAGCCAGCCAGCGCCTGCGCGCCGACGTCGTGACCGAACCCGACAACCGCGAGGCCTACCAGGCCATCGCGCCAGCGGTCGAAAACGGCCTGTACCTGGTTCCGAAAGTCATCGACTAAAGGGAAAGAGCCTCTCATGCATCACATGACACTGGCCGAGGTCGCCCGCGGACTCGCCGATAAAAAGTTTTCCTCCGAAGAGCTGACCAAGGCCCTGCTGGCGCGCATCGCCCAGCTCGACCCACAGCTCAACAGCTTCATCAGCGTTACCGAAGAGCTGGCCCTGAGCCAGGCCAGGGCGGCCGACGCTCGCCGTGCCAACGGTGAAGGCGGCGCCCTGCTCGGCGCGCCGATCGCCCACAAAGACCTGTTCTGCACCCAGGGCGTGCGCACCAGCTGCGGCTCGAAGATGCTCGACAACTTCAAGGCCCCGTACAACGCCACCGTGGTTGCCAAGCTGGCCGCCGCCGGCGCCGTGACCCTGGGCAAGACCAACATGGACGAATTCGCCATGGGTTCGGCCAACGAGTCGAGCCACTACGGCGCGGTGAAGAACCCCTGGAACCTGGAACACGTACCCGGCGGCTCGTCCGGCGGTTCCGCCGCCGCCGTGGCCGCGCGCCTGTTGCCAGCCGCGACCGCCACCGACACCGGCGGCTCGATCCGCCAGCCCGCGGCGTTCACCAACCTCACCGGCCTCAAGCCCACCTACGGTCGCGTGTCGCGCTGGGGCATGATTGCCTACGCTTCCAGCCTCGACCAGGGTGGCCCCTTGGCACGCACCGCCGAAGACTGCGCGATCCTGCTGCAAGGCATGGCCGGCTTCGACCCCAATGACTCCACCAGCATCGACGAACCGGTGCCGGACTACAGCGCCGGCCTCAACGGCTCGCTGCAAGGCCTGCGCATCGGCGTACCGAAGGAGTACTTCGGTGCCGGCCTCGATCCACGCATTGCCGACCTGATCCAGAACAGCGTCAAGGAACTGGAAAAGCTCGGCGCCGTGGTCAAGGAAATCAGCCTGCCGAACATGCAGCACGCGATTCCGGCCTATTACGTGATCGCCCCGGCGGAAGCCTCCTCGAACCTGTCGCGTTTCGACGGCGTGCGCTTCGGCTATCGCTGCGAGAACCCGGAAAACCTGATCGACCTGTACAAGCGCTCCCGTGGCGAAGGCTTCGGTGCCGAAGTGCAGCGGCGGATCATGGTCGGTACCTACGCGCTGTCCGCAGGCTACTACGACGCCTACTACCTCAAGGCGCAGAAAATCCGTCGCCTGGTGAAGAACGACTTCATGGCCGCCTTCAACGAGGTCGATATCATCCTCGGCCCGACCACGCCGAACCCGGCCTGGAAACTCGGCGCCAAGAACAGCGACCCGGTCGCTGCCTACCTGGAAGACGTCTACACCATCACCGCCAACCTCGCTGGCTTGCCGGGCCTGTCCATGCCGGCCGGTTTCGTCGATGGCCTGCCGGTGGGCGTGCAGTTGCTCGCACCGTACTTCCAGGAAGGCCGCCTGCTCAATGTGGCGCACCAGTACCAGCTCAATACCGACTGGCACACCCGCACCCCAACCGGCTTCTGAGGAGACACACATGCAATGGGAAGTCGTGATCGGGCTGGAGATTCATACCCAGCTCACCACCCGGTCGAAAATTTTTTCCGGCAGTTCCACCACGTTCGGCTCCGAACCGAACACCCAGGCCAGCCTGGTCGACCTGGGCATGCCTGGCGTGCTGCCAGTGCTCAACGCCGAAGCCGTGCGCATGGCGGTGATGTTCGGCCTGGCGATTGACGCCGAGATCGGCCAGCACAACGTGTTCGCCCGCAAGAACTACTTCTACCCGGACCTGCCCAAGGGCTACCAGATCAGCCAGATGGAACTGCCGATCGTCGGCAAGGGCCACCTGGACATCGCCCTGGAAGACGGCACGATCAAGCGTGTCGGCATCACCCGTGCGCACCTGGAAGAAGACGCCGGCAAGAGCCTGCACGAAGAATTCAACGGCGCCACCGGCATCGACCTGAACCGTGCCGGCACGCCGCTGCTGGAAATCGTCTCCGAGCCGGACATGCGCAGCGCCAAGGAAGCCGTGGCCTACGTCAAGGCGATCCACGCCCTTGTCCGTTACCTAGGCATCTGCGACGGCAACATGGCCGAAGGCTCGCTGCGCTGCGACTGCAACGTGTCGATCCGGCCCAAGGGCCAGGCCGAGTTCGGCACCCGCTGCGAGATCAAGAACGTCAACTCGTTCCGCTTCATCGAGAAGGCGATCAACAGCGAGATCCAGCGCCAGATCGAACTGATCGAGGACGGCGGCAAGGTCATCCAGCAGACCCGCCTGTACGACCCGAACAAGGACGAGACCCGTCCGATGCGCAGCAAGGAAGAAGCCAACGACTACCGTTACTTCCCCGACCCGGACCTGCTGCCGGTGGTGATCGAAGACTCGTTCCTCGACGACGTGCGCGCCACCCTGCCGGAACTGCCGCCGCAGAAACGCGAGCGCTTCCAGGCGCAGTTCGGGCTGTCGAGCTATGACGCCAACGTCCTGGCCACCAGCCGCGAACAGGCCGATTACTTTGAGAAAGTCGTCGGCATCGGCGGCGATGCCAAACTGGCGGCCAACTGGGTAATGGTCGAACTGGGCAGCCTGCTGAACAAGCAGGGGCTGGAAATCGACGAGTCGCCGGTATCGGCCGAGCAACTGGGCGGCATGCTGCTGCGGATCAAGGACAACACCATCTCCGGCAAGATCGCCAAGATGGTCTTCGAAGCCATGGCCAACGGCGAGGGCAGCGCCGACGAGATCATCGAGAAGCGCGGCTTGAAGCAGGTCACCGACACCGGCGCCATTTCCGCCGTACTCGATGAGATGCTCGCGGCCAACGCCGAACAGGTCGCACAATACCGTGCGGCGGACGAAGCCAAGCGCGGCAAGATGTTCGGTTTCTTCGTCGGCCAGGCCATGAAAGCCTCCAAGGGCAAGGCCAACCCGCAACAGGTCAACGAACTGCTGAAAAGCAAGCTCGAGGGTTGATTGCCATGGAGCCAGCTATTCGACCTGGCTCCACTCTCCCTTGTGGGAGCGAGCCTGCTCGCGATAGCGGTGGTTCAGCTTGCATCAGTGCTGAATGTGCCGTCCTCATCGCGAGCAGGCTCGCTCCCACATTTGTATTTGGAAACTCTCGAATGATGCGTCTCCTCGGCGCCTGCGCCCTGCTGTCCCTGCTGGCCGGTTGCGCCAGCCAGAGCGGGACGGTCGATCCACACGGCTACGACCAGACCGGCGTCGCCTCTTATTACGGTGCCAGGCACCATGGCAAGCGCACCGCCAGCGGCGAGCGTTTCGACCAACACAGCCTGACCGCCGCCCATCGCCAGCTGCCGTTCGGTACCCGGGTGAAAATCACCAACCTGGGCAACAATAATGCCGTGGTGGTGCGCATCAACGACCGTGGCCCATACTCCCGAGGCCGTCTGATCGACGTGTCCCGCGAAGCCGCCGAGCAGTTGGGCATGCTGCGCACCGGCACCGCGCGGGTACGCGTGCAAGCCCTCGACGATTGATAGACGGAGCCCAGCCATTTCCCTACTTGCCGATTTACCGCTGTTCAGCCTGATCGAACTGTTCGGTGGCCTGCTGTTGCTGATTGCCGGTGCCGAGTTGCTGGTGCGGGCCGCTGTCGGCCTGGCGGCACGTTTGCAAGTACGCCCCCTGATCATCGGCCTGAGCGTCGTCGCCTTCGGCAGCAGCGCGCCGCAGATGGCCGTCAGCCTGCAAGCGACCCTGGCGCAGAACGCCGACATCGCCGTGGGCAGCGTGATCGGCAGCGGCATCTTCAACATCCTCGTGACCCTCGGCCTGTCGGCGCTGATCATTCCGCTGCGGGTCTCGCGCCAACTGGTGCGCCTGGACATCCCATTGATGATCGGTGCCAGCCTGTTGGTGTTCGTGCTGGCCTGGAACGAAGAACTGACGCGGCTGGATGGCATGCTGTTGCTGATCGCCCTGGCGATGTACCTGGGCTTGTTGCTGCGCCAGTCACGGCACTCCGGGCGTCCCCATGCCATAGCGGTCGATGTGACACCGGGGTCTTGGCTCAAGAGCCTGTCGATGATTGTCGCGGGCCTGGCGATGCTGATTTTCGCCGGGCATCTGCTGCTGGGCGCGGCAGTGGAAGTGGCCACCGACCTGGGGCTTTCCGAACGCATCATCGGCCTGACCGTCGTCGCGGTCAGCACCTCGCTGCCGGAACTCGCCACCTCGCTGATCGCCGCTTTGCGCGGCCAGCGCGACATCGCGGTGGGCAACGTGATCGGCAGCAACCTGTTCAACCTGCTGGGGGTCCTCGGGGTGACCGCCCTCGTCGCGCCGACGCCGCTTTCGGTTTCGCCGAACGCGCTGGACTTCGACCTGCCGGTGATGCTCGGCGTGGCGGTGCTGTGCCTGCCGGTGTTCTATTCCGGCTATCGGGTTACCCGCGCCGAAGGCTTGTTGCTCCTGGGCTTGTACCTGGCCTATGGGCTCCACGTGATGTCGTTCACCACCGGCATGCCCCTGGCTGGCCAGCTGGAACGGCTGATGCTGTTCTACGTCCTGCCGGGCTTGCTGGCATTCTTGCTATTCACCTCCGTGCGCGCCTGGCGCCGCCAACACCACAAGAGGGATTTGCCATGACCGATACTCCAAAGACCGGCGTGGACATGCGTCGCCAGGTGATGGGCGACGCGTTCGTCGACCGCGCCCTGGGCAACGCCACCGAGTTCACCCAACCGTTGCAGGACTTCGTCAACGAACATGCCTGGGGCAGCGTCTGGAGCCGCGAAGGCCTGCCGCTGAAAACCCGCAGCCTGATCACACTGGCCGCCCTCACCGCGCTCAAATGCCCGCAGGAGCTCAAAGGCCATGTGCGTGGCGCACTGAATAATGGCTGCACGGTGGAGGAGATTCGCGAAGCATTGCTGCATTGCGCGGTGTACGCCGGGGTGCCGGCGGCAATCGATGCGTTTCGGGCGGCGCAGGAAGTGATCGAGGCGTATCAGAAGCCAGCGTAAAACGTGAGATTGATGGTGGATGGGCCGTCCTCTTCGCGAGCAAGCCCGCTCCCACAGGTTCAGCGTAAATCCTGTGGGAGCGGGCTTGCCCGCGAAGAGGCCCTAAAGAGCAGCTCCCCGCCTAGATCCACCCACCCCACTGCAACACAAAGATCCCCAGGTTGGTGGTGATCGCCGCCATCAGCGTGGTGATGACGATGATCGCCGCCGCCAGTTCATGGTTGCCATCGGCGGCGCGGGCCATGACGAAGCTGGCGGCGGCGGTGGGGCTGCCGAAGTATAGGAACAGGATGCCCAGTTCCGCCCCGCGAAAGCCCCAGAGCCAGGCACCCAGGGTGGTCAGCGCCGGCAGGCCGACCATTTTCACCAGGCTCGAACTCATGGCCATCTTGCCGCTCTTACGCAATGCCGCCAACGACAGCGTACCGCCGATGCAGATCAGCGCCAGGGGCAAGGTCATCTGCGCCAGATATTTGCCTGACGTCTCGAACCAGTTCGGCAAACCAATCTGCCAATAGGCGAACGGCGCGGCGACGATCACGCTGATGATCAGCGGGTTGCTGAACACGCTTTTGCAGATGCTCCACGGGTCAGACTTGATCACCGGGCTGTAGACCGCCAGCACGATGGTCGACAAGGTGTTGTAGAACAGAATCACCAGCGCCGCGAGAATCGCCCCCAGGGAAATCCCGTAGTCGCCATACATGCTGGCCGCCAGCGCCAGGCCGATGACCCCGTTGTTGCCACGAAACGCACCTTGGGTGTAGATGCCGCGATCTTCCCGCGGACAGCGCCAGATCGCCCAACCCCAGGCCATGGCGAAACTCACCAGGGTGGCGATGGAAAAATAGATCAGCAGGTCCGGCTGCAATGCCGCATGCAGGTCGGCATGGAGAATGCCGAGGAACAACAGCGCCGGCATGGTGACGTTGAACACCAGGGACGAGGCGATATGAATGAAATTGTCGTTGATCCAGTCGATGCGCTTGAGCAGCACCCCCAGAAACAGCATGGCAAACACCGGCGCGGTGATGTTCAGGGTTTCGAGGAAAATTGCCAGCATGCCGGGGACCTTGAGAGGGGTGTCGTTAGGTGGCTAATGGTAAGCCACTCACGGCATTGGCGTCTGGAGATTCCTGTGGGAGCGGGCTTGCTCACGAATGCGGTATGTCATCCGATGCATATGTTGAATGACACACCGCTTTCGCGAGCAAGCCCGCTCCCACATTGGATTATGGGCGAGCGCAACATCTGCGCTCGCCGCCGGCTCAGGTAATCGGCGCCGGGTTGAACAGGGTGATGTCGTTGAACAGTTTGTGCTGTTCGGCCCAGGTCTTCTTCTTGCCGCTGGCCACGTCCAGATAATAGTGGAACAGCTCCCAGCCCAGTTCTTCGATCGAAGCGCGGCCCGTGGCAATCCGGCCGGCATCGATGTCGATCAGGTCCGGCCAGCGCTGGGCCAGTTCGGTACGGGTCGAGACCTTCACCACCGGCGCCATCGCCAGACCATACGGCGTGCCACGGCCGGTGGTGAACACATGCAGGTTCATCCCCGCCGCCAGCTGCAAGGTGCCGCAGACAAAATCACTGGCCGGGGTGGCGCAGAAGATCAGGCCTTTGTGCTTGAAGCGCTCGCCCGGGCCGAGCACGCCGTTGATCGCGCTGCTGCCGGACTTGACGATCGACCCAAGGGATTTTTCGACGATGTTCGACAGCCCGCCCTTCTTGTTGCCCGGCGTGGTGTTGGCACTACGATCGGCCTCGCCCTTGGCCAGGTAACGGTCATACCAGTCCATCTCGCGCACCAGTTCCTGGGCGACTTCCCGGGTTTGCGCCCGGGAGGTCAGCAGGTAGATGGCGTCGCGCACTTCGGTGACTTCGGAAAACATCACCGTCGCCCCGGCGCGCAGCAACAGGTCCGAGGCATAGCCCAGCGCCGGGTTGGCGGTGATGCCGGAAAACGCATCGCTGCCGCCGCACTGCATGCCCAGGATCAGCTCCGAAGCCGGCACGGTTTCACGACGGCGCTGGTCGAGTTTCTTCAGACGGGTTTCAGCCAATTCCATGATCTGTTCGATCATCTCGGTGAAGCCGTGGCTGGAGTCCTGCAGGCGATACAACCATGGCTCGCTGAGGTCCACCGAGCTGTCGTTCTCATGCATCACCTGCCCGGCCTGCAATTTCTCGCAGCCCAGGCTGATCACCAGCGCTTCGCCACCCAGGTTCGGGTTGCGTGCCAGGTTGCGCACGGTACGAATCGGGATGTAAGCGTCGGTAGCGGTGATCGCCACGCCACAGCCATAGCTGTGGGTCAGCGCCACCACGTCATCAACGTTCGGGTACTTGGGCAGCAGCTCATCCTTGATGCGCTTGACCGCATGGTCCAGCACCCCGGTCACGCACTGCACCGTGGTGGTGATGCCCAGGATATTGCGCGTGCCGACGGTACCGTCGGCGTTGCGGTAGCCTTCGAAGGTGTAGCCCTCCAGCGGCGCATCCGCCGCCGGCACGTCGGTGGACAGCGGCAAGCTGTCCAACGGTGGTGCGGTGGGCATGCGCAACTGATCTTCCTTGACCCAGCTGCCACGGGGGATTGGTTGCAGCGCATAGCCGATGACCTGGCCATAGCGAATCACCTCGCCGCCCTCGGGAATATCCTGCAGCGTGACCTTGTGGCTCTGGGGCACGAAGTCCACGGTGACCAGGCCATCCGGGAACTCGGTCCCGGCTGGTACGCCCTGGTCGTTGACGACGATCACCACGTTGTCCCGCTCGTGCAGGCGGATGTAACGGGGCGAGTCGGCATGTTCAATCAATTGCATTGCTGCCGCTCCTTCAGGATTTAGCTTCGGACAGGCTGGAGATGCCGGCATCCTTGGCCGTTGGTTCCTTGAGCACCACACGCTTGATCGGCCCGACGATGACCAGGTAGCTGAACACCGCCACCAGCGCGTTGCAACCGACGAATACCAGTGCCCACTTGAACGAACCAGTGGCGCTGATGATGTAGCCGATGACAATTGGCGTGGTGATCGACGCCAGGTTGCCGAAGGTGTTGAACAGGCCACCGCTCAGACCGGCGATCTGTTTTGGCGAGGTGTCGGACACCACGGCCCAGCCCAGTGCGCCCACGCCTTTGCCGAAGAAAGCCAGGGCCATGAAGCCCACCACCATCCACTCGATGTCCACGTAGTTGCACGCCACGATGCTGCTGGACACCAGCAGGCCGCCGATGATCGGTGCCTTGCGGGCGAAGGTCAGCGAGTGGCCCTTGCGCAGCAGGTAGTCGGAAATCACCCCGCCCAGCACGCCGCCGATGAAACCGCAGATGGCCGGCAAGGACGCGATGAAGCCGGCCTTGAGGATGGTCATGCCACGTTCCTGCACCAGATACACCGGGAACCAGGTCAGGAAGAAGTAGGTGATACCGTTGATGCAGTACTGGCCCAGGTACACGCCGAGCATCATGCGGTTGGTCAGCAGTTGGCGGATGTAATCCCACTTCGGACCGTCGGCCTTCTTCTCCTTGCCCTTACCTTTGTCCTGGTCCATGTCGACCATCGCACCGTTGGCGGCGATGTGATTGAACTCGGCTTCGTTGATCATCGGGTGCTGGCGCGGGCTGTGGATCACTTTGAGCCAGATCAGCGAAAAGACGATGCCGATCACGCCCATCACGATAAACACGTGCTGCCAGCCGAAGCGGTAGACGATCCAGCCCATCAACGGTGCGAACAACACGGTGGCGAAGTATTGCGCCGAGTTGAAAATCGCCGAGGCGGTGCCGCGTTCTGCGGTGGGAAACCAGGCGGCGACGATCCGTGCGTTGCCCGGGAAGGACGGCGCTTCGGCCAGCCCGACCAGAAAGCGCAGCATGAACAGCGCAACCACGGCGGTGGAGAGGCCGAACTCACCGACATAGCCTTGCAGCACGGTGAACAGCGACCAGGTGAAAATGCTCAAGGCATAGATTTTTTTCGACCCGAAACGGTCGAGCAGCCAGCCGCCAGGGATCTGCCCGGCCACATAGGCCCAGCCGAAAGCGGAGAAGATATAACCGAGGGTGACGGCATCGATGCCGAGGTCTTTTTGCAGGCTGGAGCCTGCGATGGCGATGGTGGCGCGGTCAGCGTAGTTGATCGTCGTCACCAGGAACAGCATGAGCAGGATCAAATAGCGGACGTGAGTCGGCTTGGTCGCTTGCATGTAACAGTACTCCCACTATTTATTTTTATGCGGGTCAGCAGATTGTACGACCGGGCTGGATAACCAACCCGGTCGGTGTTGCGGTCACGAGCCGATGTAGGCGGTCTTCACCACGGTGTAGAACTCCTGCGCGTAGCGACCTTGCTCACGCGAACCATAGGACGAACCTTTGCGCCCGCCGAACGGCACGTGGTAATCCACGCCGGCGGTTGGCAGGTTGACCATCACCATGCCCGCCTGGGAATGGCGCTTGAAGTGGTTGGCGTACTTCAATGACGTAGTGGCGATACCGGCGGACAGACCGAACTCGGTGTCGTTGGCCATTGCCAGCGCTGCCTCGTAGTCGGCCACGCGCACGACGTTGGCCACCGGGCCGAAGATCTCTTCACGGCTGATGCGCATGGCCGCTTCGCTGTCGGCGAACAGGGTCGGCGCCAGGAAATAGCCTTCGGTGTCGCAGGTCACCAGGCCGCCGCCGCTGACCAGCCGCGCACCTTCGCTCTGGCCGATGTCGATGTACTTCAGGTCCTGGTTGAGCTGGGCCTCAGAGACCACCGGGCCGATGTCCGTACCCGCCTTCAGGGCATGACCGACCTTGATCGACTGCATGCGCTCGGCCATGGCTTCGACAAATTTGTCGTGGATACCGGCGGTGACGATCAGGCGACTCGATGCCGTGCAGCGTTGGCCGGTGGAATAGAACGCGCTCTGCACCGCCAGTTCGACAGCCTGCTTGAGGTCGGCGTCGTCGAGGATGATCTGCGGGTTCTTGCCACCCATTTCCAACTGCACCTTGGCCTGACGCGATACACAGCTGACTGCGATCTGCCGACCCACGCCTACGGAACCGGTGAAGCTGATGCCGTCGACTTTCGGGCTGTTGACCAGGATGTCACCGACCACGCGGCCGCTGCCCATCACCAGGTTGAACGCACCGGCCGGGAAACCGGCGCGGGAAATGATTTCCGCCAGGGCCCAGGCGCAACCCGGCACCAACTCGGCCGGCTTGATCACCACACAGTTGCCGTAGGCCAGGGCCGGGGCGATTTTCCATGCAGGGATGGCGATGGGGAAGTTCCACGGCGTGATTAAACCGACCACACCCAGGGCTTCACGAGTCACTTCAACGTTGACGCCCGGACGCACCGACGGCACATAGTCGCCGGACAGGCGCAGGCATTCACCGGCGAAGAACTTGAAAATATTGCCGGCGCGGGTCACTTCGCCAATGGCCTCGGGCAGGGTCTTGCCCTCCTCCCGGGCCAGCAATTGGCCGAGTTCTTCGCGACGGGCGAGAATCTCGCTGCCGACTTTATCCAGCGCATCGTGACGGGCCTGGATGCCCGAGGTCGACCAGGCCGGGAATGCGGCGCGGGCCGCTTCGATGGCGGCGTTGACTTGCGCTGCGTCAGCCTTGGCGTATTCACCGATGACATCGGACAAATCGGACGGGTTGATGTTGGTGCAATAGTCGGCACCGGCTACCCACTGACCGTTGATGTAGTTATCGAAACGCTTTGCATCAGTCACGGAGCTACTCCTTCTACAAAAGCTGTCAAGGAACGCCGAGCGTCCCTGGCTGCATTCCCACGCAGAGCATGGGAACGATCAAGCCTTACGCAAAAAGCCGCTGATTGCTCAGCGGCTTTGTCGGGTCGGTTACTGCTTGCCTTGCTTGTCCATCAGCGCGGCCAGTGCCTCGTATTCTTCTGGCAGCAGGTCGGTCAGCGGGGTGCGCACAGGACCTGCGTCGTAGCCGGCGATCTTCGCGCCCGCCTTGACGATGCTCACGGCATAACCGGCCTTGCGGTTGCGGATGTCCAGGTAAGGCAGGAAGAAATCGTCGATGATCTTGCCGACGGTCTCGTGATCGTCACGGGCAATGGCGTGGTAGAAGTCCATCGCGGTTTTCGGGATGAAGTTGAACACCGCCGAGGAGTAGACCGGCACGCCCAGGGCCTTGTAGGCCGCGGCATAGACTTCAGCGGTCGGCAGGCCGCCCAGGTAGCTGAAACGATCGCCGAGGCGGCGACGGATCGACACCATCAGTTCGATGTCGCCCAGGCCGTCCTTGTAACCGATCAGGTTCGGGCAACGCTCGGCCAGTTGCTCCAGCTGAACCGCGTTCAGGCGGCAGACGTTGCGGTTGTACACCACCACGCCGATTTTTACCGATTTGCACACAGCTTCGACGTGGGCGGCAACGCCGTCCTGGCTGGCTTCGGTCAGATAGTGCGGCAGCAACAGCAGGCCCTTGGCACCCAGGCGTTCGGCCTCTTGGGCGTACTCGATGGCCTGGCGGGTGGCACCGCCGACACCGGCGAGGATTGGCACGCTGGTAGCGCAGGTGTCGACAGCCGTCTTGATGACTTGCGAGTACTCGCTGGCGGCCAGGGAGAAGAATTCACCGGTGCCGCCCGCTGCGAACAGTGCAGAGGCGCCGTACGGGGCCAGCCACTCGAGGCGCTTGATGTAGCTGTCGCGATTGAAATCGCCTTGGGCAGTAAAATCGGTGACCGGGAACGACAGCAGGCCAGACGAGAGGATGGACTTCAGTTCTTGTGGATTCATTATTCGAACACCCTGGGACGCAAAATGGTATGTGAAATGGTTAAGCTTCGGCCAGAAGTTGTAGGTCATCGTACAACTTAAAATACACACGTCAACTGCATTTCGTCTTTTGTCAGGTTTGAGGCCATGGAGGTTGGTCGCGAAGCCTTGTAAATCGGGCCATCCGGCGAAATTGGAAAGCCAATGAAACTTGCGAGCAAGTCCCCTGGACCGCTCATCGAGACTGTCAACTCTGTCAGTAGGCGAGATTGCGGGAAGGAGGCATAACGGCAGTGTGGCCGTGCGACGCCCGGCTATGGTCCTTTTCTGAAATCTTTAAAGTGAGTCGCCCGGACGCAACGATCAAGGCCGCCTCACGAGGAGTGACACCATGGCGAAGACGTATGCGAAACCGATGCTCAAGGATTTTCCAGCCACCGGGGAAGTCACTATCAGCTTGGCAAAGACAAAGACGTTAACCGTGAAAATTCCGGATGCAGCTTTCAACCCGAACTCGAACGCCCAACTGACTCTGGGCGTCGGCTCGACGCCTCCAACTCCGGTAGGCACGTTTACACCTCTGACCGACGGCGAGGAAGGTACGCCACGCAAGGATGTGACAATGACGCTGACCCGTGCCGACTTGGCAGCTTACGTCGGCCAATTGGTTGAGCTTCGTTATGAGGTTAGCTACGAGAGCTGGGATCCCGATACATCCGAGCCGCAAATGTTGCGGATCAGCGCGTAGGGCTGGCGCCTGCGATTTCTCAGGCAGGGCAGGCACGCAGATAGAAAACCGGACACCACTCCCTCGCCACCGAGGCGCCTCTCGCCCAACCTTTGATCAACCCTGCGCCTGGGCCTCTTCATGAGCCTGGCGCAGCCTTTCGCGGCTGTTGGTCAGGTGCAAACGCATGGCCGCACGGGCCGCGTCGGAGTCCTGGCGGGCGATGGCCTCGTAGATTTCCTCGTGCTCGCGGCTCAGGCGGTCCATGTAGTGCTGCTGGTCGTCATGGGCCAGACGCGCCGAGTTCAGCCGGGTACGCGGGATGATGCTGGTGCCCAGGTGGGTCATGATGTCGGTGAAGTAGCGGTTGCCGGTGGATAGGGCGATTTCCAGGTGGAAGGCGAAATCCGAGGCCACCGCGTCGCTGGCGTGGGCGGCGCTTTCCTTCAAGGCGTCAAGGGCGGCACGCATCGTCGCCAGTTGCTCGTCGCTGCGGCGCTGCGCCGCGAGCCCGGCGGATTCCACTTCCAGGCTGATGCGCAACTCCAGGATCGCCAGCACGTCCCGCAAGGTGACTACCGTGGCCGGGTCGATGCGAAAACCGCTCGGGCTGGGCGTGTCCAGCACGAAGGTGCCGATGCCGTGGCGGGTTTCCACCTGGCCGGCCGCCTGCAAGCGGGAAATCGCTTCGCGGACCACGGTGCGGCTGACGCCATGGGCCTCCATGATCGCCGACTCGGTGGGCAACTTGTCGCCACGCTTGAGCAGGCCGTCACGGATCTGCTCGGTCAGCACCGTCACCAACTCCTGCGCCAGGCTGCGGCGCTTACGGGGAAAGCGTGGTACGTCGATCGGGTTTTCCATGGGGCTCTTTCTCGGCAAGCGATTGAATGCGCATTATCATAGCGTAACGTGGTTGTATGATCACCGTAGCGTGCAGCGACCCTTTCTATTTGAGCCCGACGATGAACCGGGTTGCCCTCATCGCGAGCAGGCTCGCTCCCACAGTGGATCGGTGGAGCAAGGCTTCTGTGGGAGCGGGCTTGCTCGCGAAAGCGGCGTGCCAGACAGCATAAGGTCAACTGACACAGTGCGTTCGCGAGCAAGCCCGCTCCACAGGTTTTGCATGTTCAGGCGGTTAACGCATGCTCCACGAGATGGCCATTTTCGATACGCACATGTCGTGGATGGAAACGTTTCAAACTGCTTCGGTGGCCGACGCTGACGATGCTCAATCCCGGTAACTGATCGATAAGCGCCTGGTACAGCGTCGCCTCGTCTTCCTCATCCATCGCCGACGTCGCTTCGTCCATGTACAGCCACAGCGGCGCGTAAAGCAATGCGCGGGCGAAGGCCAGGCGTTGCTGCTCGCCGGGCGAGAGCATGCGCTGCCAGTGGTTGCTTTCATCCAGCCGCGCGATCAGGTGCGGCAGGCGGCAGGTTTCCAGCACCTGTGCATAACGTTCGTTGGGATAGACGTCGCCGGGCTGTGGATAACTCAGCACTTCGCGCAGGCTGCCAATCGGCAGATAGGGTTTCTGCGGCAGGAACAGATAACGCGCCGCCGGCAATACAATGCGACCATGCCCGGTGGGCCATAGGTGCCCCATCGCCCGGAACAGCGTGGATTTACCACTGCCGGAACGGCCGCTGAGCATCACCCGCTCCCCAGCGCCAACGGTCATGTCGGCGTCGTCGAGCAGATGACGCCCGTCATTCAGGTCCAACCCCAGGTGGTGCACCTCCAGTTGGTTACCCTGGCTTTGCACATCGATGGCCGGCACGCGCGCTTCGTTGTCGCTCATGGCCTGGCGGAAACTCAGCAGACGATCGCAAGTGGCGCGCCACGCGGCAAGGTCGGTATAGGCGCTGATGAACCAGCTGAAACTCTCCTGCACATTGCCGAACGCCGAGTTGATCTGCATGAGTTCACCCAGCTGGATCTTGCCGGCGAAATAACGCGGCGCCGCCACCATGAACGGGAAGATGATCGCGATCTGGCCATAGCCGGAGGTGAAGAACGTCAGGCGCTTGGACACCCGCATGATGTCCCAGAAGTTATGCCAGACCAGGCCGAAACGCCCGCTCAGACGACGGTTTTCGTTGGGCTCGCCGTTGTACAGCGCAATGCTTTCGGCATTCTCGCGCACCCGCACCATGGAAAAACGCAGGTCCGCTTCGAAGCGTTGCTGGTTGTTGTTCAGGCCGATCAGGCGACGGCCGATCAGGTGCGTCAGCCAACTGCCGACCGCCGCGTACACCAGCGCGCACCAGAACATGTAGCCGGGAATGGTGTAGCCGAACACCTCGATGCTGCCTGACACACCCCACAGGATGACCGAGAATGACACCAGGCTGACCACGTTGCGCAGCAAGCCCAGCCCCAGGCCCAAGGTATTGCTGGTGAAGCTGTTGAGGTCTTCGGAAATGCGCTGGTCCGGGTTGTCGGTATAGCCACCCTGCTCCAGCTGGTAGTAATTCTTGTTATCGAGCCAACGGGCAAAATGCTGCTCGGTCAACCAGGCCCGCCAGCGGATAGTGAGCATCTGCGTAAGGTACAAGCGGTACACCGCACCCAGGATCGCCACCGCGGCGATGCCGCAGAAATACAGGATCAGCTGCCAGAACGCCGCGCTGTTCTTCTCTTGCAGCGCGTTGTAGAAGTCCTTGTACCAGCTGTTGATCCACACCGAAATTGCCACACTGAACAGCGACAGCGCGATAACGGCGATCAACAGCGTCCAGGCCTTGCCCTTCTCCTCACTGCGCCAGTACGGCGTGGTCATGTGCCAGACACGGCGGAAAAACTGCCCGCGCACTGCATCGTTGACCGCGGAATATTCAGCGTTCTGATTCATCGTTAAAGCTCAATAAAGAGAAAGAGTCGGGCCGATCATAGAGCAACGGCCCGATGTGTCGCGAGGGGGTGGACAACATCCGTTCAGCACAGGTTCAGCGACGCACGGGGCGCTTCTGCAATTTGCGCTGCAAGGTGCGCCGGTGCATGCCCAAGGCGCGGGCAGTGGCGGAAATGTTGCCTTCGTGCTCGGTCAGCACCCGCTGGATGTGCTCCCACTGCAAGCGATCCACCGACATCGGGTTCTCCGGCACCAGGGTGTCGAGGTCGGCGTGCTCGGACAGCAGCGCGGCCAGTACGTCATCGGCGTCGGCCGGCTTGCACAGGTAGTTGCAGGCGCCGCGCTTGATGGCCTCGACGGCCGTGGCGATGCTCGAATAACCGGTGAGGATCACCACGCGCATCTCCGGGTCCAGCTCCAGCAGCTTGGGCAGCAGCACCAGGCCCGAGTCGCCATCCATCTTCAGGTCCAGGGCGGCATAGTCCGGCAGGTCGGCCTGGGCAATGGTCAGACCCTCCTCGGCGGAGCCGGCGGTGCTCACGCGAAAGCCGCGACGGGACATCGCCCGGGCCATGACGCGGGTAAACGTGGCGTCATCGTCCACCAGCAACAGGTGCGGCAGTTCTTCGCCGTCGACTTGGATCTCGTCACTCATGTTCGTCTCCTCGGTCGGCATGGGGCAGGCGCAGCTCGGTGAGCGTGCCGCCGCTCTCATGGGGGTAGAGTTTCACCGAGCCGCCAGCGCGTGTCACGCTCGCCTTGCTCAAAAACAGGCCCAGGCCCAGGCCTTTGCCTTTGGTGGTGTAAAACGGCTTGCCGATCTGCTCGGCGATGGCCAGCGGTACGCCGGCGCCATGGTCGCGGATGCTGATGGTCAATTCGTAGGCATTCCAGTCCAGCGCCACCTCCAGGCCTTCGGGGCAGGCATCGGCGGCGTTGTTCAACAGGTTCAGCAGCGCCTGGGTCAAGTCCGGTGGCGGCGCCATGCGCGGCACCGTGCCATAGCCCAGGCACTGGAAGCGGTAACTGGCCTCCGGGCGCATCAGATGCCAGCGATTGAGGGCCTCGTCGAGCCAGTCGGTAACGTCCTGCATGTCGATCGCCAGCCGGCGGTTGGCCTCGGCGGCGCGCACCAGGTATTGCAGGGTTTCCTTGCAGAGCTTGACCTGATCCTGCAATACGCTGAGGTCGTCCTGCAACAGCGGGTCGGGATGATCCTGCTGCATCTCCTTGAGCAGCACGCTCATGGTCGCCAGCGGCGTACCCAACTCATGGGCGGCACCGGCGGCCTGGGTCGCCACAGCCAGCAGTTGTTCGTCCCGCAGCCCCTCTTCACGCCGGATGGCCCGCAGCTCCTCCTGGCGACGAAGCTCCTCAGCCATGCGCGCGGCGAAAAACGTGATGACCGCCGCGGCCAGGGCGAAACTCAGCCACATGCCGTAGATCTGCAGGTTCTCCCGGGCAATAGGGAAGGTTTCCAGGGGATAGAACCGCGCCAGCAACAAGGTGTACAGCGCCAGGGCGATGCCGGAAAGAATCAGCGAATAACGCCACGGCAGCGTCACCGCGGCGATGGTCAGCGGCACCAGGTAATAGGACACGAACGGGTTGGTCGAACCGCCGGAGAAATACAGCAAGGCACTGTGGATAAACAGGTCGCAGGCCAGTTGCACCGCGTACTCCAGCTCTGTCACCGGCCACGAGGCGCGCAGGCGGATGGCCGTCAGCGCACACAGCACCGAAGCGCACACCAGGGTAATCGCCAGTTGCAGCCAAGGCAGCGGCAACAACTGGAACCAATAGGCGAGCCCCACGGACCCGGCCTGGGCCGCAAGGACCAGGATACGGATGAATGTCAGCCGCCAGAGGTTCTGGCGCGAGGCGGAAGTCATTTGCAAAGGGGCGAGCATGAGCTCTCCTGATGAGCGCTCCAGGCGAATCGCACGGAGTATAACCAAGGCGCGGGCGGCAGCGGCTACTATGCGGCAAAGCGCCACAGCAGCTGCAAGCTGCAAGCTGCAAGCTGCAAGCTGCAAGCTGCAAGCCAGAGGCTAGACTTACACTCTTTTACTTGCAGCTTGAAGCTTGCCGCTTGAAGCTGCTCTTTTTTCCAAGGAGCTTTCATGCACATGTTCAGTCGCCCCGCCACCCTCCTCGCCCTCAGCCTCGGCACCGTCGCCAGCCTGCCGGCCCTGGCCGCCGATGAACTGCACTACAACCAGATTTCCCTGCGCGCCGAAGTCAGCCAGGAAGTGGCCCGCGACCTGATGATCGTCACCCTCTACACCGAAGAGCAAAACACCGACCCGGCCAAACTCGCTGCCACCATCAGCACCACGCTGAACAAAGCCATCGGCCAGGCCAAGCAGGTCAAGGACATCACCCTGCGCCAGGGCAGCCGCAACAGCTATCCGATCTACGACGACAAGGGCCAGAAAATCACCGGCTGGCGCGAACGTGCCGAATTGCGCCTGGAAAGTGCCGACTTCGCGGCCCTGTCCAAGCTCACCGGCGAACTGCTCACCGACCTGAAAATGGGCGGCATGGACTTCACCATCTCCACCGCCACCCGCCAGAGCAGCGAAGACGCCCTGCTCAAGGACGCCGTCGCCGCCTTCAAGGCCCGCGCCCAACTGGCCACCGAAGCCCTGGGTGGCAAGGGCTACAAGATCGTCAACCTGAACCTCAACACCAACGGTTACCCACAACCCTACATGCGCGCACCGATGATGATGAAAGCGGGGTCCATGGATGCCGAGTCCGTCACGCCTGACGTCGAGCCGGGCACCAGCAAGGTGACCATGACGGCGGATGGGTCGGTTGAGGTGTTGCAGTGATGGTTGCCTGACAGAGACATCCAGCCCAGTGAAACACCCTTGTGGCGAGGGGATTTATCCCGCTGGGCTGCAATCAGCCCCCCTGACACCGCAATGTGTCAGATGAATGGAAGCAGGGCCTCTGCAAGAGCTCCACCGCTCAAGGCACCACAAATACAAAAGCCCGCAACCGCGGGCTTTTTGTCGGTCATTACTTCGTGTAGTGGAAGCGACATGAAATGATTGTCAGCGTGTCATTCTCATAGGCGTAGACAAAGCGATGCTCTTTGTCGATACGGCGTGACCAATAGCCCGTTAAATCCCCTTTCAACGGTTCAGGTCGACCAACCCCCTTGAATGGGTCGCGAAGACAGGCCTCGATAAGCTCATTTACCGTCGCGTGTTTGGTTGGATCGTTTGCGTCCCAGTATTGGTAGTCTTCCCAACCGTCTGGCACAAATGCAATTACCACGTTCTCGCGGGCGTTAGCTTTGTTCTTCTGTTTCTGTTTTGCCGACATTTAAAGGAAGCTCCTTGGCAAAGGCTTTCCCGGCTTTGTGCAGCGCAACAGAACGGCGTAAGCGCGTGGCATTCGACTCTGTACCTAACAGATACATCGTCTCGGCCATAGAGTTGTAGTCCTCCAAGGAGAGGATCACTACATGATCACCACGCTGACGGGTGATGACCGTCGGCTCATGATCTCGGCATACATCGTCCATCGTCTGCTTCAGGCCGGCACGAGCCTGGCTGAAAGTTATTACATGCATCGTCTAATTCCCTCCTGAGGCCAGCTCAGGCGAAACCAGGACCGTCCTGGTGGTTTGAGAGTTTCCCGCGGAACAACAGCGGGGCACTTGTCTCCTCCGCTGAGAAGCGGAGTCCATGAATCCACGCCGCAAGCGAGGGTATCAAGGTAAATCTGGCACTTGGTTAAACCTCGATGCCTTCTCAGTCGTCCAGCAAAAGCGATGACGGCCGAGTGCGCACATAGTACAACGTTCTGTACAACTTTAAAACTCTGCGCCGGACAACTCGACTCGTACGAAATGAGGAGGGAGCAAGCTCCCTCGCCACGGTGCCTGCTCAACCCTGAATAGCCGGCGCTTCGAGCTGATCCAGCGCCTTGTCTACCAGTAGCTGGCACAACTCCACTAATTGTTGAATCCCCAACGCCACACTACGCCGCGTGCCCTCTACCTCGAAAGCCAGGTCCTCGGCCATGGCTTTAACCGAAGCCAGGGTTTCAGAAGTGCTGGTGAGCAGCGTGTCGGCATCGGCCTTTGCCGTCACCGAAAACAGACTGTCGATGCGCGGATCGGTGCTTTGTTCAGGTGGCTTGGGGTTAAGGTAAAGATTCAAGACCCGCTCGGCGGTGGCGCGGTCTTTGAGCAGGTCTTCAATGGCGTCGAGTTCCGCCATTGGATTTGTTCTGTTGAAGTTCGGTTCTGTCTTTCCTTCGTTCATGTGCAGATGAAATTGGAGCCATCACTTGCCGTTATGGTCGTGAGGCTGACGACCTATTAATTTCGAGTTCCCACTCCCGGCCGCCGAATCGTGGCGACAGGAAAAAGGTTAGAGAGCGCACTTCCGAGGGACAACCTTAAAAAGTTGTCGGATGTTTCGTCACCGGTAGTAATCGTTCCTACGTATCTCATGGCTAACCATCTCAGATCAGGCATGCAAATTCGAACTGTGGGAGCGGGCTTGCTCGCGAAGGCGGTGGGTCAGTCGATGCAAATGTTGAATAACAGACCGCAATCGCGAGCAGGCTCGCCCACAGGGGTTCTGCGGTGACTGACCGTTCTCAACCGCCCACAGGTATCTCTGTGGGAGCAAAGCTTGCTCCGGGCGGCGATCCGACGATGGCGGCAGTACATCCAGCATCTATGCCAGCTGCCCCGCCGCCTTCGCGAGCAAGCCCGCTCCCACAATGGATCGGTGTAGACCTTCATGAGCCGTGTCGAGCAATAAGCCGCGCCGCGGCTTTTGATCTTCCACCCCTTCGGAAGGCTGAGTGGAGGCGTTCATCAGGGGGATGGCGCGCAGCGCCGTTCGACGCAGTCGAACCCATCGAGTGGAGGTCAAGCGCAGCGGACCGGAGCCGATGCCCCCTGATGAATGCCGGAGCGAAGGGACCCCGAGCCTTGGCGAGGGGCCGGACGCTGGGGCGAGCGTTCTTTGCTTACTTTCTTTGGCGTCTGAAAGAAAGTAAGTCGCCGTCAGGGCGAAACCATAGGTGGCCGTTACCGCAGCAATGGATATGTACCGCCCAGTCAACCATCAGGCCACCATCGCGAGCAAGCTTTGCTCCCACAGTGGAATGCGCGCCCATCAAGCCCTGATACCGGACCTGCTATGCCCAAACCCAGGGGTCCCCCTCATTTTTGGCTATTTCCCCCACCGCCCTCCAGAACGCTACTCTTCGCCAATCCGTCGCCATCGCCCAAGGGATTTCATGGACAGAACCACCTTCAAACCATTGCTGCTCACCCTCGCCCTGATCGGCAGCATTCCAATGGCCCAGGCCGCCACCACCCTGGTCTACTGCTCCGAAGCCAGCCCCGCCGGATTCGACCCCAGCCAATACACCAGCGGTACCGACTTCGACGCCTCGGCCGAAACCGTCTTCAACCGTCTCACCCAGTTCAAGCGCGGCGGCACCGAAGTCGAGCCGGGGTTGGCGACGCGTTGGGATGTCTCCGCCGATGGCCTGGTCTACACCTTCCACCTGCGCGATGGCGTGAAATTCCACACCACTGACTACTTCACCCCCACCCGCGACTTCAACGCCGACGACGTGGTGTTCACCTTTCAGCGCCTGCTCGATCCGCAGCAACCGTTCCGCCAGGCCTACCCGACCGAGTCGCCCTACTTCACCGACATGGGCCTGAACACCACAATCAAGAACGTCGAGAAAGTCGACGAGCACACCGTGCGCTTCAACCTGAACAACGTCGACGCCGCGTTCGTGCAGAACCTGGCGATGAGCTTCGCTTCCGTGCAGTCTGCCGAATACGCCGCGCAGTTGTTGAAGGAAGGCAAGGCCGGCGACCTCAACCAGAAACCCGTCGGCACCGGCCCGTTCGTGTTCAAGCGCTACCAGAAGGACTCGCAGATCCGCTACGCCGCCAACACAGCCTACTGGAAACCCGAGGACGTGAGGGTCGACAACCTGATCTTCTCCATCACCCCCGACGCCGCCGTGCGCCTGCAAAAGCTCAAGCGCAACGAATGCCAGGTCAGCGGCTACCCGCGTCCGGCCGACATCGAAGTGATGGAACAGGACCCGAACCTGCAAGTGCTCAGGCAACCGGGCTTCAACCTGGGTTTCCTCGCCTACAACGTGACGCACCCGCCCCTGGACCAGCTCAAGGTCCGCCAGGCGCTGGACATGGCCATCGATAAACCGGCGATCATCAAGGCCGTCTACCAGAGCGCCGGGCAACTGGCCCAGAACGCCCTGCCCTCGGCCCAGTGGTCGTTCGATCCGGCCATCAAGGACGCGCCCCACGACGTGACCAAAGCCAAGGCGCTACTCAAGGAAGCCGGGGTGGCGCCAGGTACCACCCTCAATTTATGGGCGATGACGGTGCAACGCGCGTCCAACCCCAACGCGCGGATGTCGGCGCAGATGATCCAGCAGGATTGGGCGAAAATCGGCATCAAGGCCAACATCGTCAGCTATGAGTGGGGTGAGTACATCAAGCGCGCCAAAAATGGCGAGCACGACGCCATGATCTATGGCTGGACCGGCGACAACGGCGACCCGGACAACTGGCTTGGCGTGCTCTACAGCTGCGCGGCGGTCAAGGGCAGCAACTACGCCAAGTGGTGCGACCCGGCCTACGACAAGCTGATCCAGCAAGCCAAGGTCTCGACCGACCGCCAGCAACGGATCGACCTGTACCGGCAGGCGCAAAAAATCCTCAAGCAACAGGTGCCCATCACGCCGATTGCCAACTCCACGGTATTCCAGCCGATAAACAAAAAGGTCGTGGATTTCAAACTCAGCCCGTTCGGCCTTACGCCCTTCTACGGCGTGGGTTTGCAGCAGTAGAACCCGCCCCGAACCGGTGCGCCGCAGACCCATGGCGCACCGATTCAAGGCACTGTTTGCACCAAAAAAGCCGGCGCAAACGATCAACCGCGTCAGAACTTACACAGATGCGACATTAAGGTACGTTCGTGCCACTGTTTCAGATATGGAACCGCTCTGGATCTTGCATTGGGTATGGGGCCTGCATAAGTATCCGCAGGACGACTCACGAGGTCGCCCTCAAATCCAAAAATGACAACAAATCATGAGGCCAACATGCTTAAACACGCGGTCATTCCGTTTTTAGTCGGCGCAAGCCTATTAGCCAGCGCCCCCTTCGCCCAAGCGGCGGCTAACCTGGTGTTCTGCTCCGAGGGCAGCCCGGCGGGTTTCGACCCGGGTCAATACACCACCGGAACCGACTTCGACGCCTCAGCCGAGACCATCTTCAACCGTCTGACCCAGTTCGAACGCGGCGGCACCGCCGTGATCCCGGGCCTGGCGACCAAGTGGGACATTTCCGAAGATGGCCTGACCTACACCTTCCATCTGCGCGAAGGCGTCAAGTTCCATACGACCCCGTACTTCAAGCCGACCCGTACCTTCAACGCCGACGACGTGCTGTTCACCTTCAACCGCATGATCAACAAGGACGACCCGTTCCGTAAGGCGTACCCGACCGAATTCCCGTACTTCACCGACATGGGCATGGACACCAACATTGCCAAGGTCGAGAAGCTCGACGACAAGACCGTCAAGTTCACCCTCAACGCCGTCGATGCCGCATTCATCCAGAACATGGCGATGCACTTCGCGTCCATTCAGTCCGCCGAATACGCCGCCCAGTTGCTCAAGGAAGGCAAGCCTTCCGATATCAACCAGAAACCGATCGGCACCGGCCCGTTCGTGTTCAAGAGCTACCAGAAAGACTCGAACATCCGCTTCACCGGCAACAAGGAATACTGGCTTCCGGAAGACGTGAAGATCGACAACCTGATCTTCGCCATCACTACCGACCCGTCGGTGCGTATCCAGAAGCTGAAGAAGAACGAATGCCAGGTCACCCTCTTCCCGCGCCCTGCCGACCTGCAGGCCATCCGTGAAGACAAGAACCTGAAGATGCCGGACCAGCCGGGCTTCAACCTGGGCTACATCGCCTACAACGTGATGGACAAGATCAAGGGCAGCGACCAGCCCAACCCGATGGCCCAATTGAAAGTGCGCCAGGCGCTGGATATGGCCGTCAACAAGCAGCAGATCATCGACTCGGTGTATCAGGGCGCCGGCCAACTGGCGGTCAACGCCATGCCGCCGACCCAGTGGTCCTACGACACCACCATCAAGGATGCAGGCTACAACCCTGAGAAAGCCAAGCAACTGCTCAAGGAAGCGGGCATCAAGGAAGGCACCGAAATCAACCTGTGGGCGATGCCGGTCCAGCGTCCGTACAACCCCAATGCCAAGCTGATGGCTGAAATGCTCCAGTCCGACTGGGCCAAGATCGGCATCAAGGCCAAGATCGTCACCTACGAGTGGGGCGAGTACATCAAGCGCTCCAAGGGCGGTGAGAACGGCGCGATGCTGATCGGCTGGAGCGGCGACAATGGTGACCCGGACAACTGGCTCAACGTGCTGTTCGGTTGCGACTCGCTGCAGGGCAACAACTTCTCCAAGTGGTGCGACAAGAAGTTCGACGACATCGTCAAGCAGGCCAAGCGCACTTCGGACCAGTCCAAGCGCACCGAGCTGTACAAGCAGGCGCAACACATCCTCAAGGATGCCGTGCCGATGACACCTATCGCTCACTCGACGGTGTTCCAACCCATGCGCACCAACGTGCAGGACTTCTTGATCAGCCCATTCGGCTTGAACTCCTTCTACGGTGTCAGCATCAGCGACAAATAGGTAAGCAACGGCGGCGTCTCCTGACGCCGCCGTTTATTTATCTGCCAAGGCCCAGGAAATCGCCTACCTCCAAGACATCTGCACAGCACGGCAGCTGTTCGAGGACGTACCGCCCTTTCTCACAAGTCTTTCAGGCGTTACGCATTGACTGCCAAACCCACGGCCGTACCGTAGGAATCTGGCAGATCGGCTGACCCTATGGCATCGCTGTATGCAATGGAATGAACTCAGTGTCCCGGACCTGTCCCCGGATGGACGCCGGTTCACTGTTTAACACCCCCGAACGAAAGAGGGAGCGTCATGCGTCATACCCTGATTTTTTCTACATTGCTGAGTACCGGCCTGCTGGCCGCGACATCCGTGGCCCAGGCCGCCGCAGTCGGTAGCCTGGTGTTCTGCTCCGAAGGCAGCCCCGCCGGCTTCGACACCGCGCAGTACACGACCGCCACCGATAACGATGCCGCCGAGCCGTTGTACAACCGCCTGGCCGAGTTTGAAAAAGGCGCGACCAATGTCGTCCCAGGCCTGGCGACAAGCTGGGATATTTCCGAAGATGGTTTGAAATACACCTTTCACCTGCGCGAAGGGGTGAAATTCCATAGCACCGACTACTTCACGCCGACCCGAGACTTCAACGCCGACGACGTGCTGTTCACCTTCAACCGCATGCTTGACCCGCAGCATCCCTTCCGCAAGGCCTACCCCACCGAATTCCCCTACTTCAACGGCATGAGCCTGAACAAGAACATCGCCAAGGTGGAAAAAGCCGGCCCGCTGACCGTGGTCATGACCCTCAACAGTGTCGATGCCGCGTTCATCCAGAACATCGCCATGAGCTTCGCCGCGATCCTGTCGGCCGAGTACGCCGACCAGTTGCTCAAGAGCGGGAAGCCGAGCGACATCAACCAGAAACCCATCGGCACCGGCCCGTTCGAGTTCAAGAGCTACCAGAAAGACTCCAACATCCGCTACGTTGCCAACCCCCAGTACTGGGCACCGGAACGGGTGAAATTGAAAAACCTGATCTTCTCCATCAACACCGACGCCTCCGTGCGGGTGCAGAAGCTCAAGGCCAACGAATGCCAGATTACCCTGCATCCGCGTCCGGCCGATGTGCCAGCGTTGAAGAACGACCCCAAGCTGCAGTTGATCGAGAAGCCCGGTTTCAACCTGGGTTACATCGCCTACAACACCCGCCACAAACCCTTCGACCAGGTCGAAGTGCGCCGTGCGCTGGACATGGCGGTGAACAAGCAGGGCATCCTCAACGCGGTGTACCAGGGCGCAGGGCAACTGGCGGTCAATGCCATGCCACCGACCCAGTGGTCCTACGACGACACCATCAAGGACGCCGCCTACGATCCGGAAAAAGCCAAGGAGCTGCTCAAGGCCGCCGGGGTCAAGGAAGGCACCGAAATCACCCTCTGGGCCATGCCCGTGCAGCGCCCGTACAACCCTAACGCCAAGCTGATGGCCGAAATGCTCCAGGCCGACTGGGCGAAGATCGGCCTGAAGGTGAAGATCGTCAGCTACGAATGGGGCGAGTACATCAAGCGCACCAAGAACGGTGAGCACGATATCAGCCTGATCGGCTGGACCGGCGACAACGGTGATCCGGACAACTGGCTGGGAACGCTGTACAGCTGCGACGCCATTGGCGGCAACAACTACTCCATGTGGTGCGACCAGGATTACGACAAGTTGATCAAGCAGGCCAAGGTCGTCACCGACCGCGACCAGCGCACCGTGCTCTACAAACAGGCCCAGCAGTTGCTCAAGCAGCAAGTGCCGATCACCCCTGTTGCCCACTCGACGGTCAACCAGCCGCTGAGTGCCAAAGTCGAAGGATTCAAAGTCAGCCCCTTCGGTCGCAACGTGTTCTCGGGCGTCAGCCTGAACCCATAACCGTTTAGTCCACAGCGAGGGCCCCTTGGGGCCCTTACGCAGAGGTCTTGCCGTAATTCGCCGATCAGGCCAACTGCAAACGTTTGCGATCTCTTATCAGCAGCAAATCGATAGCCGCATCACCAAAAAAGACCGGCATTAATAAAGAAAGAAAAAGGAGCGTTACCCATGAAATTGAGCAGCACCGCGTTACTGGCCCTGGCCATCAGCAGCGTTACCGCTACGGCGTACGCAGAGCCGCAAAGCCAGGCATTCGTGCCGACCGAACTGGCGAGTACCAGTGCCCAATCCGAAGCCAAGGGCTTTATCGACGGCCAAAGCCTGTCGGGCACTACGCGCAACTGGTATGCCAATGAATTGTTGAAACGCGGAAACTTCAGCTATCAGAAGCACGGTGAGACACGCCCCACCGATCGTCGTATCAACTGGGTCCAGGGCACCATCCTCAACTACACCTCGGGCTTCACTCAAGGCACCGTGGGCTTCAGCACCGAAGTCGCGGCCTACAACGCGGTAGTCCTGGATCGCAGTCGCAAGGACATTGCCAACGGTGGTAACCGCACCCTGGCCGAGAACAACGGCGATGCCGTGGACCAGTGGAGCAAGCTGGGTCTGGCCAACGTAAAAGCCCGGATCTCCAACACCACCCTGACCGCGGGTCGTCAGAACTTCAGCACCCCGATCGTCGACGTGATCGGCAACCGTCCGCTGCCTTCGAGTTTCGAAGGTGTAAGCCTGCACAGCGAAGAATTCAGCAACCTGTCGTTCGATGCCGGCGTGTTTGACCGCGTCTCGCCACGTACCGAACAGAGCCTGTCGAAATTCCGCTCCGAGTACACCAACAACAGCGCAGAGACCGACAAGGTCAGCGTCGTCGGCCTGAACTACCAGCCACTCAAGAGCCTGAAGACCAGCCTGTACGCTTCTCAGGTCGAAGACTTCTGGAACCAGTACTACTTCGGCGCCACCCACGAGCTGGGCGACGCGTCGCAGCTGGCATTGACCACCGGCCTGAACTACTACAAGACCGTGGACGAAGGCAAAAAGGAGATGGGTGAAATCGACAACGACACCTACTCGCTGTCGCTGGGCCTGACCCACCAGGCCCATACCCTGACATTCTCCTATCAGGCGGTGAACGGTAACGAATACTTCGACTACCTGCACGAAACCAACGGCATCTACCTGGCCAACTCCCTGCTGTCGGACTTCAACGGTCCGAACGAAAAATCCTTCCAGATCGCCTATGGCATCAACATGGCTGAATACGGTGTGCCAGGACTGAAATTTAATATCTATCGTGCTCGCGGCTGGGGCATCGACGGTACTCATTACACCGGCACCGCCTATGACGTCCGCGGCCTGAACGATGAAAATCACTACGAAACCGGTGTGGGCGCTTCCTACGCGGTGCAGAGCGGTCCGTTGAAGGCCACGGCGATTCGTGCCACCTACACCGAACACCGCTCCAGCCGTAACCAGATTGACGGCAGCATCAACGAGTTCCGTTTGGTCACCACCGTTCCGTTCAACATTCTCTAACCTTCCGCCGACGGTCGACCCACAAGGTCGACCGTTCGGTTTTTTGCCGTTCCACCGATTGCAGAGGATATGACGATGAACATGATCCCCCTACGCGCAGCCATCGCCGCTGCGTTGCTGAGTGTCGCCGTTGGCGCCACGGCCAAGCCCCTCGTGGTTTGCACAGAAGCCAGCCCGGAAGGCTTCGACATGGTCCAGTACACGACTGCAGTCACTGCCGACGCCGTGGCGGAAACCATTTTCAATCGCCTGGCCGATTTCAAGCCCGGCACCACCGAAGTGATTCCGGCCCTGGCCGAATCCTGGGACATCAGTAACGATGGCCTGACGTACACGTTCCACCTGCGCAAAGGCGTCAAGTTCCACACCACCGAATACTTCAAGCCGACCCGCGACATGAACGCCGACGATGTGGTCTGGAGCTTCCAGCGCCAGCTGGACCCGAATCACCCATGGCACAAACTGTCGAGCGTGGGCTTCCCCTACTTTGAAAGCATGGGCTTCAAAGAGCTGCTCAAAAGCGTCGAGAAAGTCGACGAGCACACGGTCAAGTTCACCCTGACCCGCCGCGAAGCGCCGTTCCTGGCCGACATCGCCATGGCCTTCTCCTCGATCTACCCGGCCGAATACGCCGACCAGTTGCTCAAGGCCAACAAGGCCGGCGACCTCAACAGCAAGCCGGTCGGCACCGGGCCGTTCATCTTCCAGCGCTACAACAAGGACGCCCAGGTTCGCTTCAAGGCCAACCCGGACTACTTCCGCGGCAAGCCGCCGGCCGATGCACTGGTGCTGGCCATCGCCACCGACAACAACGTTCGGCTGCAGAAGCTCAAGGCCAACGAGTGCCAGGTCGCGCTGTATCCCAAGCCCGATGACATCCCGAGCATCAAGAAAGACGCCAACCTGAAGGTCGATGAACTGGACGCCATGACCGTGTCCTACGTCGCCATGAACACCCAGCACAAGTACATGAGCGATGTGCGGGTGCGCAAAGCCATCGACATCGCCTTCGATAAGGAAGCCTACGTCAACGCGCTGTTCGGCAAGGGTAACGCCACCGTGGCGGTCAACCCCTACCCGCCAACGCTGCTGGGCTTCAATCACGAGCTGAAGAATCCGCCCCGGGACCTGGACAAGGCCCGCCAGCTGCTCAAGGAAGCCGGCGTGCCGGAAGGCACCGTGTTCACCCTGTTCACCCGCAATGGCGGCGGCCCGACCAACCCCAACCCGATGCTCGGCGCGCAGATGATGCAGGCTGACCTGGCGAAAGTCGGGATCAAGGTCGATATCCGCGTCATGGAATGGGGCGAAATGCTCAAGCGCGCAAAAAATGGCGAGCACGACATGGTCTCCGCCGGATGGGCGGGCGATAACGGCGACCCGGATAACTTCCTGACGCCTATGCTCAGTTGCGAGGCGGCCAAGAACGGCGAAAACTACGCCCGCTGGTGCAACGAGAAATTCCAGGCGCTGATCGACCAGGCCCGCGCCACAGTGAACCCCGAGGAGCGCATCAAGCTCTATGAACAGGCCCAGGTGATTTTCAACCAGGACCAACCGTGGATCAGCATGGCCCACACCCGGATGTTCACGGCAATGCGCAAGAACGTAGAGGGCTACGCCATTAGCCCGCTCACCACCAATAACTTCGCCACCACCCAGGTGAAGTAGATAAGAAGATGCCCCGGCATCCCTGACCCCAGGGCTGCCGGGCACGCCTAACCGGCTGATGAGGTACACCTGAAGATGTTTAGTTTTATTGCCCGCCGACTGGGATTATTGATCCCCACGTTCTTCGGCATCACCTTGCTGACCTTCGCGTTGATTCGCATGATCCCCGGCGACCCCGTGGAAGTGATGATGGGCGAACGTCGGGTCGATCCCGAAATGCATGCTCAGGCAATGGAACGCCTTGGCCTCAATAAACCGCTGTACGCCCAGTACCTGGACTACATCGGCAACCTGGCCCACGGTGATCTCGGCGAATCGCTGCGCACCCGCGAAAGCGTCTGGACCGAGTTCAGCTCACTGTTTCCCGCGACCCTGGAGCTGTCCATGGCCGCCCTGTTGTTCGCCGGTATCCTGGGCCTGCTGGCCGGGGTGATCGCGGCACTCAAGCGAGGATCGCTGTTCGACCATGGGGTGATGGGCGTCTCCCTGGCGGGGTATTCGATGCCGATCTTCTGGTGGGGCCTGATCCTGATCATGTTCTTCTCGGTGTCCCTGGGCTGGACCCCGGTGTCGGGACGCATCGACCTGCTCTACGACATCGAACCGAAAACCGGCTTCATGCTGATCGACACCTTGCTCGCCGATGAGCCGGGCGCGTTCCTCGACGCGCTGCACCACCTGATCCTGCCGGCCATTGTACTGGGCACCATTCCGCTGGCGGTGATCGCCCGCATGACCCGCTCTTCGATGCTGGAAGTGCTGCGCGAAGACTACATCCGCACCGCCCGGGCCAAGGGTCTGTCGCCGACACGCGTGGTGTTCGTCCACGGCCTGCGCAACGCGTTGATCCCGGTACTGACCGTGGTCGGCCTGCAGGTCGGCACACTGCTGGCCGGCGCGGTCCTGACCGAAACGATCTTCTCCTGGCCGGGCATCGGCAAGTGGCTGATCGAGGCCATCGGCGCCCGGGACTATCCCGTGGTACAGAACGGCATCCTGTTAATCGCCTGCCTGGTGATTCTGGTCAACTTCGTCGTGGACATCCTCTACGGCTTTGCCAACCCACGCATCCGTCACCAGCGCTGAGATCAAATCCATGAGTACTCCAACTCCTTCGGTAGCAGTCGATCAAAGCCTGCTGTACCCGTCCCCGTACAAAGAATTCTGGCAGGCGTTTTCCCGTAACAAGGGCGCCGTGGCCGGGCTGATGTTCATGATCCTGGTGGTGTTCTGCGCGATCTTCGCGCCATGGGTCGCGCCCCACGATCCGAGCGAGCAGTACCGTGACTTCCTGCTGACGCCGCCGGCCTGGCTCGAAGGCGGGCAGATCCAGTTCCTGCTGGGCACCGACGAACTGGGCCGCGACCTGCTGTCCCGGCTGATCCAGGGTTCGCGCCTGTCACTGCTGATCGGCTTGTCGTCGGTGGTGATGTCGCTGATCCCAGGCATCCTGCTGGGCCTGTTCGCCGGGTTCTTCCCGCGCATCCTCGGCCCGACCATCATGCGCCTGATGGACATCATGCTGGCCCTGCCTTCGCTGCTGCTGGCCGTGGCGATCGTCGCCATCCTCGGCCCAGGCCTGATCAACACCGTGATCGCCATCGCCATCGTGTCGCTGCCGTCCTACGTGCGCCTGACCCGCGCCGCCGTCATGGGCGAGCTGAACCGCGACTACGTGACCGCCGCCCGCCTGGCCGGTGCCGGTCTGCCGCGCCTGATGTTCATCACTGTGCTGCCCAACTGCATGGCCCCCCTGATCGTGCAGGCAACACTGAGCTTTTCCTCGGCCATCCTCGACGCCGCAGCCCTGGGCTTCCTCGGCTTGGGCGTGCAGCCGCCGACTCCGGAGTGGGGCACCATGCTGGCCTCGGCTCGGGACTACATCGAACGCGCCTGGTGGGTCGTGAGCCTGCCTGGCTTGACCATTTTGCTCAGCGTGCTGGCAATCAACCTGATGGGCGACGGCCTGCGCGATGCGCTGGACCCGAAACTCAAGAATGCCGCCTGAGGAGATTCCCATGTCACTGCTAGAAATCAAGAATCTCAACGTCCGCTTCGGCGACGCCAACGCCGTACCCGTGGTCGATGGCCTGGACCTGAGCGTGGAAAAAGGCGAAGTGCTGGCCATTGTTGGCGAATCGGGCTCGGGTAAATCCGTGACCATGATGGCGCTGATGGGCCTGATCGAGCATCCCGGCATCGTCACCGCCGATGCGCTGAACTTCGACGGCAAGAACATGCTCAAGCTGAGTGCCCGCCAGCGCCGGCAGATCGTCGGTAAGGACCTGGCGATGGTGTTCCAGGACCCGATGACCGCGCTCAACCCCAGCTACACCGTGGGCTTCCAGATCGAAGAAGTGCTGCGCCTGCACCTGAAGATGTCCGGCAAGGCCGCCCGCAAGCGTGCCATCGAACTGCTGGAAAAGGTCGAGATCCCGGGCGCCGCGAGCCGCATGGACGCCTACCCGCACCAACTGTCCGGTGGCATGAGCCAGCGCGTGGCGATTGCCATGGCCATTGCCGGCGAGCCGAAGCTGTTGATCGCTGACGAACCGACCACCGCCCTGGACGTGACCATCCAGGCGCAGATCATGGACCTGCTGCTGGCCCTGCAAAAAGAGCAGAACATGGGCCTGGTGCTGATTACCCACGACCTCGCCGTCGTCGCGGAAACCGCCCAGCGGGTGTGCGTGATGTACGCCGGTCAAGCCGTGGAGGTGGGCAAGGTGCCGCAGTTGTTCGATATTCCGGCCCACCCGTACAGCGAAGCATTGCTGGCGGCGATTCCGGAACACAGCATGGGCGCCGAGCGCCTCGCGACATTGCCAGGCATCGTGCCCGGCCGATACGACCGTCCACAGGGCTGCCTGCTGTCGCCGCGTTGTCCTTACGTGCAGGATAACTGCCGTCAACAACGCCCGGCCCTCGATCCGAAATCCAACAGCCTCGCCCGCTGCTTCTACCCGCTGAACCAGGAGGTGGCGTGATGGCCGTCGTTCTTACCGCCCGTGACCTGACCCGTCATTACGAAGTGTCCCGTGGCATGTTCAAGGGCCATGCGACCGTGCGTGCCCTCAACGGTGTGTCGTTCGAACTGGAAGCCGGCAAGACCCTGGCCGTGGTGGGCGAATCCGGTTGCGGCAAATCCACCCTGGCCCGGGCCCTGACGCTGATCGAGGAGCCGTCCTCCGGCTCCCTGAAAATCGCCGGCCAGGAAGTCGCTGGCGCCAACAAGGCCGAACGCAAGCAATTGCGCAAAGACGTGCAGATGGTGTTCCAGAGCCCCTATGCGTCTCTCAATCCGCGGCAGAAGATCGGCGATCAACTGGCCGAGCCGTTGTTGATCAACACCAGCCTGTCGGCCTCCGAGCGGCGGGAAAAAGTCCAGGCGATGATGAAGCAGGTGGGCTTGCGTCCCGAGCATTACCAGCGTTATCCGCACATGTTCTCCGGCGGCCAGCGCCAGCGCATCGCCCTGGCCCGCGCCATGATGCTGCAACCCAAGGTGTTGGTGGCGGACGAACCGACGTCGGCGCTGGACGTTTCGATCCAGGCCCAGGTGCTCAACCTGTTCATGGATTTGCAGCAGGAATTCAACACTGCCTACGTGTTCATTTCCCACAACCTGGCGGTGGTGCAACACGTGGCCGACGACGTGATGGTGATGTACCTCGGCCGCCCGGTGGAAATGGGTCCCAACGAGTCGATCTACAGCCGTCCGTTGCACCCTTACACCCAGGCGCTGCTGTCGGCCACGCCGACCATCCACCCGGACCCGAACAAGCCGAAAATCAAGATCGTCGGCGAACTGCCGAACCCGCTCAACCCGCCGCCCGGCTGCGCCTTTCACAAGCGCTGCCCGTACGCCACCGAACGTTGCAAGACCGAAGAGCCGGCCCTGCGTCCACTCGATAATCGATTGGTCGCCTGCCACTACGCCGAGCAATTTCTCGACGGCGCGGCATAAGGAGTCTGGTTGAAAGGGCGGTGTTGTTCATTCAAGAACAACACCGCCCCTCGCCACAGGGCTAAGTCAGGTTCACGCTAAGGCAAAGCGCTGGCGCATGCTCCTGCCCCAGGGCGATGCGCCGGTGGCCTGCCCCTCTCCTTTGATCCACACGGCCTGACCATCGAGGCTGACTTCAACATTGAACCCCAGCACTACCTGCCATTGCCTTGAGTCGGACGACGTAAAATCCACTCGCTCCCGAGTGATGGAACCGCCCTGCCAATCCATGGTTCGCTCTCCCGCGATCTCATAGTAGGCGCCAGCACCTTCAACCGAAGGAAACCGATAAACCTTGGGCTCCCGGTCGCGCTCGGGAATATAGAAGATCAGCTCTCTCTGACGCCCGTCGTCGCCTGTCCAGATGGCCTGGATCACAAAATCCTCACTGCTCCCGTCAGCCATCAACGTGAGCGAAGTTGAATCAAACGCGACGTCGCCTACCCATCCCTTCAAGTACCCCGTCGCTTGTGCTGACTGGTCGTTGGTGCTCATTTTGCTCTCCGCTCCCAGGTACATTGCACTTGAGTTATAAGAGCCGACCGCACAAGCGTCTACTGTCAGAACTGACAGGTCACGATCATCGTGGCGAGAGTTAACACTCAGGATTGGCTATCCTCTTCATCGCCACCGTCATCCGGTTCATCATCGGTAGTCGGACCGTCATCCTCCTCGTCGCCGGTGTCTTTTTGCTCATCGGCAGCCAGCAGCAGTCCACTCTCCACCACTTGCCCGCTTGAAGCGTGCTGTTCATGCTTATCGCACTGCGCCCACACAGCGGCGGATCCCAGTGACAGCATGACCATGACTTTCAGCAACAACATGACGCGTAGAAACCTGTTCATAACCGATGCCCTCTCTTCTGAAATGAAGCCGCGACCCGACGGCGTTCAGGAAACAGTCCCGAACAGGTTGGCTTACAAGAGTAGGACGCAGAACCTGGGACAGAATGCCCTGGGCGACAGACCGCTTTCGAATAGAAGTTAGTTCGAACAGTTATGTCTGGAACACGCTCCCACACAGGGGGATGTGGATCGGGAGCAAAATTTTTTATTCACTGGAGATCTGTTGTGGGAGCGGGCTCGCTCGCGAAGGCGGTGTGACAGCCCATGAAGATGCCGAATGTAACAGCCTCTTCGCGAGCAAGCCCGCTCCCACAGGGGAAGAGAGCAGCAACAAAAAACCCCGAAGCTCTCGCAACGGGGTTTCGGTCCTGCTACTCAGCGCTTAGTGATGCTCACGGGTCGCGCGGAATTTCACGTCCGGCCAGCGTTCTTCCATCAGCGCCAGGTTGACCCGGGTCGGGGCCAGGTAGGTCAGGTGACCGCCGCCGTCCAAGGCGAGGTTTTCCACAGCCTTGTTGGAAAATTCCTCGAGCTTCTTCTTGTCGCTGCATTCGATCCAGCGAGCCGAGTACACGGTGATCGGCTCGTAGGAGCACTCGACCTTGTATTCCTCTTTCAAGCGGCTGGCGACCACATCGAACTGCAGCACACCGACGGCGCCGAGGATGATGTCGTTGCTGCGCTCCGGGAAGAACACCTGGGTCGCGCCCTCTTCGGCCAGTTGCTGCAGGCCCTGACGCAGTTGCTTGGACTTGAGCGGATCCTTCAGGCGTACGCGGCGGAACAGCTCCGGGGCGAAGTGCGGGATGCCGGTAAAACCCAGGGCTTCGCCTTCGGTGAAGGTATCGCCGATCTGGATCGTGCCATGGTTGTGCAGGCCAATGATGTCACCGGCGAAGGCCTCTTCCAGTTGTTCGCGTTCCGAGGAGAAGAAGGTCAGGGCGTCGCCGATGCGCACGTCCTTGCCGGTGCGCACGTGGCGCATCTTCATGCCTTTTTCGTATTTGCCGGAGCAGATGCGCATGAAGGCGATGCGGTCGCGGTGCTTGGGGTCCATGTTCGCCTGGATCTTGAAGATGAAGCCCGAGAACTTCTCTTCCACCGGCTCCACGGTGCGCTCGTTGGCGACCCGCGGCAGCGGACGCGGCGCCCAGTCGACTACAGCGTCGAGCACGTGGTCTACACCGAAATTGCCCAGCGCGGTTCCGAAGAACACCGGAGTCATCTGACCATCGATGAACGCCTGCTGGTCGAACTCATGACAGGCACCCTGCACCAACTCCAGTTGCTCGACGAAACGCTCGTACTCGTCGCCCAGGTGCGCGCGCGCTTCGTCGGAGTCCAACCTTTCGATGATTTTGGTTTCGGTGCGCTCATGACCGTGACCGGCGGTGTAGACGATGATGTAGTCACCGGCCAGGTGGTACACGCCCTTGAAGTCGCGGTAGCAGCCGATCGGCCAGGTGATCGGCGCAGCCTTGATCTTCAGGACCGCCTCGATCTCGTCGAGCAGTTCGATCGGGTCGCGGATGTCGCGGTCGAGTTTGTTGATGAAGCTGACGATCGGCGTGTCCCGCAAGCGGCAGACTTCCATCAGCGCAATGGTCCGCGGTTCGACGCCTTTACCGCCGTCGAGCACCATCAACGCCGAGTCCACCGCGGTCAGGGTGCGGTAGGTGTCTTCGGAGAAGTCTTCGTGGCCTGGGGTGTCGAGCAGGTTGATCATGTGTTCGCGATATGGGAACTGCATGACCGACGTGGTAATGGAGATACCCCGCTGTTTTTCCATCTCCATCCAGTCGGAGGTGGCATGGCGGTCGGACTTGCGCGACTTCACCGTGCCGGCGATCGCAATCGCCTTGCCCATCAGCAGGAGCTTCTCGGTGATGGTGGTCTTACCGGCATCGGGGTGGGAAATAATGGCGAAAGTGCGGCGTTTCGCGACTTCGGCGGCCTGTTTGGTCATGGGAAATCGCCTGGCAGGTGATTCAAAAAAGGGCGGCGATTATAGCTCAACTTGTGCCAGGAACCGAACCGTTGAGCACATCGAAGGTGGCCAGAAGCTTCCCGACTGGGGAACCTTTTGCGCCGTGGAGACGTCCACCCCCCTGCTGCATTTGTTCGTCAGGAGCTGAAAAATCAGCAAGTTAGCCTGACGAGGCAGCGCCCATGGCTCCATCCACATGCCGGTTTACCGGTATCGAAAAGAGCTGCTTTTCGCGAACGTTTTCCCGGCAACCCTACGGCCTGTCGCCTGGGAAAGCGTGCGCCGATTGAAAGACAAAGGAGTCCGCCTGTGGCTATCCGCTATGGCAAAGGGCTGACAGGAGGCGTGGTCGTCGTCGCCCTCCTGGCCCTGTTGGTCCACTGGATCGGCATCGATACGATCCGACATTATCGCGACGACCTGTTGTTCTACCTGCAAGCCCATCTGATGCTGGTACTGGTTTCCATGCTGGCAGCCTTGATCGTGGGCATCCCCGCCGGTATCGCCTTAAGCCGCCCCGGCATGGTCGGGCGCGCCGAGCGCTTCATGCAAGTCTTCAACATCGGCAACACCGTGCCGCCCCTGGCCGTACTGGCCATCGCCCTCGGCGTGCTGGGAATCGGCAGCGGGCCGGCCATCTTCGCCCTGTTCCTCGCCTCGCTGCTGCCTATCGTGCGCAACACCTATGAAGGCCTGAAAAACGTCCAGGGTTCGCTCAAGGAAGCCGCCACCGGCATCGGCATGACCCCACGCCAGGTGCTGTGGAAAGTCGAACTGCCCAACGCCGTGCCGATCATCGTCGGTGGCGTGCGGGTCGCCCTGGCGATCAATGTCGGCACCGCACCGCTGGCTTTCCTGATCGGTGCCAACAGCCTTGGCAGCCTGATCTTCCCTGGCATCGCCTTGAACAACCAGCCGCAGCTGTTGCTCGGCGCCGCCTGCACCGCTCTGCTGGCGTTGTTGCTCGACGGCCTGGCGACACTGGCCAGCCGCCTCTGGTTGGAACGTGGTCTGCGACCGTCATAAAGCCGGCTGGATAAAGGAATCATCATGAAGAAGTTGAGCTTGATACTGGGCTGCGTGCTGCTGTTCGCCGGTTTTGCACAAGCGGCGGAAAAACCTGTGATCCGCCTCGGCGCCCGGGTCTTCACCGAGCAGACGCTGCTGGCGGAAATCACCGCACAATACCTGCGCAGCAAAGGCTACGACGCGCAGATCACCGGAGGGCTGGGCAGCAACCTAGCCCGCAGCGCCCATGAAACCGGGCAGTTGGACCTGCTCTGGGAATACACCGGCGTGTCCCTGGTGGCCTACAACCATGTCACGGAGAAACTCGACAGCGCCCAGTCCTACGCCCGGGTGAAAGCACTCGACGCGAAAAAGGGCCTGGCCTGGCTGGCACCGTCGAAATTCAGCAACACCTACGCCCTGGCCCTGCCGGAGAAAGTCGCCCGCCAGTACCCGCAGATCCGCAACATCAGCCAATTGAACAGCGTGCTGCAGGCCGAAGCGGATGAGAACCACCTGGTGGCGTTGGACACCGAGTTCGCCAACCGCTCCGACGGACTGGCGGGCATGGTCAAGCAGTACGGCATGAACCTGACCCGCAAGAATATCCGGCAGATGGACGCCGGGCTGGTCTATACCGCCCTGCGCAACGCTCAGGTGTTCGCCGGGCTGGTGTACACCACAGATGGCCGGTTGAATGCCTTCAAG
Source organism: Pseudomonas sp. SJZ078 (assembly GCF_007828255.1). Classification (NCBI taxonomy): domain Bacteria; kingdom Pseudomonadati; phylum Pseudomonadota; class Gammaproteobacteria; order Pseudomonadales; family Pseudomonadaceae; genus Pseudomonas; species Pseudomonas sp. SJZ078. The sequence continues at coordinate 15,737 of NZ_VIUG01000002.1, read as the reverse complement.
TTGAAATTGCTCGAGGACGACAAGCACTACTTCCCCGACTACACCGCCGCGCCAGTGGTGCGCCAGGCATTCCTCGACGCCCATCCGCAACTGGCCGCGCAACTCAAACCGCTGGCCGAGCTGTTCGACGACGAAACCATGCGCCAGCTCAATGCCCGCGTGGACGTCGACCATGAAAGCCCTTCCGTGGTGGCCGCCGACTTCTTGCGCCAGCACCCCATCGACTGAGGAAAAAGCCATGGAACTGTTGAACGCCTTTTCCCATCTCGACTGGCAGCAGGTGATGCACCTGACCTGGCAGCACATCACCCTGGTGGGCATCGCCGTGACCCTGGCGATTGTCATCGGCGTGCCGCTGGGGATCTTCATGACCCGCTTCCCGGCGCTCGCCGGCCCCTTGCAGGCCAGCGCGACAGTGCTGCTGACGATCCCATCGATTGCCCTGTTCGGCCTGTTATTGCCGTTCTATTCCAAGTTCGGCCAGGGCCTGGGGCCGATGCCGGCGATTACCGCGGTGTTTCTCTATTCGCTGTTGCCGATCATGCGCAACACCTACCTGGCCCTTACCGGCGTGGAACCGGGCATCCGGGAAGCCGCCCGCGGCATCGGCATGACCTTCGGCCAGCGCCTGCGCATGGTCGAACTGCCCATCGCTGTACCCGTGATCCTCGCCGGCGTGCGCACCGCCGTGGTCATGAACATCGGCGTCATGACCATCGCCGCCACCATCGGCGCCGGTGGCCTGGGCGTGCTCATTCTCGCTTCCATCAGCCGCAGCGACATGTCGATGCTGATCGTCGGCGCCGTGCTGGTCAGCCTCCTGGCCATCTTCGCCGACCTGCTTCTGCAATGGCTGCAACGCTCGCTGACTCCAAAAGGGCTATTAAAATGATCGAACTTCAAAACCTCAGCAAAACCTTCAAGAGCAACGGCAAGGACGTCAAGGCCGTGGACTCGGTGAACCTGATCGTCAACGAAGGCGAGATCTGCGTGTTCCTCGGGCCGTCGGGCTGCGGCAAGAGCACCACGTTGAAGATGATCAACCGGCTGATCCCGCCCACTTCGGGCAAGGTGCTGATCAATGGTGAAGACACCACCGGCCTCGACGAGGTGACCCTGCGTCGCAACATCGGCTACGTGATCCAGCAGATCGGCCTGTTCCCGAACATGACCATTGAGGAGAACATCGTGGTAGTGCCGAAGCTGCTCGGCTGGGACAAGCAGAAATGCCACGACCGCGCCCGCGAACTGATGAACATGATCAAGCTCGAACCCAAGCAGTACCTGCATCGCTACCCCCGTGAACTGTCGGGCGGCCAGCAGCAACGGATCGGCGTGATCCGCGCCCTGGCGGCCGATGCGCCGTTGCTGCTGATGGATGAACCCTTCGGCGCGGTGGACCCGATCAACCGCGAGATGATCCAGAACGAGTTCTTCGAGATGCAACGGGCACTGAACAAGACCGTAATCATGGTCAGCCACGACATCGACGAAGCCATCAAGCTGGGGGACAAGATCGCGATCTTCCGCGCCGGCAAGCTGATCCAGTGCGACCACCCGGACACCTTGCTGGCGCATCCGGCCGACGAGTTCGTCAGCAATTTCGTCGGCCAGGACAGCACCCTCAAACGGCTGTTGCTGGTCAAGGCCGAGGACGCGGCCGACAACGCCCCCTCGGTCAGCCCGGAAACCCCGGTGGCCGAGGCGCTGGAATTGATGGACGAGCATGACCGTCGCTACGTGGTGGTCACCTGTGCCGAGAACAAGGCCCTGGGCTACGTGCGCCGTCGCGATCTGCACCGCCAGACCGGCACTTGCGGGCAATTCCTGCGGGAATTCAATGCCACGGCGGCCTACGACGAGCACTTGCGGATCCTGCTGTCGCGCATGTACGAGTTCAACCGCTCGTGGCTGCCGGTGATGGACGCCGAGCGGGTGTTCCTCGGCGAGGTGACCCAGGAGTCGATTGCTGAGTACTTGAGCTCCGGCAAGTCCCGTGGGGGCAAGACCAGCATCGTGTCGCCGGCCGAGATCGCGCAGGCTTGATTTCTGATCACTCCCTACCCGGGAGATTGGCTTTTTGCTCTTGTGGCGAGGGCAGAAGCCACATCAGCGGTTCCAAACACTCATCCAGGGGAACATCAATCCGTCACACAGGTCGGTTACATCAAGAGCTGTCGCGGACCGCACGACGGATGTGTGCAAAAACGCGACATTTTTAGTTGATCTCAGGCCCCTCACGCCCTAAAGTTCGCGCCGAACGTCCATGCTGGAAACGATCCATCCGGCTCAAGTACTGACGACGAGACAGCAAGGCCAAGGGCAGCACGCAGCCCATGGCCTTTTTGCTTTCGGCGACATGCCTTGGGAAGTAGGCGAACCAAAGTGGGGATACGGAGGACGTTCACGGGGGCAGCTTGCCCTCAAACCCATTGATCCTGATGTTTGCCAGTAGGAGTCCCAACGTATGTCGATCCAGGTCGAAGATTATTTCGCGCGCGAAACCTTTCAGAAAATGAAGGCGTTCGCCGACAAGCAGGAAACCCCGTTCGTGGTGATCGACACCGCGATGATCTCCCAGGCCTACGACGACCTGCGCGCCGGTTTCGAATTCGCCAAGGTCTACTACGCCGTCAAGGCCAACCCGGCGGTGGAAATCATCGACCTGCTCAAGGAAAAAGGCTCGAACTTCGACATTGCCTCGATCTATGAGCTGGACAAGGTCCTGAGCCGGGGCGTAACCCCCGACCAGATCAGCTACGGCAACACCATCAAGAAGTCCCGGGACATCCGCTACTTCTACGACAAGGGCGTGCGCCTGTACGCCACCGACTCCGAAGCCGACCTGCGCAACATCGCCAAGGCAGCGCCGGGTTCGAAAGTCTACGTACGCATCCTGACCGAAGGCTCGACCACCGCTGACTGGCCACTGTCGCGCAAATTCGGCTGCCAGACCGACATGGCCATGGATCTGCTGATCCTGGCTCGCGACCTGGGCCTGGTGCCGTACGGCATCTCGTTCCACGTCGGCTCGCAACAGCGCGACATCAGCGTCTGGGACGCCGCCATCGCCAAGGTCAAGGTGATCTTCGAGCGCCTCAAGGAAGAAGACGGCATCGAGCTGAAACTGATCAACATGGGCGGCGGCTTCCCGGCCAACTACATCACCCGCACCAACAGCCTGGAAACCTACGCCGAGGAAATCATCCGCTTCCTCAAGGAAGACTTCGGCGACGACCTGCCGGAAATCATCCTCGAGCCGGGCCGTTCGCTGATTGCCAACGCCGGTATCCTGGTCAGCGAAGTGGTGCTGGTCGCCCGTAAATCCCGTACCGCCGTCGAGCGATGGGTCTACACCGACGTGGGCAAATTCTCCGGCCTGATCGAAACCATGGACGAAGCCATCAAGTTCCCGATCTGGACCGAGAAGAAAGGCGAGATGGAAGAAGTGGTCATTGCCGGTCCAACCTGCGACAGCGCCGACATCATGTACGAGAACTACAAGTACGGCCTGCCATTGAACCTGGCCATCGGCGACCGCCTGTACTGGCTGTCGACCGGCGCCTATACCACCAGCTACAGCGCCGTGGAATTCAATGGTTTCCCGCCGCTGAAGTCGTTCTACGTATAACGCGATCTGTCGATAAGAGGGTCCATGCAGCGTGCATGGACCTTTTTTATTTGCGCAGCCAGGTCTCGAAATTCTCCAGCAGCGCCATGCATTGACCCAGCGCATTCATGACAGCGCTCAATCTTGAATTCAGTTCTCCCAGCCGCACTGCGTAGCTCGCGCGCCTGAGGGTCAGGACCACGTCCTCCATACGCCGATATAAATCCTGCGCGAACACGCCCATCTGCCCAATCAGGCTATTGAATTCCTTGAACAACAAGGCAATGTCGGCCTTGTATTCCACCGCCCTGATCGAAGCGTCCCGAGAGGAATAAACCAGGTCCCAGGCGGGTGTGGTAACCGCTTCTTGAAATAACATCTGCGCCACGCTCGGTTGGGTGTGGCAACGACAAGCGCGATGATCCATGGCGCTGATGAACACCGGGCTCAACCCGAGTGACTCTCGATACAGCTCATCGAAACGAAACACCCACTGTCTGATCGCGCTTCTGTGGTTGATAAAGCGCAGGTGAAGCTCATGGGTCAGGTCCTCTACCTTTGTCGGAGGCGCCAGCAACCATCGCGCTGAACGGGACAAATTGAACAGTCTGAAATCCACCTGTTCAATCGCTTCCCTTCTGGAGAACCGCGCGGTGACGTCGAGAGCATCCCGGCTGAACACCGCCAGTACTTCCACATCCTTTTTCAAGGAAATGTCGAGAGCATTGACGTAGCCCCAGAGCGCCGATAGATACTGTCCGTTGAAGAATGCGTTGTTCCACCTTGAATCCATCGCCGGCACGGATGGCTGATGACCCGCACTTCGACGCCGTTCAAGAACGACCGAAATGTTATTCAAGATCGAGCGCAGGGAACCCAGGAAGCGAGCGTAGCGATCCAGAGTCTTTCGCTGTGCCCTCGTCCATTCATGGCCAAGTTGATCCATAGGCTGCCCTTGGCGATGGCAGACACGGGTCCGCCATCGCTTCATTAATGGGAATGTCCATTGCGGTCAGGAAGACTCCGCTCCGATGCGTGGGTTATTCGCGGAGGGGGCGCAAATGGTTGATCATGCCTGGGATAAGGCCACATACGGCGCGCACGCGCGCCTCGACAGGTTGTGATTTATCCTGCTGGAAAACGCCCGTGAACTGTTCAAACACCGCAACGATATTCAGGAACTCCTTAAGAAAACTCCCACGTCCACTGTCCAATGCGTCTAGTGTCTGAACCAGTTCGACTTTGCCCTGGATCAAGGTGATGTCCCTGGTATACGCCTCTGTCTCCAGGCGCAGTTGCCTGGCCCTTTCCTGAAGCCGGCTGTACCCGGCAAGCATGTTGAGATAGGAAATGGTTTCGGCGATGCCGGAGAGCGTTTTCTTCAGCGTCTCCATGGCCAGCATTGCAACCTGCACCTGGGGAGGCGCCATGCCCATCGCCATCAGGTTATCCACAGTCAACTGAGCCTGCTGACCGATTTTTTCCACGCCGCTTCTTTCAATCAACGCAATCGCATCGGCAACCGATTTCATCTGCGAGTCCAACTCGGCTCGCTTGGCCTCAGCCTTGTTTTTTTGATCTTCTGCAAATGCCCGGTCTTGCTCCAGTGTGGCGATCCATTGCGCCGAGGCGCTCTTGTCATAGCGGGCGCCAAGGTCGACCTGGAGTGTTTTCAATTCGCGGGTCTGCTGGGCAATGGCAACGAACACCTCATGAAGCTCATCTTCCATTTCCTTGGAAATTTCATGTAGTTCATTCTTGTCATGGGCGTTTTCAAAATCCTCCTGAATCTGTTTGAGGTTGCCCAGTGCCCGGTCCAATACATACATCGTTGTCTGCGCACGGCTGCGCAAACCAAAGGTCGTACTGTCAATCATAAGTGCCAGGCTTGTCATTCTCTCTACTACACCCGGCAGATAAGCATGCCTTTGGAACAGCATCTGTGCCCGAACGCTGGAGTTCTGAACATTCGAGTTATGACTGCGTAGCGCCATTACCTCAAGAGCCGGATAATCGGTGCTCCTCAACATCATTCGCCCCATCCTCCTTGACATCAAATTACTCATTTCGTACTCCCGTTGAGCTTCTGCAAATACGGCAAGCAATGCATCGGAACTGGTACGGATATCCCGCCAGGGCGTGAACACTTTTTTCACGTTGCGGATAAATCCCCTCAAGCTCACGGCGTCATTGATCTTATCCACCTCCTTTACCGAGGAAGTGATATATAAGCCGAGCGCTTCCCATACCAGCATGAGGTTCTGGGTGGCCACTTCAGCTTCAATCGTAACGGCACTCAGGTTCTGCAGGTCACCTCGCACGCGATTCAAAGAACTGAGTGTCTGGCTTTTGCTGGCCATTTTCTGGATGGCAATATCCTGCACTTCCTTCAGTTGTTTGCGCTGATTGCGTATTTTCTCGGCCTGGACCCCTTGATAAATGCCAAGAATCAGTCCACCAACATTAAGGGAGGCCGCTGCAATAATCGCTTCCTTCACCATCTGGTCGTATTTCTTGTTGAGCTCATCGAGTTCTGCAGCGCGCTGGTCGATATCATCCTGAAGCACTTGAACTTCCTGCCGATAGGAGTTCTCGCTCACCGCTTTCAATCGCAGCTTGACCTCCGGCAGCACCTTTTCCCGCAGGTCCGTGCCGAAGCGGTCCAGCTCCGACCTGACACTTTCTGCCTTCGCCTGGCAATCCTTCACATCGGCAAGCATGGCATTGAGGTAGTACTTGATCTCTGGAATATCCCCCGAAGGCAGCGTCACGTCGGGGAGGCCGGGGTGTTTGAGCTTGAGCTGCAGGTAACCCTCTACGGTGCTGATTCCATGTTCCCGGAGATGTTTCGATATTTCACTGTCCTCATAAACCTCAACAATCCCTTCGCCATTCTCGATAATCTTTTCGGCAAATAATTTCAGATGAGTGCCCGTCAGCATGATCTCCCGACGCAACGGCGCCCAACGCTTGGCATGGTCATAGGTCACTGTGAACGTACGCAAAAAATCCCTGGCTGTCAGCCCAAGACCGCCATCATCGCCTGCGCCATAATTCAAATAAGCCACAACATCGTTATAACGGTAAGGTAGCGACAAGCCGAGCACTTCATACCTGCGCAAACTGACGATCTGCTCTTTGGTAAGTTGTATGCCGGGCTCCCGGTTATATTCGCGCCCGCTGCCCAGAGACGCCTCTACAAAAACCTTGGGCGCCTGCATGGCGGCCTCAACGATCTTATCGTCCAAGTTAAATTCCATCGTAGACTTCCTGTCTTCTAAAATAATATTGAAGTTTCGCTGATGGTAATCAGAGTAAAAAATCACAAACATAATTACCTGTCGCGCCAAATGACTCTAAAGCAGTTGCGCGCACGTCCACTACTCTTCAAATATTAGAAAACAAGACAATCACTCGTCAGCCCAGACAAGCGCTGAGCCAATGATGAACATTCAGTCATTACCAAGCGTTAACCGCGCTTTTCCTGAACCTAAAGTAACCAGCGGGAATTGATGACACTATTGGTTCAGTTGCAAGAAACGTAGTCGGTAAACATGCGCCATGGCGCGAATCTCTGGGTGAGGGGCCTGCAACAATGATTCACCGCTCACTCGCAGGAAATTCACGTTCCCGGTGGCCAGCGCCTTGCGCAACCAGCCCAGGGCCTCGTCAATGAGCCCCTCCCCCGCCAGCACTGCCGCATGACTGAACTGCCCCCGAAAATCGCCGCCTTCGGCCGAACGTCGATACCATCGGGCAGCCGCCAGCGGATCGGCCGGACAGAAACACCCGTCCTCCAGGTAGCGCCCCAGAAGGTTCATCGACTTGGCGTGGCCCAGTTCGGCGGCACGGCGATAGAGACTCAATGCCTGCGCCTGATCCCGAGGCACGCCCCGGCCGGTCGCCAGCAGGTTGGCGTAGTTGTACATCGCCCAGTCCAGTCCCGCTTCGGCGGCCTGGCGATAATGCCGGGCGGCGACGCTGGCATCAGCGACACAACCCCAACCGTGTTCATGGCAACGCCCCAGCATGTTGCGCGCCATCGGATGCCCGCGCCGCGCGGCAATGTCGAACCAACGTACCGCCAGTACCGGATCCCGGGCGATGCCCTGGCCATCGAGCAGGATCTGCCCCAGCAACGCCTGGGCATCGAGCACGCCTTCGCCCGCCGCGAGCAGGATCGCCTGAGCCGCCCGCGCCGGGCTTTCATCCAGCATGGCCTTGAGACGCTCGCCGTCGAGCACTTCCTTGCGGCGCAGACGAACATCCACCCTCTACACCTCGACCCAGCGGCGCAACAGGTTGTGGTAGGTGCCAGTCAGGCGAATCAACGAAGGGTGATCCGGCACGTCGCGGGTCAACGCCTGGATCGCCCCATCCATCTCGAACAGCAGCGCGCGCTGGCTGTCCTCGCGCACCAGGCTCTGGACCCAGAAGAACGACGCATAGCGGGCACCACGGGTCACCGGGTTGACCTTGTGCAGGCTGGTGCCCGGATACAAGACCATGTCTCCGGCCGGCAGCTTGACCCGTTGGGAGCCGTAGGTGTCCTGGATCTCCAGCTCGCCGCCGTCGTAGTTCTGTGGATCGCTGAAGAACAAGGTGGCCGACAGATCGGTGCGCACCCGTTCGGCGCTGCCCTTGGGTTGGCGCACGGCATTATCGATGTGGAAGTCGAAGTTGCCGCCAGCGGTGTAGCAGTTCAATAGCGGCGGGAAGACTTTGTGCGGTATCGCGGCGGACATGAACAACGGGTTGCCCCACAACCGTTCGAGCATCGCGGCGCCGATTTCCTTGGCCAGGGGATGGCCCTCGGGCAATTGCAGGTTGTGCTTGGCCTTGGCCGACTGATAACCGGCGGTGATCTTTCCGTCTGCCCATTCGGCCTGTTCCAGCGCCTCGCGGATGCGCTGCACTTCTTCAGGAGAAAACACACCGGGAATGTGCAGCAGCATGGGATCAAGCCTGTGGATAAAAACGGGACGCCAATGGTAGTGATTCTTATTGTCTGTGCACAACCCCATTGTGTGTGACGGGAGCCCAAGGAGTGAGAGCCAATTGTAAAGAACGTAAATTCCTATCAAATAGCAATATTTCGCAATTGATACAAATACACGTTTACCCTATATTCCGCGGCCTCGAAACCTTGGGGAAGGCAACCTTCATGTCGCGTCAATCACCACAATTACCGGTCCAATCGCCCCGTCTGCTGGCGTCCGCCATTGGCGTCGCGCTGAGTGCGACGTCCGCAGCCCAGTTGGCCCAGGCGGCGGAGAATACCGATGAGAAATCCCCGCGCGAGGCCATTGCCCTGGATGCCACCAGCATCACCGGCGAAGCCCAGGACGCGACCTCCTATCAAGTCGAAAAAGCCTCTTCCCCGAAATACACCGCACCGCTGGTCGACACCCCGCGCTCGGTGACCGTCATCCCCCAGCAAGTGCTCAAGGACACCGGCGCGCTCAATATGCAGGATGCCCTGCGTACCGTGCCGGGCATTACTTTCGGCGCCGGTGAAGGCGGCAATCCCCAGGGTGACCGTCCATTCATCCGCGGTTTCGATGCTCAAGGCGACACCTACCTGGATGGCATGCGCGACACTGGCTCGCAAAGCCGCGAGATCTTCGCCATTGAATCCATTGAAGTCAGCAAAGGCCCGAACTCGGCCATCGGTGGTCGTGGCGCGGCAGGTGGCACCATCAACCTGGTGAGCAAGAAGGCCCACCTGGGCGACAGCTTCGATGGTGGCTTCACCTGGGGCTCGGACCAGACCCAGCGCTACACCCTGGATGGCAACTATCAGTTCAGCGACAGCGCCGCCGGCCGCCTCAACCTGATGAGCCACGAGAACAACGTCGCCGGCCGCGACAAGGTCAATAACGACCGCTGGGGCATCGCCCCATCGCTGGCGTTCGGCCTCGGCACGGACACCCGGGTCAACCTCGACTACTACCATCTCGAAAGCAATGATCTGCCGGACGCGGGCATCCCTTACAGCATGCCAGCTTCAGGAAGAACGACCGACCGCACCAAGTCCAACCCGGACAAGCCCAACGACGGCGGCGACAGCAGCAACTTCTATGGCCTCACCGACCGCGACTTCCGCAAGACCCGCGTCGACACGGCGACCTTCGCCATCGAACACGACCTGAGCGATGCACTGACGGTCAAGAACACCTTGCGCCATGGCTCCAGCATGCAGGACTACATCCTGACCCAACCCGACGACAGCAAAGGCAACGTCAATAACGGGACGGTCTGGCGTCGAGCCAACAGCCGGGTCAGCAACGTCGACACCACCACCAACCAGACCGACCTGTTTGGTGACTTCTACGTCGCCGGGTTCAAGAACAGCTTCTCCACCGGCATCGAGCTGAGCCGCGAGAAAGGTGAAAAATCTTCCTACGCCGTCAACACCGACACCGTAGCGAGCACCGCCGCCGCGAACACCAACTGCACCCCGTCAATGATCGGTTCGTCGAGTGGCTTCAACTGCACCTCGTTGTCCAACCCGAACCCGGACGATCCGTGGAACGGCACCATCGCCCGCAACTATGCCGGCACCGACACCACCAGCGTCACCCGCGCGCTCTATGCGTTCGACACTCTGGAGCTGACACCGCAATGGCTGGTGAACATGGGCCTGCGCTACGATCATTTCGACACAAAGTACAAGACCTACAACGCCGCCGGTACCACCACGTCCAAGGGCGACGATGTCAGTGAATTCGTCACCGGCCAGTTGGGCCTGGTCTGGAAACCGGCCGACAACGGCAGCGTCTATGCGTCCTATGCCACTTCGGCCACACCGCCGGGCAACATGGTCGGCGAAGGCATCGAAGGCAATCCGCTGGGCGGTACGCCGGACCGCAACGGCAACCTGCTGGCAAGTGACATGGAGCCGGAAACCACCAAGAACTACGAGATCGGCACCAAATGGGACCTGCTGGGCAGTCGCCTCTCGCTGACCGCCGCAGTCTTCCGCACCGAGAAAGAGAACGCCCGGGTCCAGGTCGATACCACGACTTATGAGAACGCCGGCAAGACCCGTGTCGACGGCCTCGAACTCTCGGCCAGCGGCAAGATCACCGACAAATGGCAAGTGTTCGCCGGCTACAGCTACTTGGACAGCGAACAGGTCGATGGCGGCCCGTTGAGCGTCACCAACGGCAACCAGTTGCCGAATACGCCGAAGAACAGCGCCAGTGTCTGGACCACCTACGCACTCACTTCGAAGCTGAGCATCGGCGGCGGCGCCTTCTACGTCGACGACGTGTTCGGCAACGTGGCGAACACCACGATGGTCGACTCCTACGTGCGCTATGACGCCATGGCCGCCTACAAGGTCAGCAAGCACCTGGACCTGCAACTCAACGTACAGAACCTGACCGACGAAACCTACTACGACAAGGCGCTCGGAAACCACTTTGCCAACCAGGCGGCGGGGCGAACGGCGTTGCTGAGCACCAATTTCCATTTCTGATCGCAAATGGCTGGGGCCGTGATGCGGTCACCTGTGGGAGCGAGCCTGCTCGCGATAGCGGTGGATCAGTCGACCACACTATCGTCTGACATGCCGCCATCGCGAGCAGGCTCGCTCCCACAGGGTTTGACTCGCCATCGCTGACCACCCATAGAAGCCCCGCCCATCTTCATGAGCGGGGCTTTTATGTGTGTTTATGAATGCTTCTCGATAACACACGGCATAATGCACGCCGTGATGAACAGTACTGAATGAAAGGCGGGCGACGTGTTGAAGAAAACCCTGTTCCAGTTGCACTGGTTTTTCGGCATCAGTGCCGGGCTGGTCCTGGCGTTTATGGGCATTACCGGTGCGGCGGTGTCGTTCCAGGACGAGATCCTGCGGGCGCTGAACCCGCAGGTGCTGACGGTGGAGAAACAACCGGCCGGTGTCCTGCCGCCCGCCGAATTGGTGGAACAGATCGAAGCCGCCGCCGGTAAATCCGTGGCCATGCTCTGGGTCGAGACCGACAGCGGCAATGCCGCACGGGCGATCTTCGCCGCGCCGCCGGGGGAAAAGCGCGGGCCCATGCGCTACTTCAACCCGTACAACGCTCAATTCATGGGCGATGTGGCGGGCCAGGACTTTTTCGGCCTGCTGCTCAAGCTGCATCGCATCCTGGCCCTGGACGACGTAGGCCGGCAGATCACTGGAGCCTGCACGTTGATCCTGGTGTTTTTCTGCCTGTCCGGACTGTACCTGCGTTGGCCGCGCCAGTGGCGAAGCTGGCGTGCCTGGCTGACCCTCGACTGGAAGAAGAAAGGCCGCAGTTTCAACTGGGACTTGCATTCGGTAGCCGGTACCTGGTGCCTGGTGTTCTACCTGTTGGCGGCCCTGACCGGGCTGACCTGGTCCTACGACTGGTATAACAAAGGCGTGACCCACCTGCTCTCCGACTCGCCGAAGGAAGAACGAGTGCGCAACCGCGGCCCCGCGCCTGAAGGCCCGCCGCCGGTGGCCGATTACCGGGCCATGTGGAGCAGCATCTACAGCGCCGCCGGCCCGGACCTGGCGTCCTACAATGTGCGCCTGCCGCCGGTGGCCGGGCAGCCGGCGACGGTGTTCTACCTGTTGAAGGATTCGCCCCATGATCGGGCACTGAACCAGATCATCCTCGACCCGGCCACCGGCGTCGTCAGCCGCCACAGCCGCTACAGCGACAAGAGCCTCAAGGCGCAACTGTTGACCAGCGTCTATGCCCTGCATGTCGGCAGCTATTTCGGCCTGATCGGGCGGATCCTGGTGACGGTGGCGGCGCTGACCATGCCGCTGTTCTTCATCACCGGTTGGTTACTGTACCTGGACCGCCGCCGCAAGAAACGTCAAGCCCGCCAGGCGCGCCAAGGGCTGGCGGCCAGCCACGGCGACGCGCCCGCGTGGCTGATCGGCTTTGCCAGCCAGAGCGGCTTTGCCGAACAGTTGGCGTGGCAGACCGCCGGCCAGCTCCAGGCCGCCGGGCTGCCGGTGAATGTCCAACCACTGGCCGGTGTCAGCGAGCAGGACCTGAGCAACTCCACCCACGCCTTGTTTGTGGTCAGTACCTTCGGTGACGGCGAAGGACCGGACAGCGCCCGGAGTTTCGAGCGAAAGGTGTTGGGTCGCCCCCTGGGCCTGGAGCGCCTGCAATATGCGGTGCTGGGCCTGGGCGACCGGCAGTACGACAACTTCTGCGGTTTCGCTCGACGCCTGCACACCTGGCTGGCGGAGCACGGCGGCAAGACTCTGTTCGCTCCGGTGGAAGTCGACAGCGGCGACCCTTATGCCTTGCGTCATTGGCAACAGCAACTGGCCGAACTGACCGGACAGGCGCCGGCGGACACCTGGAAAGCCCCCGATTTCGAGCATTGGACGCTCAGCCAGCGCACCTTGCTCAACCCCGACAGCAGTGGCTCGGGCGTGTATCTGCTGGGCCTCAGCGCCCCTGGGCCAAGCAGCTGGCTGGCCGGTGACCTGGTGGAGATACTACCGCGCAACGACCTGCTGGCCATCGAGCATTTCCTCGAGGGCCTGGGTATCGCCGGCAATGCGCGCGTCCAGGTCGACGGCTTGCCGCAACACCTGGAGCAGGCCCTGGCGACCCGTCAGTTGCCGGAAAACCGCGCCCATCTGGTGGGCCTGCACGCCCAGGCACTGCTGGACGCGCTGGCCCCGCTGGCGCTGCGTGAATATTCCATCGCCTCGATCCCGGCCGATGGCGTGCTGGAACTGATCGTGCGTCAGGAACGCCATGCCGACGGCAGCCTGGGCATCGGCTCCGGCTGGCTCACCGAATATGCCCCGCTGGGCAGCGCCATCAGCCTGCGGGTTCGACGCAACAGCGGCTTCCACCTGCCGCCCCAGGGCGTGCCGATGATCCTGCTGGGCAACGGCACCGGGCTGGCTGGCCTGCGCAGCCTGCTCAAGGCCCGCGTCGCCGAAGGCCCGCAACGCAACTGGCTGCTGTTTGGCGAGCGCCAGCGCGAGCATGACTTCCATTGCCGCGATGAGCTTCAGGAGTGGGTGACCTGCGGCGACCTGGAACGCCTGGACCTGGCGTTCTCCCGGGATCAGCAACAGAAAATCTACGTCCAGGACCGCCTGCGCGAGTCCGCTGCGCTGCTCAAGCAATGGCTGGCCGATGGGGCGGTGATCTATGTCTGCGGCAGCTTGCAGGGCATGGCGTCAGGGGTGGATCAGGTGCTCAACGATGTGCTGGGGGCTGAGGAAGTGGAGCGGCTGATCGAGCAGGGGCGGTATCGGCGGGATGTTTACTGACCAACAACCCTGTTTCCCTTTGTGGGAGCGGGCTTGCTCGCGAAAGCGGTGTATCAGTTGATAGATGCATGACTGACACGACGCCTTCGCGAGCAAGCCCGCTCCCACAAGGTCCCCCTGTGATCTGCAGATCACACCGGCTGCAGTTTTTTCTCGAACACCGCCACCCCTTCCAGATCTCGCAATACCACGCTCATCTCCCCGCTCTGCCCGTCGATGTTCACCTCGCCAAAGAACTGATAACCGGCAAACGGCGAGGTGTTCTGGGCCGGGGGCGCTTTCTGGAACACCACTTCGGGACCGAAGGTCTTGTCCAGGACGTTGGGTCCAAAGCTGCCGGCGTTCAGCGGCCCGGCGACAAACTCCCAGAACGGTTCGAAATCCTGGAACGCGGCCTGTTCCGGGTGATAGTGGTGGGCGGCGCAATAATGGACATCGGCGGTGAGCCAGACGTAGTTGCGCACCTGCTGCTTGCGCAGGTAGCCGAGCAGTTCGGCAATTTCCACTTCGCGGCCCTGGGCCTGGCCCGGGTCACCATTGGCGACGGCTTCCCAGCGTGGCACACCGGGGCTGACTTCGCCGTCGGGCACACCCAGGCCGATGGGCATGTCGGCGGCAATGACTTTCCATTGAGCGCGGGATTGCTTCAACTCGCGCTTGAGCCAATCCAACTGCTCGCGACCGAGGAACGGTTTGGCCGCGCCGAGGTTGGCATCATTGGCTTCGCGGTAGCTGCGCATGTCGAGCACGAACACATCCAGCATCGGCCCATAGGCGAGCCTGCGATAGATCCGCCCACCGCCATCGGCCTTCTGCAAGCGCATCGGCGCGTATTCCAGCCAGGCCTGGCGTGCGCGGCCCACCAGGGTGCCGATATCCCGGGTCTGGTAGCGCTCGTCCAGCTGCTTGCCCGGCGACCAGTTGTTGACCACCTCATGGTCGTCCCACTGCCAGATCTGCGGCACCTCGGCGTTGAAACGCCGCACGTTTTCGTCCATCAGGTTGTAGCGGTAGTTGCCGCGATACTCGTCCAGCGTCTCGGCCACCTTGCTCTTGGCTTCGGTGGTGAGGTTGCGCCAGATGCGCCCGCCTTCCGTGGTGATCTGCGCCGGCACCGGACCGTCAGCGTAAATCGTGTCGCCGCTGTGGATGAAGAAGTCCGGCAGGCGCAGGCGCATGGCTTCGTAGATGCGCATGCCGCCGAGGTCCGGGTTGATCCCGAAGCCCTGGCCGACGGTGTCGCCGCTCCAGACAAAACGGATATCGCGCTTGAACTGCGGCGCGCTGCGCAGATGACCCAACCAAGGCTCGCTGGCGACGCCGCTCTGGGCGTCTTCGAAATGGACGCGGTAGAAAATCGCCTGGTCGGGCGGCAGGCCGGTGAGTTCGACCCGGGCAGTGAAGTCGCTGCGGCTGTCGGCCAGTGGCGAGACAACGCGCCGGGGGTTGAGGAAACCGCTACGGGTGTCCCAGTCCACCACCATGCGCGCCGGACGGTCGCTGCGACTCCAGATCATCACCCGGTCACCCTGCAAGTCACCGGACTGTACGCCATCAGTCAGTACCGGCCGGTCCTTGACCGAGGCAATCACCGCCGGCGCCAATCCCGGCAACAACAACCCCGCCCCCACGGCCTGCATCACACGGCGACGGCCCAGGTCGAACTCACTCATAGTGTTCCTCCCAAATGGGGAAACTAGAGCATGCTCGTGTTAATCGGGTGTGACAGAAGCTTTATGAACAGCGCAAAACGAAATGTGGGAGCAACTGTCTTGGATGATTTATTTAGCCATTCTTTTTCAAGGCAGCAAAAGCTCTCACAGCTCTTGGCAGTGCAGATATCTGGAGAGG